>NZ_JAGXJL010000258.1:0-279 GCF_019091475.1 Streptomyces sp. GbtcB6 | reverse complement strand
AAAGGAACAGACGGCTACTGCTACATACTTCACCTCAACCCAGCTAACATAAATTGACAGACTTAGAGGGAATGGCATTTTCAGAAATACCACTACAGATTCAAACTGATACCTAACATAAATTTTGAGATGTCAACAAGTCCATAGTTCCCTTAGACTGAAAAGTTTCCAAATTGATCTTTGAATTCCAACCTAGGCTAAAGATAATGGAATTGCAATTACAAAGATTAAACCTATAACAAACACGAACAAGATACCATGCATCGTCCAAACACAAAA
>NZ_JAGXJL010000257.1:0-279 GCF_019091475.1 Streptomyces sp. GbtcB6 | reverse complement strand
GGTTCCGGTCGGCCGAGCACGGAAAACTACTGAATAACATAACCATGCATTTCTGAATTCCATAAATAACAGTAATAAATTATTTAAATAGCTATAAATAATTTCATAATTAATCATAAACAACTGCTAATTTCCAAATTAACTAAGCGGGCTTTACACCTAGAGACTTCAGATAGGTTTTTACACTTCTCCAAAATCACTATTCCACCCCCAGAGTAACCACCATCTTATCAGAAAGATTTACTAGCACAAAGGCAAATTTCGAAGTCTGATATGGTG
>NZ_JAGXJL010000256.1:0-279 GCF_019091475.1 Streptomyces sp. GbtcB6 | reverse complement strand
CCACGCCGGGAACGCCCCGCAGATCTCCGACGGCGCGGCAGCGCTGCTGATCACCACGCCGGAGGGGGCCCGTGAGCTGGGCCTGATCCCTCTCGTGCGGTACCGGGCGGGAGTGGTCGTCGGCTCCGACCCGGTGCTGGTGCTGACCGGGCCCATTCCGGCGACCGAGAAGGTGCTGCGGAAGGCCGGGGTGGCCCTGTCGGAGGTCGGGGTCTTCGAGGTGAACGAGGCCTTCGCGCCGGTCCCGCTGGCCTGGCTCGCCGAGACCGGCGCGGACCC
>NZ_JAGXJL010000255.1:0-280 GCF_019091475.1 Streptomyces sp. GbtcB6 | reverse complement strand
AGAATGAGCATGAGTTCTTTATATTGGGCTTACACCAGCCTGTGTATATGCTAGCAGCATCTAACCCTAGTTAGCTTCCTAACTATGGTTAGACTAACTAGAGTTAACCATAAACCTCAGAGTAAATCCTAACAATTTCCCCCTTGACTCTGGTCTTGGGATTTGTAACCTTTGCTATCCATATGATTATTCTGCCGGAAGCTCTAGAAAGAAAACCTAACATAGGCCCCCTGTGTAACTAGAGTACACTAGAACTAAGACATAGCCTAATCATAATAGA
>NZ_JAGXJL010000254.1:0-280 GCF_019091475.1 Streptomyces sp. GbtcB6 | reverse complement strand
CCACACCGCCCCCGGTGCCGTCGCCGAGGCGCTGCGCTGGCGGCACAACACCCTGCCCGCCGCCCGCGAACGCCCCGCCCAGCTCGGTCTGGACGGGGCCGCGTTCCCCTGGCGGACGATCGCCGGCTCGGAGGGCTCCGCCTCCTGGCCGGCCGGCACCGCCGCCTTCCACGTCAACGCCGACGTCGCCGACGCGGTGGTCCGCTATGTCGCCGCCAGCGGCGACACCGACTTCGAACGGGACACCGGCGTCGAACTGCTCGTGGAGACCGCCCGGCTG
>NZ_JAGXJL010000253.1:0-282 GCF_019091475.1 Streptomyces sp. GbtcB6 | reverse complement strand
CGCGGCCCCGGCGAAGGCGAAGCCCGCCCCGCCCAGGTCCCGGTAGCGGTCGGCGAGCACGGCGATCTCCAGGGAGCGGGCCGCGTGCCGCATGGCGGTGAGCAGGGCGCCGACCCGGATCCGCCGGCCGTTCCCCCGGGCGAGGGCCTCGCCCTGCCGGAAGCCCTCGTTGACGGCCCCGACGACCGCTTCGAGGGAGAGCCCCTGCTCCAGGTGCTGCCCGGGGGCGTAGCGCACCTCGGCGTAGACGACGCCGTCCTCGGCGAGGTCCTCGGCGCACTC
>NZ_JAGXJL010000252.1:0-287 GCF_019091475.1 Streptomyces sp. GbtcB6 | reverse complement strand
GAAGGATATAAGGAAAAACGGACCGGTCGACTCAATGGGTAATTTCCTTGACCGGGCTGAAGGTTTCATCAAGCTCGAAGAAGCCATTCAGCGAGCAGAAGGTGAGCAAAAGTCGAACAAAACGAAGGTTCCTTCTACTGGAATGTCCGCCCAGCTTCCCTAATATTCCAGCAATTCAAGTGGCAAGCGTTCAGGCAACAACCACAAGCAAGGAAACGGGAAGAAAGGAAAGTTCACTGATAAATCCGGACAGACTCCTCGGGAGAATCATGCCAAATACACTGCAT
>NZ_JAGXJL010000251.1:0-288 GCF_019091475.1 Streptomyces sp. GbtcB6 | reverse complement strand
GATCCTCTTTTAGTACTAATTATATAATAGCCTTAATACCCTTATCGACCTTCCTCTATTCTAATATATATTTATAAGACCCGTTAAGGGAAGTAGTAAAAACGATTCTTCGTCCTCTAATTCTTTATTATTTATATTTTCCTTTCCTACTTCTATAATAGAACGAAGAGAGGTTAGAAGATTAATTTCTTCTTCCAACGATATTTATTTACTTCCGCCTATAGATTCTTTTATATAATTAATTCTAATTCCGCTTCGATAAATTATAATTCGTTCGTAAAGTTCTAA
>NZ_JAGXJL010000250.1:0-291 GCF_019091475.1 Streptomyces sp. GbtcB6 | reverse complement strand
GTTGTCGTACACGGCCCGACGCAGGAAGCCCAAAGTTCCACGCGCAGGAGTGCCAACCATCATAACTTTCAACGATGAAGATGTTGTCTAGATCAAATTCCCGCACAACGACCCGCTGGTCGTGGAAGTCCAGATAGCAAACCAGAACCATGATCGATAATGGGGCTTCTTCAAATATTTTGTTTAAGACTGCTTACGAGAAGATGGGGCTCCAGCTCAAGGATTTAACTCCATGCCTTCAGCCTGTCTATGGTTTCTCCGGTCAAGGAGTTGCACCTCTAGGACAAGCTT
>NZ_JAGXJL010000249.1:0-294 GCF_019091475.1 Streptomyces sp. GbtcB6 | reverse complement strand
GCAGCCGGGTCCGCCACACGTCGGGATCCGTCTCGTACGCGTGCAACACCCGTACGCCGTATCCGCCCCGCACGCCGCCGCCTCCGTCGTCGTCGCCGTCGGACAGTCGTCGGCGGACCGTCTCCCTCAGGATGACGTGGAGGTCGTGGACGACTCCTCGTGAGGTGTCGGTGAGTCCGGCCGCCGCCCCCGTGGCCAACGCCGTGGCCACCAACTCCACTTCGGTCACGCGGACCCCCTTCGGTTGTGCGGGTTGTGCGATGTCGTCTCCATGACCATGGCTGGGGGTGCTGC
>NZ_JAGXJL010000025.1:0-170858 GCF_019091475.1 Streptomyces sp. GbtcB6 | reverse complement strand
CCCCCACAGCCCCCGCTCCCCCACCACCCACACCGACTCCGCCTCCCCCACCCCCACCCGCACCCGCACCCGCACCCGCACCCGCACCCGCACCCGCACCGACTCGCGCACCCGCACCCGCACCCGCACCGACTCCGCCTCCGCCGCCGTCCCCGGCGCCCGCAGCCGCAGCCGCCGACGGCGATTCCGCCCCACAGGGGCCACCCGCACCCGACCACGAAACTGTCACGGGTGGTGCGGGTGGGAACACAAAGGCCGAAGGCGAAGCCGAGGCCACCCGCCACCTCACCGCCCTCACCTCCCTCACCCCCGTCACCGACGCCCTGGCCGCCCGCCTGGACACGCTCGTCAAGCTCGGGCAAGGCACCGCAGGTCTCGCGGACGTGGTGCTGGAGGGCCCCCCGGGCAGCGGACGCCGGGCCGTGGCCGCCGCGTACGGCAGAGCGCTGGGCGAGCTCGGCATCGTCGCGTCCGGCGCGCTCACGCACGTACCGCTGTCGGCCGTCCCGGCCCGCTGGGCCAACCAGCCGCGCGCGTTCCTCGCCGACGTGTTCCGGCGCGCGGCCGGCGGCCTGCTGACGGTGGCGGCGGACCCCGCCTTCGAGTCCCGGCCGGAGGCCGAACGGCACGCTGTCGTCGACGCGTTGACCACGGAGACGGCGGCCCGCGGCCCGTACGGCCCGGTGCTCGTGCTCTGCGGCGGCGCCCCGCGCCTGATGGAGCTGCTGCGCACCCGTACCGATCTGGCCGGGACGTTCGCCGAGTACCTGCGGCTGCCCGCCTGGACCGGCGCGGGTCTCGCGGAGCTGACCCGGCGGCGGCTCACGGTCCTCGGCTTCGAGGTACCCGACGACGTCCTCGCGGCGCTCGCCGCGCAGGACCCGGCGCACGGCGCGTACTGCGCGCACCGGCTGGCCGACCGGATCGCCGCCCGCGCGGGCGCCCCCGCGCTGGTCCTCGCCGACCTGGCGGGCGAACTCCCGTTGGAGGACGCGCTGGTGGCCGGCTGACGGGCCGCAGGGACAGAAAATCACGGCCGGTGGGGCAGCGAGTCCGGATTCCGGCCCCTGCCAGGCGCGGCCCCGGACCACCATCACGAACGACGACCCCCACGTCCCCGGCACGAGAGGAACGGCCATGGCCGCCAACACGAACACATCGGTCGACACTTCGGGCATGCGGACCGCCCAGGGCAGCTTCCAGACCGCCCTGGACGAGGTCAACGGCACGTACACCCAGATGCAGAGCCAGATCGAGGCGCTGCGCTCCAGCTGGACCGGTGACGCCTCCACCACCTTCCAGAGCGCCATGGACACCTGGCTCACCGACTTCGGCACGGTGAAGCAGCAGTTGGAGCTGATGCTCCAGAAGCTCCAGGCCAACACCGGGAGTTACGACACCACGCACCAGAACACCACGGACGCGGCCAGCCAGCTGAGCAAGACCATGTCGGCCCCGCTGCCCGGTTTCTGACCTCCGGTCCCCACCACCCCCACACACACAAGGAGCGACCCATGCCTACGTACACCGTCAACATGAACCAGGTCGAGTACGTGATCGGCGAGATGACCGCGATCAGTGGGAAGATCCAGGCGGCGCTGAGCGAGCTGGACGACAGCGCCAAGGTGCACCTGAGCGAGTGGACCAGCGACGCCCGCGCCACCTACGACGTCGCCAAGGCCAAGTGGGACGCCGCCGCAGCCGACATGGTGACCCAGGCCCAGAACGCCACCAACGCCCTCGGCCAGATCAACGAGTCCTACTACGCGGGTGAGCGGCACGGCGTGAGTCTCTGGGAGCAGTGAGGTGGCGACCGATTACGTCCACACCACCGGTCAGGACGACAACGTCGGCAACAACGACCCGACCATCAACCCCAACGACTACAAAGACAACAACAACACCACCACCCTGGTCACCACCACCGGCAGCAGCGACGACCAGCACTACCACGGCGGCACCGACGTCCTGCACACCCAGGGGATCCTCTCCGACCTGCACCCCTTCGTGCCCCCGCCGGTACCCGGTGGCGACGGGCACGACGGGACCTCGGTCAGCACGCCGTCGCTGGACCTGTTCGCCTCCAACATCGACCTGCTGATCCAGCCGGTGCGCAAGCTCGCCACCGATCTGACCGATGTCTCGGTCGCGCCGGGCGCCTTCTACCACGCCAACGTGATGCGTACGACGATCAACGGCCCGAACGCCGACGCAGGTCTCAAGAAGAGCTACAGCGACGCACTGTCGGCCCTGGTCCGGGGCCTGACGGACCTGCGGGACGGCGTACGGGGGCTGAGCCAGAAGTACGCCACGACCGAGGACGCCAACAACATGACGGCCCAGGACCTCTCGGACGCCTTCACGACGACCACCGCCGACTTCAACACGATGATGACGTCCAACGGCGGCAACAACATGACGACCAACACCGGTAACGGCAACTCGAACAGCAACACCGGTAACGGCAACACCGGTAACGGCAATACCGGCAACGGCAACGGCAACGGCAACACCGGTAACGGCAACTCGAACAGCACCACCTAGGCGCGCTCGGCGGGAGGGCGAAAGTGCCGGACTACAACAGCGGCGGCTTCCACCAGGGCGATGACGGAGCGATCTTCGGTGATCCCGACGGCTCGTCCAACGGAAGCGTCACGGACTACGACAACTGGGACTGGAAGCAGATCAAGGCCGCCGTCTACGGCATGTCGTCCGGAGTCTCGACCGACGCCAACCTGGCCCACGCCCGCTCCATCGCCAACCCGCAGTCGCTGCTGGACGCGGCCAACGCCTTCTACCACATCCAACTGACCCTGGAGGGCGTCACCAAGAGCCTGGTCGACCAGGCCAAGGCGCTCGCCGGCGACAACGGCCCGTGGGGCGGCACGGCCGCCGACTCGTTCCTCGACATGATGACCAACTTCTCCCGGCAGGTGAAGGCCAACGCCGATGTGCTGTCCGGGGGTTCGACCGGCGACCACTCCGTCCCGCACCAGCTGGCCAACAACGCGATCGCGTTCCAGAGCGCGCAGAACAAGCTCGCGGAGATCGACGTGTTCTACGCCAACGAGGCCCAGCAGATGGGCGTCACGCCGATGTCCGACGGGCTGATCCCGATCAGCCAGAAGCCCGAACTCGTCGCGATGATGACCGACGACATGCGCGCCGTGCTCAAGAACCTGGCGCACTCCTATCAGGTCACCACCGACGCCATCGTGAACCCGACCCCGGTGACCTCGCCGACCGACAACCCGAACGACTCCGGTGACGACAACGGTCTTCCGGACCCGAACGGCGATCCGAACACCGATGCGAACCTGGGCGGCGGGTCCGACTCCGGCCTCGGCGACCTCGGCGACAACGGAAACCTGTCGGACCTCTCCGGCTACCCCAACACCGACCTGGACAGCGGGCTCGGCACGGGCGACGGCACCGGCGACGGTATCGGCGACATCGGGGACCTCGCCGGTCTGGACGGCTCCGGCGACCCCACCTCCTACCCCGGCGACCTCGGCCTGGACGGCGGTGCGGACAGCGGGCTCGGCAGCGGCGACGGCATCGGCGATCTCGGCGGCCTGGGCGATCTCGGCAGCCTCGACCCCTCGGCCATCGACAGCGCGCTCAACCCGCTCTCCTTCCCCGGCCTGGGCAGCCTGTCCGGGCTGGGCAACAGCGGCCTCGGAGCCGACGGCGAGAGCTCGCTGGGCGGTCTGTCCACGGCCGACCCGGCCGCCTTCGGCGACACCGGGCTGAACGACGGCCTGGGAGACGGCCTGGGCGACGGCCTCACCGGCGGAGTGGACGACGGCCTCACCGACGGCCTGTCCTCCGACGCCCTCTCCCCCTCCCAGCTGGCGACGTCCTCCGGGATGCCGTACATGCCGGGGATGGGCGGTGCGGGGGCGAACGGCGCCGGTCTCACCTCCGAGCCCACGGACGCCTCGGGGCTGCTCGACTCCAGTGCGGACCCCTGGGAGGGCGAGGAGGCCCCCGGCGACGAGGTCGGCTCGGAGCTGGGCACGGCGGCCGGCGGCGAAGGCCTCGGTACGGCCGGGATGCCGTATCTGCCGGCCATGGGCGGCATGGGCGGCGCCCCCGGCGCGGGCCGGGACGGCGCCGGCGAACGCACCGACGCTTCCGGGCTGCTCGACGGCAGCGCCGAACCCTGGGAAGGCGCGGAGGAGTCCGGCGACGACGAGGCCGGCTCGCCCACCGGAGCCCTGCCCGGAGTGCCGTACCTGCCCGGATTCGGCACCACCACGGGCCCCGCGACCCGCGCCACCACGCGCCGCGCGGACGACCGGGCCGACACGAGCACCGCCGAGAACGCCGACGGGAACGCGGACGAGAGCACCGCCGAGAGCACCGATGTGAACGCCGGGCAGGGCGCCGTAGAGCCGGCAGCGGCCGAAGCGGGCACGGCGGCGGAGCCTGCGACGGGCATCGCCCCCGAGACCGAGACCGCGACCGCCCCCCGCACTGCACCGGTGGCCGTCGGATCCGACGGTCTGCCCCTGACCGCGGACCACCACGGCGACGACGGCGACGACGGTGAGGAGGACTTCTCCGTGTGGGAGGCCGGGGCCGGCGCGGCCGCGTTCGTCCCCCTGCTGTGGGCGCTGAACGGTGACCGCGAGCGGGAGGCGGACCCCGAGCAGGCCGAGTCCGCCGAGCCGCGCACCACCTGGCAGCCGGACCGCACCGCCACCGGGGCACAGGCCGGCACCGGCACCGCCTTCCTCGGCGAGGCGATGTGCGGCGACGGCGGCCCCGCACCGGAGGAACCCGAGGAGCCCGAGGAGTCGGCGGAGGCCGGGGAGGAACCGGACGAGGAACCGGACGCCCGCGGCATCGCGGACCTGCTGGTCCAGCACCAGAGCACCTGGGGAACCGTCCCCGGCGACTCCACCGCCACCCTCTGACCCGGCCCGAGAGGAGACGAGTTCCCGTGCCCAGCCCGTACGACCAGCAGATCGAGGACCTGCTGGACCAGTACCGCCGCCAGCGCGACGAGGCCGCCGCGACCCGGCGCCGGATCAACGAGACGACGGCGACCGTGACCGCCCCACGGCAGACGGTGAAGATCACCGTCGGCGCCCAGGGGGAGGTCACCGCCATCGAGTTCCCCACCGGCGCCTACCGCCGGATGGCGCCCAAGGAGCTGGCCGACGTACTGCTCACCACCCTGCGGCAGGCACGGGCCGAGGCGCTGGAAGGCGTCGCGGGCGTGCTCGCCGAGCAGTTGCCGCCCGGGGTGACCGTGCCGGACCTGCTCCAGGGCCGGGTCGACCCGGCCGCCGTACTGCCCGAGGACCCGGCGATGCCGGACTCCGTACGCGACTACGTCGACCACGGCTTCCAGGGAGAGACCCATGAGTGACAACACCTTCTCCGTCGACACCGCCCGGCTCGGCCAGTCCGCCCCGCAGATGCAGGAGCTGGCCGCGCGGATCCGCTCCATCGCCACCAAGCTGGACGGCCGGCTGGAGTCGCTCGGCGCGTGCTGGGGCGACGACGAGAGCGGACGGCAGTTCCTGGAGCAGTACGCGGAGCCCAAGCGGCAGCTCAGCAAGGGCATCACGGGCGTCGGCAACGTACTCGACAGCACGGTCGACGGCATCCGCACCATGGCCAAGGGGTACGCCCGGACCGAGGAGGCGAACGTGGAGGCGCTGCACGCCATCACGCCGGCCACCGACTCCGTGACGACGGGCGGCGGCGACTCCTCGCCGCACCGCACCCGGCGGTGAACTCTCCGGTATGAGCGTCGAGATGCCCCCCGAGCTGGCCTGGGTCGCCCGGCTGGCGGTCGGTCAGGCCTGGCCCAAGGGCGACGAGGACAACCTGCATGCCCTCGGCCAGGCGTGGAACGACGCCGCCCAAGAACTCAAGGGCATCAGCGGGCAGATCGGCGCGTCCGGCAACGGGGTCCTGGAGAGCGTGGGCGGGCAGGTCGCCGACGAGTTCCGGGCCTTCGTGACCCAACTGGAGGCCAGCCTCCCGGAGATGGCCGAGTCGGCGAACCAGCTGGGCAAGCTGGGCAAGCACACCGCCGTCCAGGTCGAGTACTCCAAGTACATGATCCTCGGCCAGCTCATCCTGCTGGCCGCGCAGATCGCGGAGTGGATCTTCTTCGCGCCCGAGGTCATCCCGCTGGCCATCACGGCGGCCCGGGTCGCGGTGAAGATGATCCTGCGCCGGCTGCTCATCTCGGTCGCGACCGGTGTCGCCATGAACGTCGGCCTCGACGTAGCCGTCCAGACCATCCAGTTCCTCAAGGGCGACCGCACCGAGTGGTCCACCGACAACACCGTCTCCGCCGTGGTGTCGGGCGCCATCGGCGGGGCCGTGGGCGGCCTCTTCTTCGGCGCCGGCAGCGTCCTCGCGCCGAAGTTCGCGCACTCGCTGCTCGGCAAGGCCATCCTCGGCGCGGCCACCGGCATCGGCACCTCCGGGATCATGTACGGCATCTACCACAGCGGGGAGGACGAGTTCGGCACGTCCATCAGCGCGGGTGCGCTGGGCGCGCTGGGCGGTGGCGGCAAGCGGCGGTTCGGCGGCAAGGACGACACGGTCAAGGTGGACCCCGTCCATGTGGACGTCCCGGACGCGCTCAAGATCAACCTGTCCGGCCTGGCCGACCTGTCCGACCTGCCCGGCCTGGTCTCGGCCGAGAAGACGGAACACCTGTCCGACACCGGGACCTTCAAGGACTCGACGCAGAGCACGGCGGCCACCGAGAAGAACGCGACCGCCACAGCGACAGCCACCGGGCAGAGCTCCACCACCCACCACAGCACCGAGACGCCCCACAGCACGTCCACGTCCACATCCACGTCGACCACGACCTCCACGTCATCGTCCTCGTCCTCGTCCGTCGCCACCGCTCAGCACGAGCACCAACACGAGCAGGGGCTGCCGGGGTTCACGACCACCGTCACGTCCACGTCGAGCGCGACGACATCCCACGCCGACGGCGGGACGGCCACCCGTACCGGTACGACGGCCACCTCGCAGACCCGCGTGACGACAGGCGGCACCAGCACCACCACCGCCGCCGGAACCGCCCGCCCGTCCACGGCGGGCACGGGTGGGCAACGCGGCACCGGGATCAGCACCGGCACGAGTACAGGTACGACCGGATCGGCGCCGTCCGTCCGTACGGAGACCGGCGTATCCGCCGCCCGTAACGAGTCCGGCACCTCGGTCCGTACCCAGACGGAGACGAACACCCCGCCGTCCGCCGCCACCCGCACCCAGACGACCGGCCCGGAATCCGCCCGGACCACGCAGACCACCGGCACCGCGGGCGCGGCCAGGCCGACGGAGTCCAGTACCGTCACCACATCCTCGTCGGCCACCACGGGCGTCACCGACACCGAGGCCGACGGCACCTCGCATACGACCGCCGCCGTATCGGAGACCGCGACCGCGACCGCGACCGCGACCGCCGGCGCCACCGCCGCACCCGGCCATGACGGCGCCGCCGTACCCCACCGGCAGGCCGCCGCCCACGCCTCCACCCCCGACCCCACTCCGGACCCCACCCCGCCCCCCGGCGGCCACCGGGCCGGACGGGATCCGGCGCCCCGGATGACGCTCGACCGCACGCCCCGCTTCGTCGTGCGCTCCACCTTCGAGGCCCGCCGGTTCGTGTACCAGGGCGAGCCGGTCACCGATCTGACGGTGCGGATCGCCTTCCGGGACGGCGGCCAGGGGCACGACACGGATGCCGTCTGGGCCAAGGTGTCGGCCGGCGTCGAGCAGTACCTCAACGCGCCGGGGTACCGCCTGCCCGGCCCGGACCACCTTCCCGGTGGCGGTGACCGGCTGCATGTCACCGTGGAGCGTGCGGCGCCCCATGAGGAGGCGCACCTGACGGTCGATCTCGTCGGCCGTGACGGGGTCATGGACCAGCGGAGGTGGCGGGCGGACGCGGAACCCGTCGAATACGCCCATGAGCTGAGTCACCAGGTGCTCGGACTGCGTGACGAGTATCGCGACGAGGCCGTTCCGCACCGCCCCCAGGTCGAGGGCAGTCTGCTGGGCAACTTCCACGCCGACTCGCCCGAGGGGCTGAGCAGGGGTGGTCTGCGCGACCGTCATCTGCAGTTGGTCGCCGCTGTCGTCGGCGACCTGCACCGCGAGGACCCGGGGCTCGCGCACGACGCCGAGTGGGAGCAGACGCGCCTCACGGCGACGCCCCACAAGCGCAGTCACACCTGGGTCGACCCGGTCTCCGATCCGTCACGCTACGAGCCGCTCGACGGCTCCGGGCAGAAGGCGTCGGCGGTCACGGACCCGCGCACCACGACCCCTGCAGATCTCGCCAGGGCGTTCGACAACGCAATGAGGAATCGGCGGCTGCAGCACGACTCCGACGAGGAGTCGGAGCCGGAGACGGACTGGAGCGACGCCGAAAGCGACACGCCGGCCACCCGCGGCGCCACTGCGCTGCCGGGGCCGTCCCGCTGGACAGCACCGGCTCCCACCCACGACATGGCGCAGCACGGCAACGGGCCGGGGACGGGGACGGACGCCGAAGGACAGGGCCCGGACCGCCCGGGGACACCGGAGACCGAGGAGCAGACAGGGCACACCGAGCACACCGATGCCGCCGGACACCAGGCGGTCCCGGAAGAGGCGACCGTGCCCGCCCCGGACGTTCCCCTGCTGGAGTCGTTGCCGTCCGGGCCGTTCGAGGCACGCGCGCTGTGGGGAGACGATCCCTTCGTCTATTTCGGTCTGGTCGTCCAGGAGCACCGGTCCGCGCAGAACATCAGTACGTTTCCGGCGGCGTACTCCCACGAAAGTGAGGTGACAGGTCTCCTGGAGGAGAACGAGCAAGGCGCTTGGCCGCAGTGGGATTACCGGAATGACGCGTACCGGGCCATGGCGCATGCGGCCGAGTACCGGCTTCGGCTGATCACCGAGCGGGCGGAGGAGACCGTCCGTGCGAAGGAGCCGGGCGATCCGGAACGAGAGCGTGCCGAACGTCTGCTGAAGGTGGAGTCGTCGCTGAAGCAAGACGGCTGGAGGCCCGAGTACCGCGATGAGTTCCTGCACGTGCAGATGCTGATGGCGGAGGACGGCTTCCTGGACAACCTGCCGCGGGAACTGGTCGTGAACGAGCGCTGGGGTGACCGGTCCGAGATCGATGCGGGCGTCGTGACGTCGTATGCCCTGGTCTCGCCGACCGATCCATCGGGGCCGATCGGCGGTTCGCTGCATGGACCTGGCGGTGTGTCGGAGCAGTTCCACGCCTGGCTGAACAGGAACGGCGGCGACAGCAACTGGCTGGCGCACTGGGCTGTGGGCCAGTCGGCCGGCTCCAACAACAGCGAGTCACTCCGCTTCAAGGTGATGGTGAGCCATTTCCGTCCGGCGAAGCATCCCGACGGCTTCTACATGTCTCGGCTCGACGGCCCGGAGGTCAAGAACAGCGATGCCCCCTACCCGGGCCACCGTGACGCCCTCCCGGTGCTGGACTTCGCCCCGGAATACGTGCGGAGCATGGTGGCCCAGCACGTCTTCACCCACGAGATCCTGACCCGGGTGAAAATGCCGAACGTGGACCCGGAGCGGGGCGTCGTCCAACTCCTGCGCCTGGACAAGCGATCCGTGGTGGACGATGCCAACGGTGACCGGACCCCGGACATCGGCGCCCGGATCAATCTGCGGCGCGGGCCCGCGGATTCGTACAGCCTGATGTCGCCGTACAAGGACCAGAACGACACCGAGAACCACACGCTGGGGGCGTTCTGGGTCACCTCGCAGGAGATTCCGCTGCACCAGGTCTTCGGAACGTACCTGCAGAGCAGAGCACCGGAAGAGGGGACGCCCGAGCACACCCTCTTCCTGTACGAGTCCGAGAACGAGTTCCTCGCCATGTCCGACGGCGTGGAGGCCGTGTTCCACGGAACGGACACGCCCCCCGTGCTGCAGGTGGCCCGAGAGGCGTCCGCTCCGCCCTCCGACGAGGCCGCACCCCGCGCCCCCGTGGCCGGTGGCAGCGGCCTGCAGACGCACTCTCCGGACACCGATCAGCAGGGAGACACCGGCACGGAGCACTCGTCCGTACCTGACATCCAGATCACGGACACGACGGCGCAGACGCCCGCGCCCGCGCCGGAGCACGAATCCCCGCGGACGGTGGCCCCGGCCGTGGCACGGTCGCACTACGGAATGCCGGAGAAGAACTTCGACAGGTTCAAGAGTCTGGCGCAGGCGCGCAATCTCGTGATCGACGTCCGGCCGACCAATCCGACGGCCGCCGGATGGCTCGAAGAGGGAAAGCTGCCCAAGCCCAAGGACATCAAGGCGAAGTCCGTCAACGACCTGGACGTCAGGCTTGGAGCCAAGGACGAACACCGCGGTCTGATCGGCTACTTCCAGCCGGTGCTGCCCGAGCGCGGCAGCCTCGACGACGCGACCTGGAACAAGCTCGAAGCCCGGCACGCCCAGCGCGACGAGGAGTTCAGGACGCTGGCGCCGGTCATGGACCAGCTCACCGAGGAGGGCCGGTTCAAGGTCGAGGACGGTCTGGTGTTCGGCCGGGACGGCCAGGGGGAGTGGCGGGAGATCACCGGCGACCACGACGTGTTCGACATCAGCACGCCGGGCGGTACCCGGCTGCAGGGCGAGCCGTACAACGAGGTCGTCGGCACCATGATGACCAACGACATGGCCGTCATGCACGGGGCGCACATGGACTGGGAGCCGACCACGCCCTTCAGCAAGGGCATCTTCAGCAAGATCGTGGAGTCCCACCAGGAGGGCGGCGAACCCCTCCTCCGCTTCCGCCCCGACGTCAACAACGCGGAACTCGTCCACGCCCCGGCCGAGTTCCGCTTCAGGGGCCCGGCCCCGGAGCCGCGGCCGGCACCGGCGGAACCACCGACCGGCCGGCCCGAGCCGCCGACCGACCACCCCGAGTCACCGCTCCCGCCGACGGAGCCCATCACCATCGCCGACTCACCGATCCGGCAGGCCGAGCCGCCCCTCATCAACGCCGACGCACCGCTCCCCCACGCCGAATCCACCACCCGCCAGGCGGAGCCGCCGACCCTCACCCGCGCCGAGTCGCCCCTCACGCACGCGTCCCCCCTCCCCCGTGCCGAGTACCCCGTTCTTCCCTCGCCGGAGCCCGAGGCCGCGGTCGGTGTGCGGTCCGGTGAGCCCGAGGTGCTGCCGGTCGTCGAACCTGTCGTGGACCCCGTCGTCGAACCTGTCGTAGAACCGGTCGTCAACCCCGGGACGGTCACCGGGGATGCCGTCAAGGCCGCCGAGCCCGAGCCGATGGTCGTGGAGCCGGAGGGCGACCCCTCGACCCCCCGTCCGCCGGACGACGACCCCCACCGGGCCGGTGCCCCCGAGACCGTGGACCACACCGCGCCGTCCCCCGAGCCCCCCGAGCCGCCCGGTCCGCCCGCCCGGCTCGGTGACCGGCACCAGCAGTCGCTGGCCGGCATCCGGATCACCGACGCCCCCGGCCCGGAGGACCTGCGCGCCCAGGTCCTGGCGACCCTGCCCGAGGCGCACCGCACCGACCGCCAGGTCGTCCAGAAGCTCGACGCGGAGTTCGACCCCGCCGACTTCCGGACCCGGCACGAGCAGATGGTCAACGGCGGCTGGCGCTTCCAGATCCGGGTGGCCGGCGCCCTGCACGACGTGACGCTCACGGCCCGCCCCGGCCGATGGCACCTGCGCGGGGACCAGGCAACGGCCGAGGAGAGGGACGGCAAGAGCTTCGACCGGTCCGCCGAGGCCAAGCGCGCGCCCGAGCCGAAGAAGACCTCGCTCACCGCCTCGGAGGCGGGCCTGGACCTGGCCCCGACCGTGATCCGCCCGGACGGTTCCCAGGGCGACCGGCTGGCCCTGATCACCCCCTCCGTCAAGGCGGGCGGCGCCACGCACGCGACCGACACCTCGGTGAAGACGGGCGCCGAGACGGGCACGAAGACCTCGCTCACCGGCCCCACCGACACCTACGTCTCGCGCTTCCGCTACGAGGCGACCGTCAACGGCCCCGACGGCCGCCCGCTCCCCCGGCCCGCCGGTGCCCCCGTCGCCGCCGACGTGACCGCGGAGATCACCCGCCCGGACCGGGCCCCGACGGACGGCCGCGCCACCGGCTGGAACGGCTGGGAGAGCGACCGCCCCGACCGCGCGGAGGGCCGTCCGCTCGACGTCACCGGCCTGGGCGCGCTGCGCGAGGACGTCTTCCGCCATCTCCCGGGCGAGGCCCGCCCCGACGGCACCGCGCACAACGACATCCTGGAGTTCCTGTCCCCGAAGAACGTCGTGGACGGCTTCGAGCACGCCGCCGGCTGGGGCCTGACCTCCAAACGGCTCGACCTCACCGGCGGCGGCCACGCCTGGCTCCGGCTCACCCTGGAGCCCGAGACGTCGGTGCGCGAGGGCACGGTCGCCGACAAGGACACCGTCACCAGCAAGGAGACCGGCGAGCACGCCACGGGCCGTACCGACACCAGCGGGTGGGGCCTCGGCCTGAACGGCGGCGGCGCGCGGCGGTTGTGGCAGAGCCGTACGACGAAGGAGTCGACCTGGCTGACGGTCACCGGCGGCTACTCCTACGCGTACAGCCAGGCCCACCAGGAGAAGGGCAAGCAGACCTTCTCGCTGGAGCGGAGCCTGGAGCACAAGGGCACCGGCGACCTGGTCAGGACGGGCGTACGGTTCCGGCTGGAGGTGCTCCGCGAGCGGCTGGCCCCGGGCACGGACGGCCTGCACGCGGTCCGCGCGGAACCCGACCCCGCGCCCGCGCGCGACGAGGAGAACCCGCCCGCCGTACGCACCGGCGAGGTCATCCGCGTCCGCCACCAACCGGCCGCACCCCCCACCGACACCCGCACCACCGCCCCGGCCCCGGCCGCCGACGCTTCCGGCGTCCCCGGCACCCACGCTCCCGCCCCGGCCGCCGACGCCCCCGGCACCCGCCCCGCCCCCGCAAGCCTCCGTGAGCCCCTGACCGCCCAGCGCACCGCCTTCGTCGACGTGCCCGGTTCCCGGGAACTGGAGCGGCACATCACCGAGCGGCTGCGCGAGCTGGCCCCCGGCATCCTGCCGCCGCCCGACGGCACGGCGGGCCGGGTCACCCCGCAGGCCATGGAGAACCAGCGCCTGCTGCGCGAACGCGTCTCCCGGTCCGGACTGCGCGCCGACGGCGACCGGCTCCTCGACGGCACCTTCCGGATCACCCTGGACGCCTCCCATCTGCCGGGGCTGCCCGGTCGTACGTACGAGGTGGTGGTCCGCGCCGACACCGGGGCGGGCCACCACGACGGGGCGGCGGCGGGAACCGCGAAGGACACGGTGGCCCGGGGCCACGCCGCCGACAAGGGGGTGACCCGGGGCAGCAAGCACACCCTCGGTGTCAGCGGCAACGTGCGCAGGGCGCTGAACCCGCCGGACACCGTACGGGCGTTCGGGAACGCCGGTGTCGACGGCTCGTACGGCCCGTCCCGGCAGACCGTGGCGTCCAGCGAGACGCAGGCCAAGCGCACGTTCCAGCACAAGGGACCGGCGGACGCGTTCAGTTACCCGGTGACGTACCGGGTCCTGGTCGCCCCGCACCGGGAGGGCGACCCGCCGAGCACCCTGCCCGCCGAGCGCCCCGCCGACGGCCAGGGCTCGGACAGGGTGCGCGACGTGACCACCGCGGCCGACGACCGGCTGCGGGTCGAGGTACGCCGCCCGGAGCTGTCCGCCACCGCGCCCCGCCATCTGCGGCCCACCCGGCTGCCCCAGCTGCACGCCGTCACGCGGGTCGCCGACGAGGCCGGGCTCCAGCGCCAGGCGCGGACCGCGCTGGAACAGGCGTACCTGTCCCGTGAGCCGGGCGACGCGGAACCGTCACCCGTCCCCCGGCTGGAGGAGGCCGTGGAGGCGCTGGCCGGCCACGCCCAGCTGCCCGGTCTGGTCTCCGCCTCGCACTCCGGCTGGGCCAACACGCTCGACCGGCACGTCGGCGACGGCCGGGCCCCCGACACCGTGGGCCTGTCGGTGCGCACCCGGCTGATCGACCTGACGTACCAGGAGACCCTGTCCGGGGACAGCACCCTCGACCTGGAGCTGAAGGCGAGCGGGGCCACCGCCCTCGCCGACCAGACGTCGTTGTCCCTCAAGGGCAACATCGGCCCGGACTTCGGCCTGTTCCCCGAGACCGCGACCGGCGCGCTGACCACCACGTTCCAGGTGCGCGGCGGCGGCAAGCTCAAGGCCGGCGGCCAGTGGGACGACGTCGACACCTTCAAACAGCAGACCAGCACGACCCGCAAGGTCAGCCACACCGGCACCTGGCACGTCTACCGGGCCACGGCCGAGCTGAGCGTCACCGGCCGTCTCACCGAGGCGTCCGGCGCCTCGCACGTGGGCCGCCCGGTCCGCCGCGACCACGACATCCACGTCCTCCTCTCCGACGAGGACGTGACCCGCCTGCACACCGCGCCCACCGCCCCCATGCCCGCCGCCCCGTCCCCCGCGCCCCCGGAACTCCGCGCCACCCTGCTGGACCAGGGCGTCTCGGGCGGTGCCCTGGTGGAACTCCCCGACACCGACCCCGTGCTCCGCGAGATCGACCAGCAGTTGCGCGGCCCGCGCGAGGAGGCCGTCCCGGTGGCCGCCCTCCCCTTCGCCGACACCTACTCGCCGGACAGCCTCGCCGCCCGTTACGACGAACTCGTCGGCCCCGGCGTCCTGGACCGGCACGTCGAGGTGACGCGCGCCGGGCATGTCGTCACCGAGGTGCTGGTGCGCGGGATCGCCGACGCCTGGCACGACGACGGCTCCCGCTCCGACCGCCCCCTCACCCGTGACGTCACCGCCGCCCACACGGTCAAGGGCAAGGCCGGCGCCAAGGGCACGCTCGGCGTCGACGGCAACCTGCGGGCCTCCGTGCGCCCCCCGGTGCCCCACTTCAACTCGGCCTCCGCCACCCCCGCCGGCGCGCTCGAAGGCGGCCGGGGCAGCAGCGCCGAGTCCGGCGTGACCACCACCGTCGGCCACAAGACATCCGGATACGGCGGCACGAACGCCCGGTTCACCACGGACCTGCGGTACGAGGTGACGGTCACCCGGCGCACCGAGACCGGCCGCTTCGTACACCTGCCGAAGGAGCCGGAGGCCGTGGGCCCGCACCAGGCCACGGCGTGGGTGCCGGAGTCCCTCACCCAGGACGCGACCGCCGCACCCCACCCCGGCGCCCCGCACGTCCCCGCCGATCCGGCCGCGCCGCCGGCCGACCACCCGTTCGACGTCGAACTCAGCCGCCTCCGCGACCCCGCCCGGTACACCGCCTGGCAGAACGCCCTGCGCGGGGCGCACGACCTGGTCGGCTTCGACAACACCAAGGCCCTGCACGACACCGCCGTCCAGGTCCAGGCGACCCCGCGCCCCTGGGGCGACGGCGTACTGGGCCAGACCGGCGCCTACTACTCCTGGGCCCTCGCCCAGAGCGCCGGCGCGGCCCACTGGGCGGCCCACACCATGCTCCCCCCGCACCTGACCGCCACGGTCTCCCGTTTCCTGGCCACCTTCACCGCCGACCCCCGGCTCGGCCCCGGCCACGACCTGAGCCAGGAACAACGCCTCACGCTGGAGGAGCAGTTCGCGATCCGCCAGATGTTCTCCGGCCAGTCGCTCCCCGCCCTCTTCCACGAACTCGGCAACTCGGACAGCCCGTACCGGGTGCCGGGCACCTCGCTCGCGGTGTCCATGGAGGCCATCGGCCCCGCCGAGGAACTGACCCGCCGCGAGGCCGCCGACGACGAACTCTCCGTCGCCGTCAAGGACGAATCGGCCACGGCCGCCACCAACTCCTACAACTGGACCGTCTCCCCCGCCGACTTCGCGGTCCTCACCGAGGACCCGGTCCTCTCCGTCCCCCTCGCCACCACCCGCCTCACCCGCGACCAGACCTACGACTCCACGCGCCCCGTCACCCGCGCCCCCGGCACCCCGCACCGCCCCACCCCCGACGCGTCCCTGCCGCACGCCCAACCCCCCACCGAACCGGGCAAGGCCAAACTCACCGGCCCCACATCCCTGATGCGCCAGCCCGTCCGCATCACCCTCCACCCCCATGACGACACCGGCCCCTACGGCACCCGCCGCACCCTGACCGGCCACGTCTTCCACTGGACCACGTCCCCTCAAGCCCCCCCACGCCCAGTCTCACCCGCACCCCCACCCGCCCCGGCGCTCACCCACGACATCACCTTCACCACCGAGGACACCCCCACCCTCGACCCCGCCCAGACCACCCACCTCGACGCACTGGCCGGCGACGTCGCACGGAACGCCGTACAGCGCACCGACCCCGGACACGGGCTGCCCACCGTCCAGATCACCGGTCACGCCACCGTGTCCCTCTCCGGCCGGCCCCACTTCGGCCGCTCGATCCAACTCGCCACCGAACGCGCCGCCCACATCCGCGAGTTCTTCGTCCACCGCCTGAACACCCACCTGCACGACCTCGGCTCCCCCCTCACCTCCGACGCGTTCACCATCACCACCGAGCCCCACGTCCCGGACCCCGCCCACGACACCCAGGACTCCCCCCACGGCGCGGTCATCACGATCACCCACCCCGCCCAGTAGCGTCCCCGGCGCGTCAGGCGCCGAGGCTCAGGCCGCCGTCGACATGGATCTCCGCTCCTGTGACGTAGCGGGATCTGTCGTCGGCGAGCCAGAGCACGGCGTCGGCGATCTCCTCCGGTTCCGCCGGGCGCTTGAGGAGGGTCCGGTCCAGGAGCTGGAGGCGCATGTCCTCGGGCATGTCCTCCATCATCTCGGTGCGGACCAGGCCGGGCGTCACGAGGTTCGCCGTGATGCCGTAACCGGCGTACTCCCGGGCGATGCTGCGGGCGAGGCCGACCAGGCCGGCCTTGGACGCGGAGTAGTTGGCGGCACCGCGTCGGCCCCCCGTGCCGAGCACCGAGGAGATGAAGATCATCCGACCGTTCCGGAGCCTGACCATGCCGCGGCTGGCGCGTTTGGCGACGCGATAGGCCCCGGTGAGGTTGGTGTCCAGGACGCGGCCGAACTGGTCCTCGGCCATGGCGGCCAGCGGCGCGGAGTCCGTGATCCCGGCGTTCGAGACGAGGATCTCCACGGGCCCGTGGGCCGACTCCGCGGCCGTGAAGGCGGCGTCGACCTGCTCGGTGCTCGTGACGTCGCACCGCAGGTCGAGGGTGTCCGGCAGTTCGTCGCCGCCTCGGTGCGCGACGGCGACGCGGTCGCCCGCCTTGAGGAAGGCTTCCGTGATGGCGCGGCCGATACCGCGGTTGCCACCGGTGATCAGGACGGAGCGGTTCATACGAGGCGCCTTTCGCGGGTCACCAGTGGAAGGCGATCTTGCCGACGACCTCGCCGTCCAGGAGCCGTTCGAAGCCCTTGCGGGCGTCGGCGAAGGGGAGTTCGTCGGCGATGTCCGGACGCAGGCCGTGCCGGGTCATGAGGGCCAGGAGCCGGCGGAGTTCGTCGAGGGTGCCGGACGTGGAGCCGACGACTTTCAGTTCGTTCCAGAAGATCCGGTTCAGGTGGGCGATCGGGTCGGCGCCCGAGGTGGCGCCGGTGACGACGATCGTGCCTCCGGGGCGGACCGAGCGCAGGGAGTGGGACCAGGTGGCGCGTCCGACGCTCTCCATCACCGCGTCCACTGGCTCGGGCAGCGGCCTGCCACAGGGGAACGCGGCGTGCGCGCCGAGCCGTTCGGCCGCGGCGCGCTTCTCGGCGCTGCGGCTGGTGACCCAGACCCGGAAACCGGCCGTGCGGGCGAGCCGGGTCAGCGCGGTGGACACCCCGCCGCCCGCTCCCTGGATCAGGACCGTGTCTCCCGGGGCGAGGCCGGACTTGGTGAAGAGCATGCGGTACGCGGTCAGCCAGGTACCGGTGACACAGGCGGCCTCGGCATGCGTGAACCCGGCCGGTTTGGGGGCGAGGACATGGCGCGGAACGGCGACGCGCTCGGCGAACGTACCGGGGGCTCCCTCGCTGAGGAGGGTGTGGGCGGGGTCGCGGACGGGCTCGTGGCTCCACTGGGGTGCGGCGATGACGGTGCCGACGATGACCTCGTTGCCCTCGTCGTCGATACCGCTGGCCTCTCCGCCGAGGATCATCGGGTAGCGGTCGGCGGGCAGTCCGGCACCCCGCAGCGTCCACAGGTCGTGGTGGTTCAGGCCGGCGGCCTTGACCGTGACGACGGTCCAGGTGTCGTCGGGAGCGGTGGCCGCCGGGCGTTCCCCGAAGCGCAGGGTGCCCAACGGGTCGTCGGACGAGGGGTGTTGGGCGTATACCGCGAGCATGGTCTGCCTCCGGAATGTGGTCAGGGCCGGGCCGCGAGGCGGTCTTGGCGAAGTCGGCGGCGGGTCTGCCGTACGAGGGAGAGCAGCGTCGTGTTGCCGCCGATCTCGACGAACGTGGTGTCCGGGTCCCGGTCGAGGACGCGTTCGACGGACGGGGCCCACAGGACGGGGTGGTCGATCTGGCGGGTGAGGTCCGTGACGACGCGCGGGACGGCGTGGGGCAGGGCGGTGTGGTTGGCGATGACCGGTACCGAGGGGACGCGCCAGCGGGGGACGGCCATGAGGGCGGCGGCGAACTCCTCGGCGGCCTCGGTCAGATGGGGGGTGTGGAAGGGGCCGCTCACCGTGAGCCGTGTCACGGCGCGGGCCCCGGCCTCGCGCAGTCCGGGGACGGCCTGGCGGAGCGCCTCCTCGGGGCCGGCGAGCACCACCTGGTGGGGTGCGTTGAGCGCGGCGATGTGCAGGCCGGGCGGGCCCAGCCGACGTAACGTCTCCTCGATCGTGTCGCTGTCGATTCCGCTGACGGCGACCATGCCGCCCGGGGTGGCGTCCATCAGCCGGGCACGTTCGACGACGAGCCGCAGCCCGGTGGCGAAGTCGAGGACCCCGGCGGCCTCCAGGGCGTTGTACTCGCCCAGGCTGTGGCCGAGCAGCACATCCGCGGGGGCCCCGCCGTCGAGGGCCCGCCGGCGGTGGGCGAGGGCGTTGACGGTGTAGACGGCGGGCTGGGTGAAGCGCGTGTGCCCGAGGACGCCGTCCGGATCTTCGAGACACAGCCGGCGCAGTGAGTGGCCGAGGATGTCCTCGGCGAGCTCGGTCAGGTCGGGGAACGCGGCGAAGAGGTCCTTGCCCATGCCGATGTGCTGGGATCCCTGACCGGGGAAGAGCAGAGCGATGGTCACCGTGGGCTCCCTGCTTCGGACTGCCGGGAGTGGGTGAGCGGGTAGAGCGCGCCGATACGACGCCGGGTCTCCGGGTCGTCCAAGGTGGCTGTGTGGTGGGGAAGTTCACGCTCCAGGGCTGCCAAGGCCAAGTCCCTTTCCGGTGCGGTGAGTTCCTGCTTGAGCAACTGGAGTGTCGTACGCGGCGCCTGGGCGATCCGTCGGGCGAGGGCGGCTGCTCGGGCGGGGACCTTGTCGTGCGCGACGATGTTCACCGCGGCGCCGCGGGCGGCGAGTTCACGGCCGCGGTAGGGGCGGCCGGTGTAGAGCATCTCGGTGCCCAGCGCCTGTCCGAGGACCGTGGGGAGCACGTGGGTGGCGCCCAGACAGGGGGTGAAGCCGTAGGTGAGGAAGTTGGCGGAGTAGCTGGAGCGATCGCTGAGGACCACCGCGTCCGCGTAGAGCGCCAACAGCAGTCCGCCCCCGATCGCATGACCCTGCACCGCCGCGACGACGGGCAACGGGCAGTCGGCGGCGGCCCGTACGAAGTCCCAGCCGTGCGGGGTGCGGGCCGCACCGTCGGCGGTCAGGTCCTCGCGCGTGCCGCCGGCGCAGAAGACGTCCGGCAGCCCGCTCAGTACGATCACGCGGGTACCGGGATCCGCTGCCGCCTCCGCCAGAGCCGCGGGCAGGGCGGTGCGCGCGGCGGGTGTGATGCGGTTGCCGTGGGCGGCGTCGTCGAGGGTGACATGGGCCAGAGGTGCTTCCAGGCGGATCGCCACGGGGCCGGGAGCGCGTGTCATGGCAGCAGCCCCTGTTCCGCGAGCAGGGACATCCTGGCCCGGCCGGCCGGATCTTCGAGGCGCTCACGCATCGCTTCCACCGCCTGCTCCAGACTGCCGGGCCCGGTCCGAAGGGCGTCGCGGTACCGCTTGAGGGCCGCCACGGCCGACGGGGTGGTGCGTCCCACCTCGCGCATGATCCGCGCCAGTTCGGCCTCCGGCTCCGGAGCCGCGCGGTCGGCGAGGCCGATGCCGACGGCGGCAGCGGCGTCCAGCTGGTGTGCGGTCAGCGCCAGCGAGAAGGCGCGGTGGTGACCGACGCGCTCGGCGACGACCGGGAGCAGCACCGCCGGCAGCAGCCCCACCAGCAACTCGGTGATCCTGAACGTGGCTTCGGGACCGGCGACGACCTGGTCGCACGCGGCGACGAGGGCGACACCGCCACCGGTGACCTGCCCGTCGACGAGGGCCACGGTGACCAGGGGGCTGCGCGCCAGGCCGGTGAAGAGGTCGTGTGCCGACGCGAGGCCGCCGAGGACGTCGCCCGTGGACCGGTCGCCGCTCAGGGGCATTCCGGTGCAGAACGCCGGACCGTCGGAGGCGATCACGAAGGCCCGTACCCGGGGCGTGCGTTCGGCCTGTTCCAGCGCCGCGATCAGCGCTTTGACCACGTCCTCGCCGAGCACGGGACCGGTGAGCGTGGCCCGCAGCCGTCCGGGCCGGTGGGTCACGGTGACGCCGGTCATGGCCGCCCCCCGCCGAGACGGACGTAGTGACGCTCGTGGTCGTCGATGTGTTCGAGCATCGTCAACGGGCGATCCGGGCTCACGGCCGGCGCCAGCTTCTCCGCCAACGACAGGTCGCCCTCGAAGTCCGCCACACCGGCGCACAACGGGTCACAGGCGTCGGCGATCTCGTCGTAGGCGTCGACGTCCAGCCGGGTGCGGGCGGCGAGGGCCTCCGCC
Organism: Streptomyces sp. GbtcB6; assembly: GCF_019091475.1. Taxonomy (NCBI): domain Bacteria; kingdom Bacillati; phylum Actinomycetota; class Actinomycetes; order Kitasatosporales; family Streptomycetaceae; genus Streptomyces; species Streptomyces sp. GbtcB6. The sequence goes on along the minus strand of NZ_JAGXJL010000025.1, from coordinate 149,904 downwards.
ACACCCGACGCGCCCGTCGCCCCCGGGGAGTTGAGCAGGTAGCTGAAGAACTCCGAGGAGCACCCGGACCCGTAGGAGAAGATCCCGACGCGCCGCGGGGACGCGGGGCCGGCGTCGGCGTGGTCGAGCAGGCTGAGCAGGGCGAGGAGAGTGGTCCCGGCGTAGATGTTGCCGACCTGCGCCGGGTACTGGACGGAGTCCTCCAGACGGCGCCCGAAGTCCTCCGCGACCTGCTGCGGGGCGAAGCGCCCCAGGCTGCGCAGCAACGAGCGGTGTGCCCCGCGGACCGCTCCGGGGAAGGGGGTGTGGAACACGAGGTGGTCGAAGGAGTCGAAGAAGTCGGTGTCCGGGCGCCGCCGCACATAGTCGCCGTAGGCGGTCCTGAGGCACTCCACGTACGACATGAGGGACAGATCGGGGTCCCAGATGTGATCCGACGGAGTGGGACGGCGGACGTCGGTCACGTCGAAGCCGCAGTATCCGGCAGCGCCCAGCTCGGCTGTCGCCAGCGTGGGCCGGGAGCCGACCAGGACGGCGACCCCGCCCGCCCCCTGGCTGGGTTCCGCCGTGCTGCCCCGGATGAGACGCGGCACGTCACAGCCGATCACCAGAGCGCGGGCGTCCTCGCGGGAGGCGGTCGCCATCTGTGCCGCGGCGAGTTGGAGTGCTGCCACGCCCGCGTAACACGCCTGTTTGACCTCGTACAGGCGGCAGGTGCGGGGCAGCCCCAGGAGCTCGTGGATCCACGTCGCGGCCGACTTGGACAGGTCGATCCCCGACTCGGTTCCCACCACCAGCAGTTCGATCGTCTCCAGCTCGCCCTCGCCGAGACGGTCCAGGAGCGGGCGGGCGGCGTTGACGGCACAGCTGACGACGTCCTCGCAGGGCAGCGCGGCCGTCTTGCGCCGCATCATCAGGTTCGCCATCCGGGAGGTGTCCATGCCCCGCGCCCGGAACAGGTCGTCGACCTCGACATAGGCCAGGCCGAGATAGGCGCTGATGTCCTCGATGCCGACCGGTTTCATGGGCAGTCCTCCTCCGCTCGCCCCAGGACGAGGGACGCGTTGATCCCGCTGAAGGCGAAGCTGTTGCTCAACGCGGTACGCAGCGGCGCACGCGTGATCGTGTCGGTGACGAACCTCAGGTCGGACCGCACCGGTTTGGCCAGGTGGGGATTGGCGTGGCAGTAGCCGCCGGTGAGCTGCAGCAGGGTCGCGACGGCCTCGACGAGCCCCGCGGCTCCCAGCCCGTGACCGAGAAGGGCCTTGGTCGAGTTGACCCACGGCCCTTCGACGTCTGCTGAGCCGGCGGCTGTCGATTCAACTGCCGTTGATCCGGCGACCGTTTGTCCGGCGGCGCCGAACACCTCGGCCAGGGCCGCCGCCTCGCTGTCGTCGCCGACGGCCGACCCGGTGGCGTGGGCGTTGACGTAGTCGATGTCCGAGGGGGCGAGACCGCAGTCGGACAACGCCGTACGCATCGCCCGGACCTGGCCGTCGGTGTCGGGCCGGGTGCCTCGTCGGCCGTCCGTGCTCGTGCCGGAGCCGAGGATCCGGCCCAGCGGCCTGATGCCGCGCCGGTGTGCCTCGGACGCCGGCTCGATGAGTACGGCCGCCGCGACCTGGGCCACGGCGATGCCGTCGTGGCTCTCGTCGAAGGGGCGGCAGGCCGCGGTGGCGTCCCCGCCCGCGGTGACCGGGGTCATGGCCCCGGCCTTCACGAAGGCGCCGATCTCCACCGGGGAAAGGTCGTTGACCGGCGCGACGACCAGACAACGGGGTGCCTGACCGGCCGCCACCATACGGGTGGCGTGGATCAGGGCGAGCGCGCCGGCGGCCGACGAACCGCCGATCGGCCAGCCCTCCCCGCCGCACCCGGTCACCTCTCCCACGGCGCCGAGCGCGTCGGTGTCGAAGCAGTCCAGCAGATGCCCGGCACGGACCGTGGACGGGTCGGCGGCGTAGGCGGCCGCCGCGCGTGACTGGTGGCCCAGAGCCAGGTTGTTGCCCGCGATCACCACGCTCGTGTCACGGGCTTCGGCATCGGTCAGCCGGGCGGCGGTACACGCGGCGAGCGCGACACAACAGGCCGTGCGCACCGGGAGGGTGGCCCGTCCGGCGACCCGGCGCAGTCTGTCGCGACTGTGCGGGTCGGCGCAGTGGGACCGGGCCCAGGACCGCAGGTCGAAGCCGTCCAGGTGGGCGGCCGGGACCACAAGTTCGGCGCCGGGTAAGGGAGTCGGGCGCAGCGTCGGCTCCCCACGGCGGAGCACCCGGTCCAGTTCGGTGACGGTGGCGGCGGCCGGATGCAGCACCGCGGCCGAGGTCACCGCGATGCCGGTCCGGCACCGCCGGTCCGGCACCGGTGAGGGGCTCACGGCTGCTCGCAGTGCGCGTGGAGCAGTTCCGCGAGACCACCGAGCGTGGGTGCGGCGGCGAGCGCCCCCGTGGGCACGGTCAGCCGCAGCTCGTCGACGGTACCGACCAGGATGTCCATGCGGTCGAGGGAGTTGGCTCCCAGGTCCCGCAGGTTCTGCCCGGGGTGGATCTCGTCGTCCTCGACGTCGCTCAGGACGTCCCGGACGTGCCGGCTCAGCACTTCCCAGATCTCGTCGTGTGTCATGGAACCCTGCCTTCTGCCGAGTGCCGGGCGGCCGGGTCAGCGCGCGCCCTGCGGCAGGCCGACGCACTGCGCCACGTGCTCGGCGAGCTCGGCGAGGGTGGGGTTCTGGTAGAGCGCCTCGACCTTCTCCTGCAGGCCGTAGCGGGAGTTGATCACCGCCGTGACCTCGGCACCGAGCACGGAGTCCAGGCCCAGGTCCTGGAAGGCGGTGTCGTCGCCGATCTCCTCGGGCTCGCAGTAGAGGACTTCCGCCAGATGCGTGCGCAGTACCTCACGGACCTCGTCGGCGGTAACGGTCTGGGACATGGGAGTTCTCCTGTCGTGCTGAACGGTCGTCGTAGTTGGCAGTTGCCGTAGTCGGCAGTTGTGGTGCGGGTCAGTGCGTGCCGGCCTGGGGCGCGGCGGCCCGGGTGCCGGCTGCCGGGCCGTGGGCGTCGAACCAGTGCGGGCTGCGCTGGAACGGGTATCCGGGCAGGTCGGGGCAGTGTGACCGGGGTTGCGGCCAGTGCTTGGCCCAGTCGGCGGGGAGTCCGTCGAGCCAGTCGCCGGCGGTGTGGGCCATGGGCGTGGGCAGGTGGCCGAGCGCGTCCTTGCGGTCCGTCGCCGCCACCTGTCCGTGCGGCTGCTCCGCCGCCACGGCTGCCAGCGCCTGCGCCAGCCCGGTGAGGTCGGCGGCCACCAGGACGCGTCGTTCCCGCAGCCTGGCCCGGCCCGTCTGGGTCGTCCACGCGAGGGCGGCCAGGTCGGGCGGCCGCGGCCCGCGCACTGTCCGTATCAGGTCTGCGGCCAGGGCGGACAGGCCCGTTCGGTTCATGGCGGACAGAGGGACGGCCAGTGGGTCGGGACCGGTCCACGGTGGCGCGCCGGCCGTTTCCTCGGGCGCCTCCTCGACGATGGCGTGTGCCAACGCGCCGCCCACACCGAAGGAGTTCACCCCGATACGGCGGACCGCCGCACCGCGCGGCCAGGCGACCGGACGATCGGCGAGGGCGACCGGCAGGCCGCCGAACGACAGGGTGGGGTCGGGCCGGTCGAGACCCGCGATCGGCGGGATGAGCCCATGCCGCAGGATGAGCACCGCCTTGACGATGCCGAGCAGCCCCGCGGCGGCCTCCAGGTGCCCGATGTTCGACTTGACCGAGCCGATCCACAACTTGCCCCCGGGTCCGGCCGCTTGGGCTTGCGGCATCTCAAGTGCCGTGCGGAGGGCCTCGGTCACGGCCGCGGCCTCCGCGAGGTCGCCTCCGGTACCGGTGCCGTGGGCCTCGACGTAGCCGACGGAGGAGAGCGGAACTCCCGCCGCGCGGGCCGTCCGCAGGAACAGCCGGGTCTGCGCCGGGGCGTCGCTGCCGGTGAGGCCGCCGGCCCTGCCGTTGTGACCGACACCGACACCGCGGATCACCGCGTGCACCGGATCGCCGTCCCGCCGCGCGTCGGCAAGACGCTTGAGCAGGAGGCAGGCACCGCCCTCGCCCCGCACATAGCCGTCGCGTCGCGTGCTGAACGGGACGGAGTCGCCGGTGGGGGAGAGCGCGCCCGCCTGATAGGCGCTGCTGGTGTAGAAGCCGTTGCAGGTGATGTTGGCGGCCATCACGGCGGCCAGGGAGAACTCACCGGCGCGCAGCCCCTGCACGGCCGGGGCCAGTACCGAGAGGCCGGAGGAGCAGGCGGAGTCGACGGCGTAGCTGGGGCCGGTCCAGTCGAACTGGTACGAGATCCGGTTGGCGGTGAACGTGATCAGGGTGCCGGGGAAAGCGGCGCTGTCCACGACGTCCGCCCGGATCATGCGCTCCCGGTAGTCGGCCATGGGGGCCGCGGCGAACACCGCCACCGGTTCGCCGCGCAGCCGGTCCGGTGCGATGGCCGCGTTCTCCAGGGCGTGCCAGGTCAGTTCGAGGAGCACGCGCTGATGCGGGTCCATCCAGGCCGCCATGCGCCGGGAGACACCGAAGAAGGCCGCGTCGAAGCCACTGACGTCGTCGAGCAGCGCCGCCTGCATCGGCCCCGCGTCGACGGGCCCGGCGTCGACGGACGGCACCCGCTGCCCGGGCACCGGGCCGATGAGCCGCCGCTCGGCCCGCAGCAGCCGCCACAGCGACTCCGCGTCGTCGGCTCCTGCCGTACGGCAGGACAGCCCGATGACGGCGATGGGTTCGGGGACGTGCGGCGCGGCGTTCATACGGACCTCCTCGTGAAGCTCGGGGTGCGCCACGCTAGAGACGCCATGTGACATGGCTGCGACAACCAGCCCGGTCGCCGGACCCGGCATATGCGGGCTGTCACCGGACCGTCACGGCGGCCCCGCAAGCTGGCTGTCCGCGACCGGGGCGGACCCCGGTACCCGTCTGCAGTTGGAGGAGCGGTGCCGGACAAACCGTCGAGGGCCAGGACCCTGAACCAGTACCTCGACCCGTACCCGTACTTCGGGAGACTGCGCGAGGCCGGCCGCGTGGTCCGGATCCAGACTGCCTTCGCGGGCGAGGGCTGGCTCGTCACGCGCCACGAGGACGCCCAGCGCCTGGCCGGAGATCCACGCCTGAGCGTGGAGGACCGCCATGCCGGCCCCGAACTGCGCTGCCGGCTGGACCGGTTCAAGTTCCGGTTCGCCGACTGCCTCCCCGAGACCATGCTCGTCATGGACCCGCCCGAGCACACTCGGCTGCGCCGGATGGTGGCCCGGGAGTTCACCCCCCGCCGGGTGGCCACCCTCGCCCCCTACATCGAGGAGACGGTCCGCAGACTGCTTGCCCCGCTCCCGCCGGACGGGACGGCCGACCTGGTGTCCGTCCTGGCGGAGCCGCTGCCGACCATGGTGATCTGCCGCCTCCTGGGGCTGAGCGAGCAGGACGCCACCCACCTGGGCCCCTTCGTCTCCGTACTGACCGAGCTACCGGTGGACCCGGAGGTGGCGGCCCGGGTGGAAGAGGCGCGCGACGCGGTGTGGACGTATCTCTCCCGCATGATCGAGGAGAAGCGGCACAAGCCCGACGACGGGCTGCTCAGCGCCCTGATCTCCGCCCACGACGACGAGGGGCGGCTCACCGACACCGAACTGACGGCGATGGCAGGGGTGTTGTTCGCCGGCGGCGCCGAGACCACCACCCAGATGATCGGCTCCGGACTGCTGCTGCTCCTGCGCCACCCCGAACAACTGGCCCGGCTCGTCGAGTCACCCGACCTGATCCCCTCGGCGGTCGACGAACTGCTGAGGTTCGAGAGCCCCGTGACGCTCGGGCTCATCCGGTACGCGGCCGAGGACATCCCCCTCGCCGACGTGACCATTCCCCGAGGCGACCTGGTCTTCGTGGGGGTCTCGTCGGCCAACCACGACCCCCGCCGCTTCCCCGAGCCCGACCGAGTGGACGTCGCACGCCGGGACAACCCCCACCTGGCATTCGGGCACGGCCCCCACTACTGCCTGGGCGCACCCCTGGCCAGGCTCGAACTCCAGGTGGTCCTCTCCACGCTCCTGAGACACCATCCGCACCTGGAACTGGCCTGCCGCCCCACCGAGGTGCCCTGGCGACCGTCCGCCCTGCGCGGCCCGGCGTCCCTGCCCGTGCGGCTGGGCCCTCGTGATGCGACGGACCGGTGACGATCAGGCACCCGCCCGCCGGTCCAGGCAGGCCGCGAGGAGCGTACTGACCACCGCTCGTGTGGCCTGGGGAGCGATGACACCGTCCAGCGCGCCGTCCGCGAGGTCGGTCCGGGCCCGCGGCCAGGCGTAGACGGCGTCCGCGCCGGACTCCCGCGCCCCCATGACCAGCCGCGGCCAGCCCTCCGCCCGGCCCACGAGCACGGTGACACGTGGTACCCGAGCCTCCAAGAAGGCGTTCAGCAACTCCGCGCCCGCCACTGCCGGCGAGTGCCAGACACCGGTCACACCGGTGCCTGGCACCTGCGGGGTGTCGACCAGAACCAGCAGGGGGATGTTCCACAGCGCGAAGAGGTCGACCATCCGCCGCCCCTTGCTCGCCGCCTGCGGAGTGAGCGCGCCGTCGCCCACCACGGGGTTGTTCGCGATGACGCCGACCCGCTTGCCCTCGATACGGGCCAGCCCCGTCAGGACACTCGGACCATGCTCGGCCATGAGTTCGAGCCAGTCGCCTCCGTCGGCGATCCCGGCGATGACACCACGCATGTCGACGGGCGCCCCGTCGGCCCTGAAGTGCTCGATCGCGGTACGGGGCGGCGACGCGGGAGCCCACTGCCGGGTCAGATAGTCCAGCAGCTCACGCGCGCTGGCCGCCGCCTCGACCACGCTCGTCGCCTCGATCTCGGCCGCCGGATGCCCGTCGGCTCCGCCCGGACGGTCCCGCCGTACGAGGACGAAGGCGTCCCCCAGTGCCGCTGCGCCGAGGGACCGCATCACCGCGTCGTCGAACGAGATCACCACCCGGGGCACCACACCTCGCAGTTGCACGAGGGAGCGCAGCAGCGTCACCCGGTGCGCGGGGATCTCGGAGGCGACGGCGGGGTGGCGACCGGGCTCCCCGACGAGGAGGGCCACCGGCAGGCAGGCTTTTCGCGCGTACTCCAGTGTCCGCAGAACACTTTGGACATCGGGCGAGTGCTCGGGGTTCGTGTCGCGGAACACGGCGACAGGGAAGCCGCCGACGCGGTAGATGCCCGCGACGGGAGCCGACGGTCCGGACGTCTGTGGTGGGGCCGGGCTCCTCAGACACACGGGTGGTTCACCGTCGACGATCAACTCCAGCAGCCGGGCCGAGGACAGGTCCCGCCGAACGCGACCGCGGCCACCGGGGCGTGCGGGGGGCGGAATCGTCTCCGAGCCGACGCCGAGATCGTCACGCAGCGCCCTTCGGATGCGCTGTTCCACCCGCTGGGCCTCGTGCGGCCTGCCCGACCGGTACAACGCCGTTGCCAGGAGACGGGCGAGAGACTCGTCGTAGGGGTTCTCCAGGAGCAGGTCCTGCAGGTCCGTGATGACCCGCGTATGGTGCCCGAGGGCCAGCCTGACCGAGGCCAGTCGCTCGGCCGCCTCCCGCCGGGCCGCCTCCAGCCGTGCGACCAGGCGGCCGCCCCCCGTACCCGTCGACGTGCCCTCCAGCACCGGGCCACGCCACAGGTCCAGGGCGGGTTCGAGGATCTCCATGGCGGCACCGGCATCCGAGGGTCCCAGGGTTCGCACCCGCGCCAGCTCGGCCAGGAACTGTCCGGCGTCCGACTCCAGGGGCGAGACCTTCAGGACGTACCCCGCGGCCTTGGCCAGCAGGCGCTCCGCGCCGGGCCCTTCGGGCTCCCACTGCCGTAACGCCCGGCGCAGCCGCGCCATATGGGCGTGGACGGCCCTCAGCGGCTGGCGCGGGATGTCCTCACCGTAGAGCGCGTCCGCGAGCCGGTCGGTGGAGACGACCATGGATTCCGCGGCGAGCAACTCCGCGATGAGCGTGGCCTGCAGGCCCCGCACATGGACGACATCGCCGTCCGACAGTTCCACACCCAGCGAACCAAGCACGAGGAGTTTCACCGCGCACCGGACACAAGGTGTTCGTGTAACTCGCCCACCATCTGATTACGCATCGACAACTCCGCAGAGTATTGGAGGCTGCTGTCTGATGTTCTATCGGAGCAGATTGGTCGGTACAACGAGAAGGCCATCAGAAGTCATGGACGTTAAGGAGCCATCCCAAAACCATTTCAATTTGCTGTGCGAAAGCAATGACGGCCGCGACGTCCCGCCCCAACGGCCCCGGCAGGCTAGCGCCGACGAAACAGGCAGGCGACCGGCAGCGACGGGACCTGCGCGAACAGGCAGCCCCGCTGCACCAAGAGGAAAGCTCCGCACAGGCGATTCAAGACAAAGAAATGATCCCCGCACAACTCGCGCCGAGGGGCAAACAATTCGACCATCCGGGACCGAAGGGCCAGGCTCTGAGAAAACGGACCGGGTCCCCGCCGGAATCGACGACGACGCCGGCGGTGCCGTCACTGTTGCTGTAGATACTGATTTGTCCGCCGGTGCCGGCCGGGGTGATCGCGAAATTGTCCAGGGTGTCGTCGGCGCCCCGGTTGATATTGCTGGTGGCAGGTTTTCCGATACCGGTCGGGTCGACGGAGGCGTAGCCGCCGGCCGTGGCGGCGAGGCGGGTGGGGTTGCCGGTGTGGAATCGGACCACCACGTCCCGGGCTGGGCGAACCTGCTCCTGCCCGGACCGCACCTGGACCCCTTCGACCGACGCCGGTCCCCTCGGCTCACGCACGAGGCGGATCCCGAAACGAAGAAGCCCCAGGTCATAGACCATCTGACCTGGGGCTTTCTGGAGCCGCTTTCGGGATTCGAACCCGAGACCTACGCATTACGAGTTTCCGTGATGAAAGGTCGGGATAGCGCGCCACGGTTCATATTGGCTGGTCAGAGTGCTTTTCCCGCCACAACGACCGCCCTCGACCGACGGCGAACCGCAACTAGGACTGCAACTGTCGGGCGAGCAGGCGCGCCCGCACCCCACCCCGAGTCGAAGATCGCCAGAACTTCGACCTGCGCAAGTGGCTCCACGTACTTGCGCGACCCGCAACGACCCTCTACGCTTTGAGCAAGCGACACCGCTTACGCAAGCGGCCCTCGTCGGTGCTACCAACACCGAACGAGGGCCTGACGGAATCACCTGAGCCAACAGGAGACCCGCTGTGCCGAACTCTCTCATCCGCCGTGAGCGCCGCGCCAACCGGCGCGTCCTGCGCTCCGAGCTCCGCCGCCGCACCGCCGCCGGCCGCCTCGCCTCCAGCTGCCACCGCCGCCCCCGCAGCCTCGCCACCGTGGCCATCGCCTCCGGCGTCGCCAAGGACACCGCGGCCGGCATCGCCAACGGCCTCCGCTCCGTCGCGAAGCGCATCGGCCTCACCCCCGCCGCGACCGCCCGCACCCGCCGCACCGTCGCCGGGGGCCGCGCCCACCGCAGCCACTCCGTGGCCCGCTGGACCCTCGCGCAGGTCGCCCGCCTCGTCGCCGCCTACAAGCCGCGCAAGGCCGAGTACGTCGCCGCCACCGCGCTGATCGCCGCGTTCGCCGGCGGTGCCCGATGAACGCCACCCTCACCCCCGCCGCCCACCGGATCATCAGCCAGCTGCGCGCCGGTCAGGCCGCCGGCACCGCCGCCGGACTCGGTAGCCCGGACTGGGACGCCTTCCACGACCTGGTGGTCCGGTTCATCGCCGAGGCCCCGGACCCGAAGTTCCGCATGCGGGAGATCGCCGACCTCCTCGACGAGCACACCCGCTCCGAGCGCCCCGTCGGGGGTGCCCGGTGACGAAGCAGACCGAGACGGCCCGCACCCCGCGGGCCGTCCCCGGCCGGCGTCTCATCGCCGCCGGGGTCATCTCCCGCAGGGTCGACGTCCGCATCACCGAGGCCGGTGTCACCGGCGTCCTCCGGAAGGGGAACCGGCGATGAAGCCCTGCGCCAGCACCCCCGCCCTCGCCGCCCAGACCAGCGAACTGGCCACCGCGGTCCGTGTGGCCCGCACGCTGCTCGCCGACTACGGCGACAGCAGCGCCGCTGGGTTCTCGTACCCCGAGGCCTACGGCGCCCTGCGCGAGACCCTGCGGATCCTGCTCCGCGTCCTCGACCCCGAGGCCGTCCCCAGCGCTGCCGATGTCCCCGCCGCGCCCCGCTGCCCCGCCGCGCATCCCGAGGACCCGACCGACTGCAACGGGCCGGTCGTCGTCACCGTCCTGGACCGGCACAACGGAGGCGCCAACGGGTGCGAGCACCACGGCGCCCGGCTCCTCGCCTCCCTCGACGGCGGCCGCGTGTACGGACTTCCGGACGCCCCCGCTGGCGCGGCCATTCGCGTGTTCAAGGCCGCCGACGGCATCCGCCCCTTCCCGTGGCTGACCGACGTGCCGCGCACCCGTCCCGACCAGCTCAGCCGAGCCGAGAACCGCGCGAGGAGTGAAGGCCAGTGAGCACCGAGCCCCGCACCATCACCCTCGCCACCAGCGACCACGGGCCCGTCACCCTGGAAGAGCCCTCTTGGTGTAGTGGTCACGCCGACCACGACCCCGAGATGCTGCGCGCCGACCTCATCCACGTGGGCCCGCTCGCCGAGTGCGTCTACCTCGGCCGGAACCTGCTCGCGGCCGAGATCGTGCAGTCCCCGTTCGCCACGTCGTCCGTCCCCGAGCTGGGCGGCCGGACGGCCGGCGTCTCGGTCTTCCCCCTCGGCAAGACGCTCACCCCGGTCCAGCTGTACGACCTCGCCGCGACCCTCGACACCTACGCCGACCGGCTGCGGGACATGGCCGACCAGCTCGCCCGGATCCTCGACGGGGGCAAGCAGTGAGCCGCACCTCGCACGTCCGCCGTCCGACCGAGGTGGCCGCCATCCGCGCGGCCGCCCGGTCGGCCCGGCCCGGCCCGCCCATCGAGGCGCTGTTCGCGCACCTCGTCATCGCCCAGGCCGCCGAAGACCGGCATGGCACCAACCTCCTCGGCCACGCCATCGCCCGCGCCGCCGGCATCCACACCACCCAGGAGTAGCCCCATGCTGAACAAGTCCAAGGCCAGGCGTACCGAGAACCGCCGCCACCGCGCCCTGATGAGCGTCGCCGACCACGTCGTCTCCCGGCACGTCATCGCTGGCGACAGCGAGCAGGCCACCACCGGCGAGATCATCGCCCTCGCCTTCGGCCGCCACCAGCTGCGCATCACCCACGCGGAAGCCCTCGACTTCCTCAACGCCCAGCTGGCCGCCCGCTCTCTGCCCCTCCGTGGCCGTGTCGCCGACACCGTGAGCCCGGAGGACGACCAGTGACCACCCGCAGAGAACTCACCTGGGGTCAGGCCCTCGTCCTCGGCGCGGCCGCCGTCGTCATCGTCGTCGTCGGCGGGTTCGGCGCCTGGGGCACGTACACGAACGCCGTGTCCGCGTTCCACCGGCAGGCGACCGCGGCCGGAGTCGTCGCGGCCGGCGAGGGACTCACCCTGATCCTGGCCCTGATCATGCTCGGGCGGACCATGCTCGGCATGGCCTCCCCAGCTGTGGTCCGGGGCGGCATGTGGCTCGCCCCGCTCTCGGCCAGCTGCATCGGTCTGGCCATCGCCAGCAGCCTCCGTGAGGGAGCCGTGTACGCGGTGACCCCGCTGGCCATGTCCGGGGCCGCCGAAGGGTTGGGCCTGATCGCCCGCTCGATCGTCGTCTACCGCACCGGCGAGGACGCCGAGGTGATCCGCCGCAACGGCGACGTCGCACGGCAACTCGCCTATCAGCGGGCCGTGGCCGACGGGCACCCCGACAAGCGGAAGCAGAAGCGTGCGGTCCGCTCCTACTGGCGGCTCGCGAAGTACGTCGGTGTGGGCGACGCCGAACTCGGCGCCGGCCTGGTCGACGTACAGCGCGTCCGGGTCCGTGACGGGGCTGATGCGGCCCTCGCGTCCATGTACGGCGCTGCCCCCACGGCCTCCGTGGGGCAGAGCCCCACACACCCCCGGTCCGTGTCGGCGACGGAGAAGCTCCGCAACACCTTCGCCGCCATGGACCCCGAGGACGCGATCCGGTTCGCGGCCGACGCGCGACCTGATGCGGACGCCGTCGAACTCGCCGTCATCCTCGCCACCTACGGACTGAACGTCGACCCCGTCGCGGTCGCCCTGGTCCTCGGCCAGCAGCCTCCCGAGTACACCGTCGAGCGACCTGATGCGCCCGCGCATCACGAGGTCAGTGCCCTGCCCGCCGTGAATCTTCAGGGCGCCGTCGAGGAAGCCGCGTCAGCCCTCGGCGAGACCGCATCACCCCGCGAGATCGCCGAGCACCTGGAGCAGCACCGCCGCCTGGTCGTCGACGAGACGTACATCCGCACGGCCCTGTCGAGGGCTGCGAAGAAGACCCCGCCGGAGCCTCCGGCCGACAAGATGGAAGGCGGATACGCCTGATGCGAGCACTCCTCGCGGGCGCCCTGTTCGGGGTCCTGCTCCTGTTCTTCCCGTCCGTCCTCGCCCTGGCCGGCGCCGTCCTCGTGGCGGCCGCAGTCAAGGCCGTCCCGCCCGCGCTCGTCGTCGCCCTGCTCGTCCGCGCCGTGCTGCCCCGGATCCGGCGGTGGGCTCGATGACCGAGCCGTCCAACGTGCCGGAGCAATACCGCCACTACGTCGTCCCGGCCGCCGAGCAGGCCCCGGCGCACCACCGTCCTCCGAACGTCCTGTACGACGACCGCGGCCGGCCGGTGCACTTCACGATTGGCCAGCCTCCGCCGCCGATCGTCGTGCAGGCGCCGGTGCAGCAGGGCATGGACCCGGCCACGTTCCGGCTGGTCGTGGTCACGTTCCTGATCCTCGCGGTGGTCGTCGTCTGCACGGCGTGCGCGTGCGCGGTCGTCGTCCTGATGGGCGGCACGCTGCTGGGCATCATCGGCGCCGTCTCCGCGAACCTGCCGTTCGTCGGTGTCTCCCTGGTCGGGGTGATCCTCGCCGCCGGATGGGCCGCCTCGAAGATCCGGCCCATCGTGAAGCGCAAAACCGACTGACCTGCCCTTCCGTCCCCCGGGATCACTTCCCCACGCGCCGAAGTGATGCCGGCGGGCGGTGGGGTCGGACAACCCGGCCCGCAACCAGGAGGAACCCGTGAAGTCCACCGCCTTCCCCGCCGTGTACGCGCTCCTGCGCGTCGCCGCCGACACCGCCGACCACTGGGTCCAAAGCGACCACCAGGCCCAGCACAAGGCCAAGCCCGGAGCCGAAGGACACAAGGCCCTCGCCGCGCACGTCGCCTCCTACACCGCCACGCAGGCCGTTGCCCTGCTGGCCGGCAACCGGATCCTCGGGCTTGGCCTGCGCGGGCGCAGCATGGCTGCCGCGCTCGCCCTGTCCGGTGCCACGCACTACCTGATCGACCGCCGCTGGCCCGTCCGACGAGCGGCCGAGGCCCTCGGCAAGGGGGCGTTCTATCAGCTCGGCGGCCCCCTCGGCGGCGCCTACCTCCTCGACCAGGCCACGCACCACCTTGTCGAAGGCATCGCCGCTTTCATCGCCGTCCGCGACCGCTGAACGAACAGGCCCTCAACCCGAGAGGAACAGCCGTGCCGCAGAGCACCGCACAGCAGATTGCCAACTACCAGGCCGGGGCCGCCCGCTCCCGCGCGCTCCAGCTGCGCATGCAGTCCGAGGGGCACACGGCGGCCGCCCAGATCGCCGCCGAATCGGTCGACGCCAACCTCGACGCCATCAACACCCTCACCACCATCGAGCAGGGGGACCAGCAGTGAACCGCGAACAGCACCTCGCCGCCGCCACCGAGGCCCTCACCAAGGCCAAGACGATCGCCGACACCGCCGAGCACCTCACCCGCGGCAGCACCCGGCACGCCGAGGGCTTCCACCTCGCCGCCGTCGGCACCCTCTACAACGACATGGCCCGCAACCACATCGAACTCGCCCGCGAGCTGGCCAAGGACGCACCGGAGCCGACCGATGACTGAGCCGAAGCTGACCCTCGTCGACCGGCTGGCCATCGCCCGCATCGAGGCCCGCGGGATCCGCCGCGCGGTCGCCGGCATCACCCACCAGCCGGACATCGACCGCGACATCGAGCGGGTGAAGGACCGCGCCCGCAAGCGCGACGCCAAGAAGAAGTAGCTCCGCCACGGGGCGGCCGCCATCGGCCTAGGAACCGCCGGCCGCCCCGTGTCCCGGACCGCCCAACTGAACGACCGGAGAGAACAGCATGACGGACATCACCGACCGGCCGCCCGCCGAGGTCGACGACACACCCGAACCGGTGTCACTCGACAAGCCCGAACCGACCACCAACCAGGCCGCCCGACCGCGCCGACGGGTCCGTATCGACTCCCTGCGCCGCGTGTTCGTCGACACCCGGCAGCACCCCACCTGGCGGTTCACCGTCCGTCACGGCGCCTACATCGCCGGCGGCACCCGCATCCTGACCCGGCGCGCCTGGGAGGCCCGCACCACCGCCGTGCACCACCGCATGATGCGCATCGCCGAGGCCTCCGGGAACGAGGACCTGCTCCGCACCTGGGAACAGCGGGCCTATGCGTTCAGGTTCGCCCGGCACAAGAGGCGCATGGACCTGCTGCAGATGGCCGTCAACCTGCCCAAGGCCATCGCGTCCGCCCTGGCCAGTGCCGGCGCCCTACTGCTGGTCATCGGCATGATGATGGCCGCGCACAGCCACGACGTGGCCGACGTGATCGCCCCGATCAACGCGGCCGTCCAGTTCGTCAGCTGGGTCGCGTTCCTCGCCGGGGTCATCTGGGAACCGCTGCTGTACTCGCTGCCCGCCCTACTCGTCGCCGGCGCCTGGGCTGTTGGCCGCGCTCAGAAGGCGGCACCGACCTGGGCCCTCCCCGCCGACGAAGGCGAGACCGGCGTCATCCCTGACGAGAACGCCATCTTGCGCGCCCTGGAGCACCTGTCCATCCCGAAGCTGAACGCGGCCATCAAGGAGGGGTGGAAGCCGCGTTGGGTGCAGCCCACCACCCGGCTCGGCAACGGCTACCACACCCAGTTGCAGCTGCCGATGGGTGTCACCGTCGAGATGATCAACGCGAAGAAGAAGGTGCTCGCCCACAACCTGCTGCGCAAGCCCGTCGAGGTGTGGCCGACGGAGCCCCCCAAGGCTCCCGGTGTCCTTGACCTGTGGGTGGCTGACCAGGGTTCCCTCAACGGTGCCGTACCGCCGTGGCCCCTGCTCACCGAGGGCACCACGGACTACTTCAAGGGCGTGCCGGTCGCCGTGTCCCAGCGCGGTGACCAGATCATCGGCCAGCTCATGGGGAAGAACTGGATCGTCGGCGGCATCATGGGCTCCGGGAAGACGTCCATCGTGGTCGCCCTGCTGCTCGGCGCGATCCTCGACCCGTTGGTCATCGCCGAGGTCTACGTGATGGCCACGAACGTCGACTACGACCCGCTCAAGCCCCGGCTGAACATGCTGGTCAAGGGCGATGACCCCGAGCAGCTGCGGGCCGGCCTCGACGCCCTGCGCGGCCTGGCCGCCGAGGTGACCGACCGGGGCAAGCTGCTGGAGGAACTCGGCGGTGACTCGCCGAAGCTCACCCGCGACATGGCCATGCGGGACCCGCGGATGCGGCCGAAGGTCGTCGTGTTCGACGAGTGCCACGAGCTGTTCATGCACAAGGAGTACGGCAAGGAAGCCGCTGAGCTGGCCATTCGAGTCATGAAGAAGGCCCGCAAGGTCGGCATCACCCTCATCTGGGTCACCGTGTCCCCGACCGCCGACAGCATCCCGCGCGACGTCACCCGCAACACCTCGCACCGGGTGGCGTTCGCGGTCGGCGACCAGGTCGCCAACGACGGTCTCCTCGGCTCCGGCAAGTACAAGGCCGGCATCCGCGCCACGGAGTTGGTGCCGGGGCAGGACATCGGTACCGCGGTCACCTACGGGTTCACGGCGAATCCGTTCGAGGTGATCCGCGCCTACTACGTGGCCCGTGACGCCGAGCGGGGCATCGACGAGGTCACCCCGGTCGTCGAGCGGGCGATGGCCCTGTACGACGGCCGCGGGCCCGTGGACGCGCCCGCCTTCGAGCCTGTCGACCACCTCGCCGACATCGCCGCCGTCCTCGGCAGCGCGCCCCGCATGCTCACCCAGGACGTGCTGCGCGGCCTTCAGGACCGCAACCCAGTCGAGTACAGCGCCTGGTCGTTCCGCGATCTCCGGCGCGTCCTCGACGAGGCGGGGCACGGCGAGTACAAGACCGGCGGTCGGCAGCATGTCGCCCTCGACCGGGTCCTGGACGCCATCGCCGCGCGTGCCGAGGACGACTTCGACGACGAGGGAGGCGACGAGGACTGAGGGAGTTCTCCCTACCCGCCTCCCCACCCTGCCTCCCTGTACATGAGCTGCGGAAATGGCCAGTCAGGGAGGCAACGGAGGCAGCTTGCGCGGGTCGTCCTGACCCCCGGAAACGGGGCGTTGGCCTCCCCTTTGCTGCTTCCCTCCCCCGGTTCTCAGTGCTCCCAGACGTCCGGGCCGCCGCCGCGCCACTCAATGAGTCCAGAGGCTGCGACATACGACTCGTCGACGTCCTCGATCCCGGCCCGGCGCAGGAACTCAGCGATGTCCCGCAGCCCGTACGCCCGGCCGAGGATTTCCCCGTCGACGCGGACGCGCCGGCCGCCGTCCTCGTCGGGCGGGTACACGATCACGGGCATCACGGAAGCCATGCCGACAGCCTCGCCCGCGCGGCGGCCGAACGCATCCGCACTGCACGAAGTCCCACCCCGACGTGAATGCCGCTGTCAAATGTGACTGAGTCACGTTATACGTATGACGGCAGCCGACGAGGCGTTCGCGCGCGGCACCGAGAGCCGTGCCAAGAGCGTGCCATCACCGCGCATCACTGCACGTCAGAGACACCACACCGCATACCTGATGCGGTTAGGGGGACACCCCGAGCAGGGTCACAACACGGACACACCGCCCACCCTCACGGCGCACACCGAGCATGATGCCCACCTCGACACGCACGTCCTTGGGGGGACCATGCACACCCGTACCGCCGCCTGCGCCATCCTGCTCGGCATCGCCGCCACCCTCACCGCGTGCAGTGGCGGCGGCTCCAAGGCAGACCCGGCCGCCTGCAAGGCCGCCATGACCAAGCAGTACAAGGACGCGGTCGCCAAGGGCGGCAACGCCCCCGAGGGCACCAGGCCGAAGGCGTGCGAAGGCGTTGACGACACGACGGTGCAGCAGTTCGCGTCCGACATCATGAAGGACGCCCTGAACAGCGCGGTCAGCAGCACGCCCACCGTGGCAGGTACCCCGGAGATCACCGCCAAGTGCCGGAAGTGGATCGAGGGCGAACTGACCGACGACACCAACTCCATCAACGCCACGGCCGGCCTCAAGGCCTGCCCCGGCATGGACAACAACCAGCTGAACGACGCCATCCAGGCCGTCACCGACGAGATGCTCAACAGCGCCACGGCGACCCCCTGACCCAACCGGAGGGCGCCCTGTTGCGGTCGCCGATAAAGCAGCTACGGTGCGCGCCAGCCTCACCCACACCGAAGGGATACACGCCATGACCAGGCGACTGTGGAAGGTCGGCACCAACTCCGGCAACGACGGATGCCCCACCCTGTACACCGAGTCCGGCACGGACACCTACGTCGTGCAGGGCGACCCGGTCACCGACCCCGCAGAGCTGGGTCAGCTCGACCTCGCCGAGGGCGAGGCCGCGGTGACCGTGCCCCGTGAACTCCTCGCGAACTTTGGCCCGAAGGAGTCCGTGCACGTGCCCCAGCCCATCAGCTTCGCCGAGTTCGGCCGCATGTTCACCACGCTTCGGCACTCGGCCTGGCGGTTGGAGACGCGCGGCCGGTACGCCGAGGACGAGGTGACCGACACGTACCGGCAGTTCGCCGCTGGCCAGCCCGTCACCTGGGATCTCGACGACCCATGGTGCGCCAACCGTCGCGAGCAGACCGCGGCCGGGAAGCGCTTCGAGCGGGTACGGATCCTCGACGAGCCCCCGACCGTCGGTCAGCGGTACCTCCTCGACAACGCCCGTCGGAACTCCGCCGTTGGCGAGGACATCCGTGTCCTGGCCCGCAGCCGCGCCGAGGAACTCCAGCTTCCACGTGAGGACTTCTGGCTGTTCGACGCCCGCGTGGTCGCCCTGCTCCACTTCGACGAGCACGACGTCATGACCGGTGTCGAGCTGATCACCAACCCCGTCGAGGTGCTCCGCTACGCCCAGGCCCGCGAGGCTGCATGGCACCACGCGATGCCGTACGACCAGTTCCGCGGGTAACTTCCCAAGGGTGACCACGGACTTCCAGCAGGCCCGCGAGGCGCTCGGCCGCCGGCTCCGTGAGCTGCGCGCCGAGCGCACCCAACGGGACCTGGCGGCCCTGCTGGAGTGGCCCCAGGCCAAGGTCTCGAAGCTGGAGACCGGACGGCAGACCGCCACCGCCGACGACGTCATCGCCTGGGCCGCGGCCGTAGGCGCTCCCGAGACGGCCGGGGAACTCACCGCCCGGCTTCAGGGCCTGGAGACGCACACCAGGTCGTGGCGCCGCCAGCTGACCGCCGGACACCGGCCGGTGCAGGACGTCCTCACCATCGAGTACGAGCGGTCCACCGAACTCCGGGCGTGGCAGGGGTCCATGGTCGTCGGGATGCTCCAGACCCCGGACTACGCCCGGCACGTCTTCACCCGGTTCGCTGAACTCCAGCAGTCCCCCAAGGACGTCGAGGACGCCGTGAGGGCCCGTGTGCGCCGCCAGGCGCTGCTGTGGGAGCCGGACCGGGTGTTCGACATCCTGCTGTGGGAGGCGGCCCTGCATGCCGCCGTGGCGCCCCCGGAGGTGCTCGCCGCGCAGATGGACCGGCTGATGTCCGTCATCGGCCTGGACACCGTCCGCCTCGGGATTGTGCCGCTCGGCGCGCAGCTGCGGATCCCGCCGGCTAACTCGTTCTGGCTGTACGACGACCGGCTTGCGATCGTCGAGGACTGGCACGCCGAGCTGTGGCTGGACGACGCCGACACCGTAGCCGTGTACCGGCGAGTGTGGGACACCCTCGCGGACGCTGCGGTGTACGGGACCCACGCACGCCGGCTGATCGCGAGGGCGCGCGCCCAGGTCTCCGACCTCGCGTGAGAATCTCGGCTTATCAGCCGCGCTCGTAGGCGAATATTCGCGAATCAGACTGCGCGCTGATTCTCGCCCGTCCCTACGGTCCTGGTCATGGCCCAACTGACCCGCACGGAAGCGCGGTACGCGGCCGGCGACGTGTGGCTCGCCGACTGCTCCGCGCACCCCGATCTCGTACGCGAGGCCTGGCATGCCGACCAGCTCGCGCCCATAGAGTCCGGCGCCCACTGGCTCGTCGCCGAGGCCCGGCTCGTCCACACGATGCCCGCCCTCACCCGGATCCGAGAGGGCCAGCGCGGCCCCGTGCTGACCGACACCCTGGGGGATGTGGCCTGGTGGCTCGTCCCGCTCGATGCCGCCGAGGAACTCGCAGACGTGCGGGCAGTGTCCGTGAAGCCGCACGGATGGCCGCTGCACTGCCCGCCCGCCGGCCGGATGCTACGCAAGCACCTGTGGCTGAACTACCCGGACGGCTCGGGAGTTCTTACGGATCCGGCCGTCCTCGCTGCAGCGCTCGGTCCGGGTGGGTTCAGCTACCGAGTGGGGGTACCGGCATGACGGCGGACGTGTCCATGACCGAGGCACAGCAGCAGCTTGCGCCGGACATCGAGACCATGCGGAGAACCGCGCACCGGTTCCTCGCCCCGGACGCCCGCCCTATCCCCACCGACGACGTGACGACGCTGGACACCGCGCTGCGCGGGCAGATCGAGGAACTCATCCCCACCATCGAGGCGATGACCCGCCTGCTCCCGGCGGACGACATCCCGAGCGCGTGTGCCCTGGCCTGCACCAGGGAGGCCAGCATGCGCCTGGGGTTGGTCCCCGGCTACAACAGCCCAGGCCAGATGACGGTGGCGATGAAACTCGCCCGGTCCGTGACGGCACTGTGCGACCACTACGAGAACCTCAAGGGCGCCTGATGCCAGCGTTCGGGTTCTGCGCCTGGTGTCGGGGCTACACCAGGAACGTGCGGCTGATCCACGTGGAGGATCAGGGCTCAGGGAGCCGGCAGGTCAGCCGGTACGCCTGCCCAGCGCACATCCGGCTGCGCGGCCTCAGGCCGCTCTCGGACGGCCTGGTTGATTCGCCGCCCGGCGAGGTGCCAGCCGCCGACGGCGAGAGATAGCCGCCACCCGATCGCCCGCCCGCTCCACGCTCCCCAGGTGACAACGGAGCGGGCGGGATCCTGGCCCCGGCCGAGCACGTCCGGCCGGGGCCGCCCCATGCCCCAACGGGCCTGTGTGCCCCGTTCCGGACCTCTCGGAGGAACTCATGCGCGACAGCTGTTCCGCGGACGCTGAGGGGCCGCTGACGCCGTTGCAACGGGTCCGCGTGCACTTCGCCCGGGCGGACCTCCAGCGCTCCCGCGTCACCGATCTGGCCGAACTCGACGAGGCGCACCTGATCCTGCTCGTCGAGCGGCTCCGCGGCCGTCTCGATGACGTGCTCGCCGTCCTCGACGAGATGACGTCGGCGCAGGAAACGCCGTGAGGCCCCGGCCGTTGACTGCTCTCTGGCCGGGGCCTCGCCGCCTCCGGGGGGCTTGACGCTGAGGCGACGTCACGGCCGTCCGCGATGCCCAACCAAGACGTTTTGGGCATTGCCGCCACGGACTCGGATGGCCCGTCGGATCGTCTTCAGCACCAGCTCCTCAAACTCGGTGGAGCCGCCTACCGTCCGCGCGAACTCCAGAACCACACGAACCTCCTGCGGTGTCGCATTCGCCGGCGTACCTGCACGCCGCGGGCTGTTGAGCATCGACGCCCACGGCGCCTCCGCCGCCTTCCGCCGGCTGTCCGGGCCCGACCACACCCGCGACCCGACCGGCAGGTCCAGCAGCTCCGGCTCGTGCTCGCCCACCCACGTCAGGCCGCCGCGCAGCCCCCCGGAGGCGGCCGCGCCGACGATGCCGCCCGCGGCCTTCCCCTTCAGCGCCTTGGAGATCAGTTTCTCCATGGTCTTCGCCAGGCTGGCCATGGACTTCTCCAGCTTGGCCTGCTGCGCGGTGAGCTTGTTGACGACCGCCGTCTGATCCTTGATCGCTTTCGCGTACACGGAGTCCGCAGTCGTCTTCCCCGCGGACCCGGCCGCCGAATTGATCTGCCCTTGCAGCGAGTTCAGCGACTTGATCTCCGACGACGACGCACCCAGCAGCGCGCCCGCGGTCTCCAGGCCACCGCCAGAAATCCCAGCCTCGCCGATCTGCTGAATCAGCGCCGACGACAGGCCCTTCGCCTTCAGCTGCTTCAGCGCGCTCGCGAACGCGGTCGCCTGGTCCCGGGACTGCGTGAGACCGCCCATGATCGAGCCGACCGTCACCGTGCTGCCACTGGCCCCGCTCGTGATGTTCGCCGACGACAAGATCCCCGACTTCACCGACGAGGCGAGCTGCGACGAGGCGTCCTTCAGCGAGTTCAGCTTGTCCTTCGCCGACGCCAGCGACTTCGTCACGCTGTTCAGCTGCTTCTCGTAGCCGATCAGGCTCTTGCCGACGCTCGACAGCCGCTTCAGCAGCGACGACTCCGTATGCCCCGAGAACGCCGCCTTGATCTGCCCCGCCACGCCGTTCAGCGCCGACACCAGACTGCTGACATCCGACGGCGCGCCCAGCGACTTCTCGAACGGCGTCCGCTCGTAGCCAGCGGCCCGCCCGAAGTAGGAGATCCCGAACTGGCTGCCCAGCTGGCCGCGGGCGTCCTTCATCGCCTGCGACATGCCGCCCTTCGCGAACTTCGGCAGCCGGTCGTTGTTGATGGCCTCCAGCAGCGGCAGGTGCTTCTTCGTCGCGTTGGCGTTGACGACGAACTCGGTGTTCGACGTGCGGCCGACAGCACCGGACGCGAACAGGGTGAGGATGCTGTCCGACGTTCCCGAACCTGGGCCGCTGAGCAGTCCGTTCGGCGCGAACTGCACGTCCCCGCCGTCCGCGTAGCCACGCACGCGGCCGCCCGCCGCATAGTTCCGCTTGGCCACTGGGATGCCGCCGCTGGCCGGCGAGCCCACCGAGTAGAACGTCGTGGTCACACTGACGTGCCTGTCTTGCACTGAAGCCAACTGCGCCTTCGCCGCCCGGACCTTCGCCTCCAGGTCGGCGATGTCCGCCCGGAGCGCCGCGCGCTTCGACGCCGGCACGTTCTTCAGCTGCGCCTTGGCCGTCGCGATCTGCGACTCCCAGTTGTTGATGTCCAGCTTCAGCTTGCCCGCGGCCAGCTTCGGGGCGGCGTTCGCGGCGAAGCTGTTCGCCTTCGACTCCGCTGCGGAAAGCCCGTTGAGGAACGCGCCCTTGAAGGTGTCGAACTCCCTGTTCGCGGCCTTCAGCTTCGGTCCGATCCCGGGCACCCAGCCGAACGCATCCGCCGCCCCCGACACAACCCCGTCCAGCGCGGTCAGCACGCCCTCGGACATGAGCCGGAACATGTGGATGATCGTGGGCGCGGACTTGATCGCCGCCCCCGACATGGCCAGCACGCCGTCACCGAAGACCCGCGCGCCCTCCTGGATCGCCCGCTTGTTCCGGTCGATAGCGTCCGCCAGCGCGGTGAACGGGCCGGCCATGCTGGAGTAGTTGGCCGGAACGAACACCGAGGCGAGCGCCGTACCGATGTCCTTCAGGGTGGGAGCGACGTCCGCGCCGAACGTGCGGATCCCGCGGAGCCCGTTCTCCGCATCGTGCATCAGCGGAGTAGCCGCCTTCAGCGCCAGGCCCAGCCCCTTGAACGCCACCTGCGCCGTGTCGCCGAGCAGCATCAGCGTCTGCTTCAGGACCGGGCCGCCGAGCTTCGCGAACTGGCCGGAGAACTCGCCGATCGCGGGAAGGATCTTGTCGTTCAGGGCGTAGCCGAGCCCGTCCAGCACCTGCGCCGCGCCGCCGATACCGCCCTCCAGGCCCTTGAACATCGACGGCAGGCCCTTGGACAGGGTGCCGCCGGCCAGGTTCGTGAGCGCGTCGAGGGTCGGCTTCGACTTCGCGCCGAAGGACAGGAACGATTCGACGAACGGGCCCATCGCCCTCGTCATGTCCTTCACGAACCCGGTGCCCAGCTTCAGGTTCGTGGCGAAGTCCTTCTGGAACCCGGAGTCCTTCATCATCCGGCCCACGCCCTTGGCTGCGTCACCAAACGAGCCACCCAGGTCGGTCATGCCGCGGCCAAGGATTTTCACGAGCGGCCCGGCGTCCTTCACTGCCTCGGTGAAGCCGGGCAGCATGGCCTTTTGGATCTCCTTGCCGACCCCGCCGAACTGGCCCTTCAGGTCGACCATGGCCTTCGTGAAGTCGCGGGCCTGCGGCGACAGCTTCTTGAGAGCGTCCGCGTACTCCTTCTTCCCCTTGCCCGCAGCCTCCATCGCACCGGAGACGCCCGCGAACCCGAGCTTCAACGTGCCCGCGGCGGCACCCAGTCCGAGCATCGCGGGGGCGGCCGCGCCGAGCGCTGGTAGGAGTGCAGTGCCCAGCACCGCGCCCACCTGCATGAGGGACGGTGTCAGGCTCGCTGCGCTGCCTTGCAGACTCATGACGGAGTTGTTGAAGCCGTCGCTGGACCGGCGCATGCTGGCGGCCGTCGCCGCGAACCGGCCGTCCATCGTCCTCAGCCGGCCGTTGATGTCCCGGAATCCGGCCTCGCTACGGTCGTTGACCCGGACTGTGATCGTTACGTCGTCGCCGCTCACGAGGCCGCTCCGCTCAGCAGCTGCGCCAGGTCGGAATCCATGTCACTCGGCCACACCTTCACCGGCAGCCCGACCATCGCGAACAGGTCGAGCTTCGTGTCCACCGGCCACTCGCACCAGGCCAAGGGATCGAGCCCTGCCGCCTGGAACAGGCCGTGCACGATGAGGAACGCCTCCACGTTCGGCATGCCTTCCGCGCACGCCTTCCGCGCGGACTCCACGTCCTGCTCGTCGAGGCCGTAGAGGGTGAAGAACTGCCCCTTGTTCTCGCCCTCGACGAGCGTGATGTTGACGTACTTCGCGGTGGCGGCCCCCAGCTTCGCCCCCAGGCGGCCCTTCTGGCGGCCGCGGCCCTTGCGCCGGCTCATTCCCCCGCCCCCGCCCGGACGGACGCCACGGCGCTGTCGAGGAGACGCAGCCGCACCCGCCTGATGTCCGCCCGCATCTCCGGCCGGGCCCTCCAGCGGCGAACCGTGCGCCCGCTGACGCCGATCTCCGGCCCGATCTCCTCCGTGCTGCGGCCCATGGCCAGCAGCACCGCCGCCCGCATCCTCGGGGGCAACTCTGCGCGTCCAGGACTGTCCATTGTTGTCCACCTCCTACAAAGATCGTACGACCGAATGCAGGAGTTCATACAGAAACAGCGGCATCACATTGGGGGATTCCGACAAACAGCGGCACGTGGCCCTTCCCCCAGGAAGACCAGGTCTCGCGATCGCCACGACCAAACAGAAGCGTTACGGCTACGCGTGACAGAACTCTCCCCGACCCGTACCGTTACAGCTATGCGTGAGAGAACCTGTCCGATGTGCAGTGCCGTCATCGACGGCACCGGCTACCTCGTCGACGGCGCCCAGAAGCACCGCCGCCAGTGGTGGCCAGCACTCCTGCTCATCTGCGAGTCCTGCCACACCTGCGGTGCTCCCGACCCAAAGACCGGTCTTTCGCGCCCGGGTCACCTGCGCGAGACCCCGCAGTACCGCTGGTCCTGCCTGGTCGGCCGCGGCGAGCAGATGCCGGCCGCGCCGTGCGCCGCATGCGGACAGATGGTGGTGCGCGCATCCGATCCACTGCTGAAGCGGGTCACTTGCTCGCGAGCCTGCTCGACGTCCCTCACGCGTAGCCGTAACGGCAACAAGGGCACCGACCGGCCGTGCCCCGAGTGCGGTGACCGCATCGACACCGGCCGCGCCGATTCCCTGTACTGCTCGAACGCGTGCAGGCAGCGGGCCTACCGGAAGCGCCGCCAGTAGCCGCACGCGAAGGCGCCCGGCCCTCCCCGCAGGAAGAACCGGGCGCCACGCCTGGCGAGCCGCTCAACGACCGCGTATCACGCCGCCTTCCCCCGACCCACAGGCCGCACCGGAGCCGACCACTCCACCACCGGCTCCGGCACCCCCGCCAACAACGCCACCGCCCGGTCACCGCCCGGCAGATACCTCGCCGCCACCGCCAACCGATGAGACCGCGGCAACGATGCCGCCAACCGCGCCACCACCGCACCCACGACGGCCCCAGGCTCCGCCGGCGCGTGCCCCTCGCCGTCGACAACGACCATCGGACCACTCAGCCCGCGGCCGCCACCGTTCCGGCCGCCCGCAAGGTCCAGGCCCACGGCCGCCAGGGCGTCCGCGTGATGGGCCGCCAGCGCGTTGTAGACGGCCGTCGCCTGCACGAGTGTCGCCAAGGCATCCTGAGCCGCCGCAGCAGCCGCCGTGAGGCTCTGTCGAGCCCCCGTCAGATCTTTCGCGGCCGCACGGACTTCCTTCGTCGCCGCCTTCTCGGCCTCCGCACGATCCGCGGCCCGCGCCGCCTCCGACTCCTCGAACTCCTCGCGCAGCCGCTCCAGCCGCCGCGTCGCGGCCGCGGCCTTCTGCGTCGCGTCGACGGCCGCCTCCGCTGCCCGCCTGGAGTGTGGCGCGTGGGTCAACTCCGCGTCGGCCTGCGCGCGCACCTGCTCCGCCCGCTGCGCCTGCGCTTCGGCCTCCCGGACCTGCTCCTCAGAAACCAAGATCACCACTGGTCTGCTCCAATCTGTTCCTACGCCTCCGGCGCCCCGCCTCGGGGCCACCGCTCATCACCGAACGCGGATACTGCCGCGCCCGTCATTCCGAAACCCGATCACCGACACCAGACGACAGCCGAGGCAACCGGCCTGCCCTACACCGCGAATGACGCCGGCGGACCCCGCCCCACCGCCCCGCGCTGCACCGCCTCCCGCTCGCGCCTGGTCGTACCGCCCCACACCCCCCACAACCCCGGCCGCGCCAATGCGAATGAACGACAGGCCTCCAGGAACCCGCAGCCCGCACACAACGCCCGCGCCTGCGACGGCCGCAGGCCCGTCACGAAGAACTCCTCACCACGCTCCCGACACGGCACCGGCTCCCACGCATCGACCACGAACCCCGGAATGGCCAGCCCATCCACCGGCCGACGCGCCCGCCCCGTCATCGCCCAGCCCCTTGCGCTTCCCGCCACCGCTCAGCCGCGATCACGAGCGCCGCCTGCCGCTGCGGATCCGCAGGCTCCAACGCGTGCCACGCATCGCTTCCGTACTCCGGCACCGTCGTCAGCCCCGCCAACTCCTCGCGAGCCCACGACGCCGTCTCATCCACCACCGTCACCACTCGCCCCGCCGCTCACGCTCCGCCCGGGCAGCCGCCTCGGCGATCTGCTGCCCCAACGCCGCACGCCCCGCCCGGTTGTGCTCCAGCACCGCGGCGAACTCCTCGTCGGCCGTCAGCTCCCCGCGGCCCGGCTCCCCGGGGCCGGCCACCGCCGAGGGTGCCGTCGACTGCTGCCCGAGACGCACCAGCGCCCACAGCAGCACGACCACCAGCACCGTCACACAAACGGTGATCACCGCCGCCAACCCGTACCCGTTCACCACGACCCCGCCTCCCAATCACCGGACTCCAGCGCTGCGGCCACCTCCGCGACCTCCTCCTCGTCGAACAGATCGAGAAGAGCGAAGATCTCCTCACCCAACGCACGCGCCTCCGGAGTGCCCTCCTCCAACCACCCCGCGGCCACCTCGAACGCGCCCGTCACCGCAGGTCCCCAAGGGCCACGCCAAGCACCTCGTACGTCAGCACCGAGCCCGCGCCCACAAGGCTCAGCCGATAGGCGCCAGCCTCCTGCCGCTCGTACGCCCGCCGGCCGCCCACGTCCCACAGCAGCGCCCCGAACCGAGCCGCCTCCTCCGCCGCGCTCCGCTCACCCGGCCGGCCGAACTCCAACCAGTCCGCCGCCGTCTCGAACATGCCGCTCATCCCACGCTCCTCAGATGCCGCGCAGCCGCCACCCGCGCCTGCTCCGCCTGCTCGCCACCCACGCCCACAGCCTCCAACGCAGCATTGATCGCAGACAGCACCGCTTCCGCCTGCTGCTCAGTCAGCCGAACCAAGCGCTCCTCGATGCCGAGCTTCGCGATCGTCGCCAGCACCTGACACGCCCGATCCATCGCCCGCTCATACAGAGCAACCTCGGCACGCAACTGCTCCGCACCATTCGCCCCCCGATACCGCGGCGAGTCCAAGGCATTGACCAAGGCCGCCGTCGACTCCTGCCACGCAAGCACCTGACCAGCCAGCTTCAGCAACCCCGCCAGCGGATCACCCACCGGAGCAACATCAAGCTCAGCCAGCAGGCGCGATGCATCCGCTTCCAACAGCCGCCGCTCAGCAGCAGCCCGCGCCTGAGGACTCGCGCCCCCATGCATCCGGCACCGCTCCGCACCCTGCATCGGCGCATTCGAACACGCCGACCCATCCCGGCAACGCGCACCGCAGCGGGCGCTCATCGGGAACCCCATGCACTACGCCCGGGGGCGTGGACCCCATGCACCATGTCGCTCTCCTTCGGGTTGGTCAGCCGCCGGTCGACGGCCGGAAGTTGGTGGGGTCAGCGCTTGCCGAGCCGGGCGGTGGCTTCGGTGAGGGCTCGCAGCAGCGCGGGTTCGTGGTTCTTGACCCAGTCGGTGATGGCGCGTTCTGCGCCCCAGCTGATGGCGGCGCCGCCCTGGCTGGTGAGTTCGATCCAGTCGACGACCGCGGACCGTGCGCCGGCGGTGATGGCGTCGCGGCCGGCGGTTGTCTCCAGCCATTCGGTGATGGCTTCCTTCGTGCCGGCCTTGATGGCTTCGTTGTCGGTGGACATCGGGGTCTCCGTTCAGGGGCGGAAGGTGGCGGGGGGTGCTGTGCGGAGAGCCTGGATCTGTTGCCAGGTGGGGCACCAGTCGTCGTGTGCGATCCCGATGGACCAGAGCAGGGGTTCGATTCGCGTGATGCGCTGTTCGGCGTTGCAGGTGTCGCAGCCGCCGGGGATGACGGTGCCGTTGAGGGCTTCGGGGATGACGGTCATGTGGGTTCCATTTCTGGTGGGGGGTCACGTTCCCCCTCTCTCTAAGGAGAGGGGGGAAACGTGAGGCCCCTGGGGTGTGAGGGTGCGTGAGGGTCGGCGTGAAGCTGTGACCTGCGGTCTTGTGTTTTGCGTGAGGGTGCGTGAGGGGTGCGTGACCCCTCCCTTCCGAAGGGGGTGCGTGAGGGGTGCGTGAGGGTGTCCGTGAGGGTCACGAAGCCTCCCGTGACGGCAGTTGGGCGCGCCCCAGGAAGAAGCGGACGGGGTCGCCCGGAGCTTCGGGTTCGACCTTGGCGAGCAAGCCCTTGTCGACGAGCTGGCCGAGTCGTCGGCGGGCTTTCTCTCGCTCGGCTGCCGTGGGCTTCTTGGTCTCGAACATGGCCGCAGCAGCGTCGACAGCGGTGAGTCCGTGGACGCCCTTGATGCGGACCATGTCGAGGAGATCCACAGCGTGGCGGACGGTGGTGAGGCCGCTCGCGTGATCGTGGATGAGCTGGAAGGGGCCGACCTCGTTCATCGGCTGCTTGATGTGGCGGAACGAGACGACAGGGTCACCCGCATCGCCCCACAGCATGACCACTGATCCAGATCCCGCCGTGATCCAGACGGAGCCGTACACATCGGTGAGGGTGTTCGGCTCGCCGCCGTTGGCGCCCGCCTTCTTGGTGTGGTGGTTCTCCAACACCTGGATGCCTTCGGCCAGCGCCTTTTGCCGGGCCCGGTTGTAGCCCGCGCCGACTTCGTCCGCAGAGATACCGAGGGCGCCGTCCTTGATCGAGTCGACCAATACCGTGTCGGCGCCTGCCCGGGCGCACATCGCCGCGAGGATGTCCGTGCGCTTGGCGAGGTCGTAGGGCGGCGGCCCCTCCCATACGACGAGACGCTCGTTCAGGTAGTCCTCCGGGTCCTTGCCGAAGATCCGGTGACCCGCCCGGCGGGCCTGCGCCGGCCGGTCCATCAGCAGCATCAAGCACTTCTTGCCGTCCTGCGCAGGCTCCACGGGCAGGCCGAGGACTTCGTCTTGTAGACCGAGGCGCGCGCGGATGAGCTGGTGGGCGATCGTGGTTTTGCCGACGCCCTGGGGGCCCGCGAGGATCAGCGACTCGCCCTGCGCCCACAGCACGTCCCCTCCACTGCCCCACACGGCGGGAGGGGTCGGCGGAGCGTTCAGGAAGAACGAACCACCTGGGGTGAACGACTTGGGGAGTTCGTCCTCCGCCTGCGACTCGGCGGCGGCGTGGGCGTCGGACTCGGCCTTGACGTCCTCGGCCCACTCTGGGGTGTTCGTCACGCGGCCACCTCCGGATCTCCCGGGTACGGGACGGGGGCCCACACCTGAAGGAACTCGGAGTCGGTGTGGCCGGCGGCGAAGTGGTCGGCGGCGTCCTTGCCGGTCTTGGCCTGGACGACGTACACGGAGCGGGCGATGCCGCGGAGCGTGTCGACGACGTGCTCGGCGTGCTTCCTGCCGACGGGATCACGATCGGCGACGATGGTGACGTCCGCCCCTTCAAGGAAGCGGGCGTGTTCGGCAGTCCACTTCCCGGCGCCCTGCGCGTTGCAGGTGGCGACGAGGCCGTGCTGCACGAGGGCGTGAACATCCTTTTCGCCCTCGGCGATCCAGACGACGCGGTCTTCCTGCTTGGCGGCCAACAGTTCGGGGAGCCGGTAGGGCACCGTACGAACGAGCCGGTTGCCCTGGTCGTCGGTGAGCCGCCACCTACGCCCCGACCGCGTGCCCGCGTCGGGCCGCCACTGGGCGAAGCACTTGTGGTCGCAGCGGGTGACGCCATGGACGAGGTTGCCGAGTTCGTCGTGGTAGCGGTACTGCGCGACGCACTTGTGGCCGCGGTCCTGGCAGGGGATCCAGGTGTCGTCGGCGGGTCGGTCGCGGGGCCGATCGGCGAGAGGTTCGTCGTTGAGGTCGGCGAGGGTCCAGCCGATGGCTTCGAGGAACCCCACGTTGTCCTCGCAGGCGTGACACCAGACGATCAGGGAGCCGTTGTTGCCGCGCTTGATGGACACGGCGCCGACCCCGGCCGCCCCGTGGCAGATGCCCTGCACTCGGAGCGCGCCGCCGCCGTACCTGGTGGCCACGCCGAGGTCGCGCAGGCGGTCGGCCATGCGGTTGAAGGCGATTCCGTCGCTCACGCCTGGTGCTCCTGGTTCTGTCGTTCAGTGGCGAGCGCGTCGGCCGCAGCGGTGATGTCCCTGCACCACCGCCGGGCTACGGTCCGGATCGAGCTCGGGGTGGGCTGTTCGGCCAGGTGCTCGCAGATGGCCCGGTACGCGGCCGTACGTCGCGCGTGCTCGGCAGCCCACTTGGCGCGGAGAGCCGCGGTCTTGCTGGGCCATCCCCCAGGGGGCCGGCCGGCCGGTTCGGGGAGCGCCGGCGTGTCCGGCTCCCGCTCTGTCGTGTCGCGCATGGTCGTCGGTCCGTTCGCGAGAGCGAGGCGGGGTGGCTGTCGCTGCGGGGCGGCCGTCTCGCGAGGAAGATCGAAGGTCCGGGCTCGGCGAGTCCCGGGTGGTGCACCGCGGCCCCGTCCGGCCGTGAGGGCCAGTCGGGGTGCGCGGCGGGCGGGGCGTGAGGTCACTACGCGCGGGCCTGGTGGTCGGCGAACACCCGGTCGGCGAGCGCGTCGACCTCGTCGAGGAAGCGGCGCAGCTCCTGCGTCTTCGCCTTCAGGGCGGCCGGGTCCGAGTACTCGGCGACACCGATGTACACGGTCGCGTGCACCGTCGCGTGCGGGTCGTCCGTAGACAGGGAGACCATGCCGGCGTCGATGACCGTGCTGGTGTCGCGCTCGTCCAGCACCTTCAGGACCCCGTGCCCGGAGTGGTCGTAGTGGCCCGGAGTGGGGTCGTTGCAGTCGCGGTACATCGGGCAGGTGAGGGGCTGCGTGGGGTGCTCACGGGCTGCGTCGCCGTCCGCGCGTACACCTTCGGCCGGAACGGTGCTGGTGCTGGTGCTGAGGGTCTGTGCCATGCTGGCTACATCCGTTTCAGTTGGAGCCCCGGTCTGCTGTCGTGAGTGAGCCGGGGCTCTGGCGTTTCCTGGATCGGGTCGGCCCCCGGCGTGAGGTGTTGGCGCACCTGCTGGGGGCCGCTTTCACGCGGCGGTCTCGCCGTTCTGCTCGGCGTCGAGGCGCTGCACGTACTCGCGCAGCGCGTCGGCCGGCACTCGGCGGGAACGGCCGATCTTCACGCTCCGCAGCTCACCGGTCTTGATGAGGGCCTTGGCGGTCGTGAGCCCAACGCCGAGCTGCTCGGCAACCTCGTCAGTCGGGTACAGGATCCGAGTCATTCGAGTCTCCTGAGTAGGTGGCGGCGAGTACGTATCACCGCTTGCTCACTTCGACTCTAGAGGGTCGTAGTGGGTCGCGCAAGCACATGGCACCACTTACTCACGCGCGTGGTTCCACTTGCTCACGCCGTGACATCGGTGCCATGCTCCGCCCATGGACTTCCGCATCGATCAGTGGGACATCGCCGTACGACCGTGGGGCTGGATCAGGCTGCGCGAGATCTCGGATGAGGGCCCGACGGTGTATCTGCACTACGAGGTTGGCGGCAGCGAAGGGCAACATCGGCTTGAGCTCCAAGCCGTGGTGCTGCGCTCCAGTGCGAAGGAACCACTGAGCGGGCGCGTCTGGCGGCGAATCCCCTTCGCTGAGATCGAAAGGGCATTGACCTTCATCGTCGTGAATCCGCCGCCCCCGCCGACGGAAACCATAGAGCGGTCGTACGCCCAGGCCAGAGAGATCTTCATGGATGGCGTAGAGGGGTTCGTGCCGCCCTCTCTCGACTCCCTCGACGACTTCTTTGAGGCCACAGAGAACCTGACGTCGATGTACTTCAACCCCATGCCGAGCGGCATGCTCGTCAGCGAGGACCACGGCAGGCTCCCCCATATCAAGCAGCCCGAGGGCCGCATCACTGACGACTTCCTCCAGGACGTGGCAGACGCCTACCGCTGGTTCGCCGACCGAGACAAGGCGCCAGCGCCGTCCATCGCAGAACTGTCCGGCGCTCCTGTGCGCACGGTGCACCGCTGGGTGTACGAGGCCCGCAAGCGCGGCATCCTGCCGCCTGCTCGGACGGGGCGAGCAGGGTGAGCGGCCGGCGCGCAAACGGGGAGAGCAGCGTCTACTTCTCCGAGGCTGACGGGAAGTGGCACGGCTGGGTCACGGTCGGGACGAAGCCGAACGGCGCGCCGGACCGACGCCACCGCATGGGCACCGACGAGGACGTCGTGCGCGCCAAGGTCCGCCTACTGGAGCGCGAGCGGGACGCGGGCAAGACGAAGAAGGCCGGCCGGCCGCCGACGATCGAGCAGTGGCTGACGACGTGGATGGACACGGCCTGCGCCCGCAAGGTGGCCGACGGGACCATGAGCCCGCGGACCCTGGACGACTACCGGTCCAAGTGCCGGTTGTACCTGTTCCCCGGGATCGGGAAGCACCGCGTCGACAAGCTCGCCGCCGAGCACCTGGACGCCCTGTACCTCAAGATGATCAAACAGGGGCTCGCCTCCGGCACGGTGCTCAAGACGCACCGGATCATCGCTCGCGCGTTGAAGGTGGCCATGCAGCGGGACATCGTCATGCGGAACGTCGCCACCCTCGTGGAGCCTCCGCAGGCGGCCGAGGAAGAGATCGAGCCGTTCAACCAATCCGAGGCCCGCGCTCTGCTCGCCGAGGCTGCCGAGCGCCGGAACGGGGCCCGATGGTCGGTCGCCCTCGCCCTCGGGCTGCGGCAGGGCGAGGCGATCGGCCTGCGCTGGAAGTACATCGACCTGGACAACGGGGTGGCAAAGGTCTGGTGGCAGTTGCAGCGGCTGACGTGGCAGCACGGTTGCGGGGACGCGCACGCCTGCGGCGAGAAGCACCACCGCAAGGCGTGCCGGAAGAACTGCGCGACCCACAAGCACTACAAGCGCGGCTGCCCGAAGCCGTGCCCGAAGGACTGCACCGATCACGCCAAGGCCTGCCCGGAGCGAACGGGCGGCGGCCTGGTGTTCAGGGAGCCGAAGGGCAAGAACAAGCGGCTGGCGCCCATTCCGCCGCCCCTGGTGCCGCTGCTGAAGGCGCACCGGAAGGCGCAGCTGCGGGAGCGCCTGGCGGCCGGTGAGCTGTGGGAAGAGAACGATCTCGTCTTCTGCCAGCCGACCGGGAAGCCGATCGATCCCCGCATGGACTGGGAGGAGTTCAAAGACATCCTCGAAGCGGCCGGCCTGCGCGACGCCCGGGTGCACGACAACCGGCACACCGCGGGCACGCTGCTGATCGAGGCGGGCGTCTCACCCCGGGTCGTGATGGAGATCCTCGGGCACAGCTCCATGCGGATGATGACCCGTTACACGCACGTCGCCTCGGTCCTCGCGAACGATGCGGCGAAGCGGATGGGGGACGCGCTGTGGGGCTGAGCGTTGTATCGCCGTTTGTGGCAATGGCAACTACCGCTGCAACTAGGCCAGAAACAGAACAGCGGCTCCCCGAAGGAAACCGCTGGTCAAGCATGGAGCCGCTTTCGGGATTCGAACCCGAGACCTACGCATTACGAGTGCGTTGCTCTGGCCATCTGAGCTAAAGCGGCGCGTCGCCCGCACTATGGTGCGATCAGCGACGTCGGTAAGTCTACACAGTTTCCGGGGGTGCTCCGTACACGCCCCGGAGCGGGGGCTCCGGGGCCGGCCGCAGGGGCTATGAGCAGCGCTTTCCCTCCGCCGGCGGGGTGCCGTCGAGAAGGTAGGTGTCGATCGCCGAGTCGATGCAGGTGCTGCCCCGGCCGTAGGCGGTGTGGCCGTCGCCGACGTAGGTGAGGAGGCGCGCCGAGGAGAGCTGACGGGCCAGGGACCGGGCCCAGAGGTAGGGGGTCGCGGGGTCGCGGGTGGTGCCGACCACGACGATGGGGGCGGCGCCCTTCGCCTTGATCCGGTGCGGCTCCCCCGTCGCCCCCACCGGCCAGTACGCGCAGTTCAGCGACGCCCACGCCATGTTCGGGCCGAACACCGGGGACGCCTTCTCGAACTCGGGCAGTGCCTTCTCGACCTGCTCGGGGCTGGTGAAGGCGGGCGGCAGGTCCAGGCAGTTCACAGCGGCGTTGGCGAACATCAGGTTCGAGTAGCGGCCGTCGGCGTCCCGCTCGTAGTAGCTGTCGGAGAGGGCGAGCAGACCCGCCCCGTCGTTGTCCTTCATCGCCGTGTGCAGGGCGTCGCGCAGCTGCTCCCACTCCGCCTGGTCGTACATCGCCGCGATCACGCCGGTCGTCGCGAGGGACTCGGTCAGCTTGCGGCCGTCCGGGTCGCCGGTCGGGATGGGGTGCGCGTCCAGCTTCTGGAAGAACGTCCTGAGGTTGTCGGCGATCTGCGTCGGCGTGCTGCCCTCGGCGCCGAGCGGACAGTCGGTGCGCTTCGCGCAGTCCTCGGAGAAGGACTGGAACGCCGTCTCGAACCCGGCCGTCTGCTGGAGGTTCAGCTCACGCGCGGACAGGGACGGGTCCATCGCACCGTCCAGGACCATCCGGCCGACCCGCTCCGGGAACAGGCCCGCGTAGGTCGCGCCGAGGAACGTGCCGTACGACGCCCCCACATAGTTCAGCTTCCGGTCGCCGAGCACCGCGCGCAGGATGTCCATGTCCCGCGCCGAATCCGCGGTGGAGACATGGTGCAGCAGCTGCGCCGAATGCGTCCCGCAGGCCTCCGCGAACGTCTTGTACTCGCCGACCAGCTGGTCCGTCTCCTTCTGGTCGTCGGGGGTCATGTCGGTCTCGGTGAACCTGTCCATCTGCGGCCCGTTCAGGCACTCGACGGGCTCGCTGCGGGCGACTCCGCGCGGGTCCACGGCGACCATGTCGTAGCGCGCCCGCACCTCGGCCGGGTAGCCGATGCCCGCGTACTGCTGGAGGTAGTCCACCGCCGAGCCGCCCGGCCCGCCCGGGTTGACCAGCAGCGAACCGAGCGGTTTCGCCTTGCCGGTCGCCTTCTTCCGGGCGACCGCCAGCCGGACGTCACCCGCGCCGGGCCTGGCGTAGTCCAGCGGGACCTTCATCGTCGCGCACTGGAAACCGGGGACCCCGCAGTCGCGCCAGGTGAGCTTCTGGTCGTAGTACGGCGCCAGCACGGACGGCGTCGAGCGGGGCAGCGCGGCCAGCTGGGCGGTGCCGGCCGA
The DNA here is from genome assembly GCF_019091475.1 of Streptomyces sp. GbtcB6. Lineage (NCBI taxonomy): Bacteria > Bacillati > Actinomycetota > Actinomycetes > Kitasatosporales > Streptomycetaceae > Streptomyces > Streptomyces sp. GbtcB6. Next base: position 114,479 of record NZ_JAGXJL010000025.1, on the reverse strand, counting down.
CGTGGACGCCGACGTCGACGCGCTCCCCGAGGAGGAGCATGCGGAGACGAGCAGGGCGGCGGCCGAGAGCAGGGCGGCCGCCATGGTCCGGGTGTGGGCCCGGGGTCGATTTCGGGTCTGGCGGGGGATTCGCCTGATGTGCATCAATCGAGCGTAACGCCGAGAAATGATCTCCGTGCCGTGCGTGGTGACTGTGGCTCGTACGGGTGACCCCGGTCAACGCCGTGCATTCGCGGCAGACGGTCTCCTCTACGGCGTCGTAGGGAGATCACCCCGCCCCGCCACGCGGGCGCCCCGAGTGTCGTCGTCAGCCCGCTCTGAGCTCCATCGTCATCGCCTCCACCGCCAGCAGCGGCGCCACATTGCGGTCCAGGGCCTCCCGGCAGGCGGCGATCGCCTCGATCCGGCGCAGCGTGGCCTCGGGCGAGCCGGCCCGGGCCAGCCGCTCCAGGGCGTCCTCGGCGTCCGCGTTGGCGATCGCGACCCTGGACCCCAGCTGGAGGGCGAGGACGTCGCGGTAGAAGCCGGTGAGGTCGGTGAGGGCGACGTCGAGGCTGTCGCGCTGGGTCCTGGTGCGGCGGCGCTTCTGCATGTCCTCCAGGTCCTTCATCACACCCGCCGTGCCGCGCGGCAGCCGACCGCCCTGGGCCGCGCCGAGTGCCGCCTTCAGCTCCTCGGTCTCCTTGCCGTCCATCTCCTCGGCGAGCTGTTTGGCGTCCTCCGCCGCCGCGTCCACCAGCTCCTGGGCCGCCTTCAGGCACGCACCGACCTCGTCCAGCCGCAACGGCAGCTTCAGCACGGCCGCGCGGCGCTCGCGGGCGGCCGGGTCGGTGGCCAGCCTGCGGGCCCGGTTGACGTGCCCCTGGGTGGCACGGGCGGCGGCCGCGGCCACCTGGGGCTCGATGCCCTCGCGCCGGACGAGCATGTCGGCGACCGCCGCCACCGAGGGCGTGCTCAGGTTCAGGTGGCGGCAGCGGGAGCGGATCGTGGGCAGCACGTCCTCCAGGGAGGGTGCGCAGAGCAGCCAGACCGTGCGGGGCGCGGGCTCCTCCACGGCCTTGAGGACGGCGTTGGCCGACTTCTCGTTCAGCCGCTCCGCGTCCTCGACCAGGATGATCTGCCAGCGGCCGGTCGCCGGGGCCGTGTACGACTTGCGGACCGTGTCGCGCATGTCCCTGACCAGGATCTCGGCGCCGACGGCGGCGACTGTGTTGACGTCCGCGTGGGTGCCGACCAGCGCGGTGTGGCAGCCGTCGCAGAAGCCGCAGCCGGGGACGCCGCCCAGGGCACGGTCCGGGCTCACGCACTGGAGGGCGGCGGCGAAGGCCCGCGCCGTCTGGTTGCGGCCGGCGCCGGGCGGGCCGGTGAACAGCCAGGCGTGCGTCATCTTCGACGACTCCGGCAGCGGCCGGCCGGTCGCGGCGGCGGTGACGAGGGCGTCGGCATCCCGGGCGGCGGCGGTGAGCACCTCGCTCACCCGCTCCTGCCCGACGAGGTCGTCCCACACGGTCATGGGTCACGCCGCCCTTTCGTCATACACACCGGTCCGGAGCCCACCGGTTCCGTGGCCCGAAGTCCACCGGTTCCGTGGTCCGGACTCCATTGTGCGGGTGCCCACTGACAACGCGGTCCGCGGACAACCGGGACGGCCGGTTGTCTCGTCTCCCGCCCGCCCACGGCAACGGGGGCGGCACCGGCCGGACCCCGACCCGCACCGCCCCCGCACAAGAACCTCAGCCGCGTCGGCCGCGGCCCCGGCGACCCCGCTCGTCGTCGTGATCAGGCTCCTCGTACGACCCCAGCAGCTCGTCCGCCAGCGACGGCAGGTCGTCCAGCGGGGTCTCCTCGGCCCAGTCGGGCCGGGGGCGCTGACGCCGGGCCTGACCGCCGGTGTCGGCGTCGACCTGCGGGAGCTCGCGGGTGCGGCCCTCGGAGCCGTCGGGGTTCCCGCCCGCCCGCTCGTCCCGGAAGAACCCGGGCGGCATCCGGTCCGCCGGGGCATCGGCAGGAGCGGCGGCATCGTCGCGCACGGGAGGCAGTACGGCGGTCTCGTCGGCCGCCCCCTGCGTCACCGGCGGCAGCACGGCGGTCTCGTCGGCCGCGCCGGACTGCACCGCCGGCAGCACGGCCGTCTCGTCCGCCGCGCCCGGCGTCACCGGGCGCAGCACCGCCGTCTCGTCGGCCGCGCCCGCGGGCTGCACCGGCGGCTGCGGCAGCTCCGCCGTCACCTCGGAGTCGGACTCCCGGGCCGCGGGCGCCCGCTCGTCCCGCACCGGGCGCAGCACCTTCGTCTCGTCGTCCCGGGCCTCGGACTCGCCCCGCCCGGCCTCCGGCTCGCCCCGCCCGGCCTCCGGCCTCACCACCGGCGTCGGCACGGTCATCGCCTCCGGTGTGACACCGGGAGCCGTCGGCTGCCGTGCGGCGGACTGCTGGGCGGCCACGTCGGCCGCTGCCGCCGCCTCCGCCGCGGCGCGCCGCGCCTGCTCGGCCTTGAGGAGGGCCTCCTCGGCCTTGCGCTGCTTCTCCAGGCGCCGTTCCTCGGCCTCGGCACGCAGCCGCGCCTCCTCCTCGGCCTGCTTGCGGCGCTGTTCCTCCTCGGCCTTGCGGCGGGCCTCGGCCTCCGCGCGGGCCTTCTCCTCGGCGAGCAGCCGGGCCTGCTCCTCCTCGGCCCGCCTACGCGCCTCCTCGGCCCGCAGCCGGGCCTCCTCCGCCTGCCGTTCGGCCTCGCGGCGCTGCGCCTCCTCCAGCTCGCGGCGCTTGCGCTCCTCCTCCTCGGCGCGCAGCTTGGCGAGCTGCTCCTGGCGCTCACGCTCCAGGCGCTCCTCCTCGGCCTTGCGCGCGGCCTCTTCCTCGGCCTTGCGGCGGGCCTCTTCCTCGGCCTTCTTGCGCGCCTCCTCGGCGGCCTTGACCTCGGCCTCGGAGAGCGGCAGCACGGTGTCGAGCCGGGCCCGGATGACGGTGGTGACGGCCTCGGGCTCCTGACCGGCGTCGACCACCAGGTAGCGGCCGGGGTCGGAGGCGGCCAGCGTCAGGAAACCGGCCCGCACGCGCGCGTGGAACTCGGCGGGCTCCGACTCCAGCCGGTCGGGCGCCTCGGTGAACCGCTCGCGGGCGGTCCCGGGCTCCACGTCCAGCAGGACGGTCAGATGCGGGACGAGTCCGGCGGTCGCCCAGCGGTTGATGCGGGCGACCTCGGTCGGGGACAGGTCGCGGCCCGCGCCCTGGTAGGCGACGGAGGAGTCGATGTACCGGTCGGAGATGACGATCGCGCCGCGCTCCAGGGCGGGCCGGACGACGGTGTCGACGTGCTCCGCGCGGTCGGCGGCGTACAGCAGCGCCTCCGCGCGGTGCGACAGACCGGCGGACGAGACGTCGAGGAGGATCGAGCGCAGCCGCTTGCCCACCGGGGTGGCGCCGGGCTCGCGGGTGAGGACGACCTCGTGGCCCTTGGCGCGGATCCACTCGGCGAGAGCCTCGGCCTGGGTGGACTTGCCGGCGCCGTCGCCGCCCTCCAGGGCGATGAAGAAACCGTTCGCCGTGGGTGCCTGCGTCGGGTCGTCGCCGCCGAGCAGCGCGTCCCGCAGGTCGTGGCGGAGCGGTACGCCCGCGCGGTCGTCGACCTTGGCGAGCACCAGCGCGGCCACCGGCAGCAGCAGCGCGCCGACCAGCATCAGCGTGAACGCCGCTCCGCCGTGCGCGAAGACGAACTTGCCGTTCTCCAGCCGGTGCGGTCCGATCAGCGCGGCCACCAGAGGGGCGATCAGCGCGCCGAGCGCTATGGCGACCCGGACCACCGCGTGCAGGTGCTCGGTGGTCCGCGCCCGGCGGGAGTCCTCGGTCTCCTGGTCGAGCAGGGTGTGCCCGGTGTTGGCGGCCACGCCCGCGCCGATGCCGGCCAGCGTGACGATCAGCAGCACCGTGGTGACGTCCGGGACCAGCCCTGCGGCCAGCAGCGCGATGCCGGTGAAGGCGATCGCCAGCGACAGCAGCCGGCGGCGCGAGAGCGTCGGCAGCAGCGCAGGCGCCGTACGGATGCCGACGGCGACCCCGCCGGTCAGCCCGAGCACCAGCAGGCCGTACAGCACCGGGCCGCCGTGCAGGTCCCTGGCGTGCAGTACGGCGACGGCGACGGCCGCGGAGATCGCTCCGGCGACCGCGGCGCAGGCCAGCACCAGGAGCGGGATGGCGCCGGTGCGGCCCGTGTCGGTGCCGGTGGCGGTCTTGGGTCGGCGCAGGCCCTCCAGCGGGGACCGCGCGCGCGGGGTGCGGGTGCCGGGCACCTCCAGGTAGACCAGCACCGAGAGGGAGGCGGCGAACAGGCCCGCCGCCACGTACGACGCGAGGGCCGCCTGGTGCTGGGCGAACCAGGCGATGCCCGTGCCCAGCAGGTTGTTGACCAGCGACGCGACGACCAGGGCGGCGGCCGCGAGCGGGATCGCCAGGAACGTCGTCCGCAGCGACAGCCGGCGCAGGGCGTCCAGGTGGTCGGGGAGCGGTCGTACCGTCGCGCCCTCCGGGGGCGGGGCGGGCAGCAGCGCGGGGGCCGCGCTCTCCCGGCAGACGGTCCAGAAGCGCTCGGCGACTCCGGTGACGAAGGCGGTCACCAGGAGGAGCGTCAGTGCGTTCGCCGGCGTCCAGTCGATCCACAGGGGCGCGATGATCAGCAGGACGGTACGCAGGCCGTCGGCGCCGACCATGGTCCAGCGGCGGTCGAGCGGGCCGTCCTGCCCGGTCAGCGCGGTGAGCGGGCCCAGCAGGACCGCGCCGAAGAGCAGGGTGGCGAGAATGCGCACCCCGAAGACGACCGCCACCGCGAGCGCCGCATCGCGGTAACCGCCGCCGAACGAGCTCTGGGCGACTGCCGCCTGAAGCGTGAGCACGACAAGCACCAGCAATGCCAGGCTGTCGCCGATACCGCTCACGAGCTGGGCGCTCCACAACCGCCTGAGCTCGGGTCGGCGCAGCAGCGAGCGGACGGCGCGCTCGCGGGAATCCGCTACCAGCGCGTCGTCCGGATCTGTCTGGGGGGCCGTTGGCTGCTCGGCTCGCGTCATGCTTTCAGCCTATCGGCAGCCACGGACAGCCTGTCGCGGCCGTCCACAGGTACACACGCCCCGACACCAAGTTGATGCCGGGGCGTGCACATTGCGAAGCCGATGTGAGGGACCGAGCGTGTTTCTCGGCCCTCTCAGCCCTCTCAGTCCTCCGCGGACGCCGTCCGGGAAGCCGTCGCCTTCTTGGCCGCCGTCTTCGCCGTGGTCGTCGTCTTCTTCGCGACGGTCTTCTTGGCCGCCGCCTTCTTGGCCGGCGCGGCCTTCTTGGCGGCCGCAGTCTTCTTCGCGGGCGCCTTCTTCGCCGTCTTCTTGGCGGGCGCCTTGGCCCGCTTCTCGGCGAGCAGCTCGTAGCCGCGCTCCGGGGTGATCGTCTCGACGCTGTCGTCGGAGCGCAGGGTCGCGTTGGTCTCCCCGTCGGTGACGTACGGCCCGAAGCGGCCGTCCTTCACCACGACCGGCTTCTCGCTGACCGGGTCGGTGCCCAGCTCCTTCAGCGGCGGCTTGGCGGCGGCCCGGCCGCGCTGCTTGGGCTGGGAGTAGATCTGGAGCGCCTCTTCGAGGGTGATCGTGAAGAGCTGGTCCTCGGAGGTGAGCGAGCGCGAGTCCGTGCCCTTCTTCAGGTACGGCCCGTAGCGCCCGTTCTGCGCGGTGATCTCCTGGCCCTCGGCGTCGGTGCCGACGACGCGCGGCAGCGACATCAGCCGGAGCGCGTCCGCCAGGGTGACCGTGTCCAGGGCCATCGACTTGAAGAGCGACGCCGTGCGCGGCTTGACCGCGTTCTTGCCGGTCTTCGGGGTGCCCTCGGGGAGCACCTCGGTGACGTACGGGCCGTAGCGGCCGGCACGGGCGATGATCTGGTGGCCCGTCTCCGGGTCGGCGCCCAGCTCGAAGTCACCGCTCGGCTTGGCGAGCAGCTCCTCCGCGAACTCGACGGACAGCTCGTCGGGGGCGAGGTCGTCCGGCACGTCCGCCCGCTGGTGGCCCTCGGAGTCCTTCTCGCCGCGCTCGATGTACGGGCCGTAGCGGCCGACCCGCAGCACGATGTCGTTGCCCACCGGGAACGACGACACCTCGCGCGCGTCGATCGCGCCCAGGTCGGTCACCAGTTCCTTGAGGCCGCCGAGGTGGTCCCCGTCGCCGTTGCCGGCGTCGGCCGCGCCGCCCGTGGTGGTGCCTTCGCCGCCCTCGCCGAAGTAGAAGCGCTTCAGCCACGGCACCGCCTGGGCCTGACCTGCGGCGATGCGGTCGAGGTCGTCCTCCATCCTGGCGGTGAAGTCGTAGTCGACCAGCCGGCCGAAGTGCTTCTCCAGAAGGTTGACCACGGCGAAGGACAGGAAGGACGGCACGAGGGCCGTGCCCTTCTTGAAGACGTAGCCGCGGTCGAGGATCGTGCCGATGATCGACGCGTACGTCGACGGGCGGCCGATCTCGCGCTCCTCCAGCTCCTTGACGAGCGAGGCCTCGGTGTAGCGGGCCGGGGGCTTGGTGGCGTGCCCGTCGACCGTGATCTCCTCGGCGCTGAGCGCGTCGCCCTCGGCGACCTGGGGCAGCCGGCGCTCGCGGTCGTCCAGCTCGGCGTTCGGGTCGTCGGCACCCTCGACGTAGGCCTTCAGGAAGCCGTGGAAGGTGATCGTCTTGCCTGAGGCGCTGAACTCGACGTCCCGGCCGTCGGCGGCGGTGCCACCGATCTTGACCGTCACGCTGTTGCCGGTCGCGTCCTTCATCTGCGAGGCGACGGTCCGCTTCCAGATCAGCTCGTAGAGCTTGAACTGGTCACCGGTGAGGCCGGTCTCGGCGGGCGTGCGGAAACGATCACCCGAGGGGCGGATCGCCTCGTGCGCCTCCTGCGCGTTCTTGACCTTCGCGGCGTACGTCCGCGGGGCCGAGGGCAGGTAGTCGGCGCCGTACAGCTGCGTGACCTGGGCGCGGGCGGCCGCGATCGCGGTGTCGCTCAGCGTCGTGGAGTCCGTACGCATGTACGTGATGTAGCCGTTCTCGTACAGCTTCTGGGCCACCTGCATGGTGGCCTTCGCGCCGAAGCCGAGCTTGCGCGAGGCCTCCTGCTGGAGGGTCGTCGTACGGAACGGGGCGTACGGCGAGCGGCGGTACGGCTTGGACTCGACCGAGCGGACCGAGAACCGGGTGCTCTCCAGGGCCACGGCGAGCGCGCGGGCGTTCGCCTCGTCGAGGTGGAGGGTGTTCGCGGTCTTGAGCTGCCCGAGCGAGTCGAAGTCACGGCCCTGGGCCACGCGCCTGCCGTCGACGGCCTGCAGGCGGGCGACCAGGGACGACGGGTCGCTCGGGTCACCTGCCCGGCCGGTCCCGAAGGTGCCCGTCAGGTCCCAGTACTCGGCGGAACGGAACGCGATGCGCTCGCGTTCCCGCTCCACCACGAGCCGGGTCGCCACGGACTGGACACGGCCGGCCGACAGGCGCGGCATGACCTTCTTCCACAGGACCGGCGAGACCTCGTAGCCGTAGAGGCGGTCGAGGATGCGGCGGGTCTCCTGGGCGTCGACGAGCTTCTGGTTGAGCTGGCGCGGGTTGGCGACGGCGGCCTGGATCGCGGACTTGGTGATCTCGTGGAAGACCATCCGCTTGACCGGGACCTTGGGCTTGAGCACCTCCTGGAGGTGCCAGGCGATCGCCTCGCCCTCGCGGTCCTCATCGGTGGCGAGGTAGAGCTCGTCGGAGTCCTTCAGCAGGTCCTTGAGCTTCTTGACCTGGGCCCGCTTGTCGGCGTTGACCACATAGATCGGTTCGAAGTCGTGCTCGACGTCCACGCCGAGGCGCCGGACCTCGCCGGTGTACTTCTCGGGCACCTCCGCGGCGCCGTTGGGAAGGTCACGGATGTGCCCGACGCTCGCTTCGACGACGTATCCGGGGCCCAGATAGCCCTTGATCGTCTTCGCCTTGGCAGGCGACTCGACGATGACGAGTCGGCGGCCGCCCTGTGCGGTCTCGCTGGTCGGGGACAACTTCGCTCTTCTCTCCGGTCGACGCTGTGGCCTCCCCAGGCCTTGCTCCCGGGGTCGTGGCACGGGCTGGGATGCCCGCTCACTTGGTGACGCTGCGGAGTGTGACGGTACATCCCGCCCCCGTGTCAAACGGGAAAAGCTCACAACGGCCACTCGAACGGTAACCCGACTACCGCCATTCCTGCCGCCCGGAGTCCCCGGTCGCTCTCCCGGTCCTGTCCGGAGCGTGACGCTCCGATCACCGGAGGGATGCCTTCAGAGGCGGGTCAGGCAGTACGCCGCGAGGCCCAGCGCGACCACCGCGGCCAGGCTCGCGAGGGTCGCGGATGCGACCTGGCTCACACCCTGGGCGACGGGTTCGCCACGCCGGAGCCGGGTTCCGGTCCACACCAGCAGCGCGCCTCCGAACAGGGCGAACACCACCCCCGCGAAGATCGCCGGTCCGCTCTCCATGGCCCGCGCACCCCTTCCCTGCCACCTGCGACTGCCCAGCGCCCGGAGACTGGCACGTACGGGCGGCGGGCGGGAGGCCGAGGGGCGAAATCGAGGTGAACGGGCAACCGTAAGCCGCTCGAACATCCGATCGACTGACTAGAGGTGGACCGGCGACGGACCACGGACGGACCACGGGGCGAAGGTTCCGGCCAGATTTTTCCGGCCCTTTTCTTCTCCCGGCGCGTCCTGCGGGCTCTTCTCCCGCGTGCCCTCCGGGCCTTCCCGAGGGTGCCCCCACAAGTACCCGTGGGTGCCTACGGGTACCTACAAGTACCTACAGGCGCCCACGGGTACTCCTCCGGCACATCCACGTCCTGGCACGGGTCCGCCGGGCATGTCTTCCGGTCCGTCAGACCGCCGGCTCCAGGAACCCCTGCTCCACCAGCAGCCGGATCTGCGCGGGCGTACGGTCGCGCAGCAAGACCGGGTCCTCGCCCATCAGTTGCGCGATGGCGTCGAGAATCCGACCCGCACTCAGCGTGCCGTCGCACACCCCTGCGAACCCGGCGCCGACCGTGTCCACCTTGGTCGCGCGGCGCATCCCGCGGTGCTGGCGCAGCACCACGTGCTCCGGGTCCTCGGCGCCGGGCAGTCCGACCTGCTCCTGGACCACCTCGACGGCGAGCCTGAAGTGGCCTTCGAGGAGATCCGCGTCGTCGTGGCCACGGAGGTAGTCGAGGCGGTCGAAGTGCGCGCGGATCGTCTCGCCGAGCGGCTGTTCGATCGGATGCGGCCACTCCTCCACGGTGACCGAGGGCACGGCGGCGCCCGTCTTCCGCAGCGTGATCCAGCCGAATCCCACCCCCTTCACCTTGCGCGCCTCGAACTCGTCCAGCCACGCGTCGTACTGGGCCTGGTACTCCGCCGGGTCCCCGCGGTGGTCGCCGGAGTCCCTGAGCCACAGCTCGGCGTACTGGTTGACGTCCTGCACCTCGCGCTGCACGATCCACGCGTCGCAGCCGCGCGGCACCCACGACCTGACCCTGTCCTGCCAGTCCTCCCCGGCGACGTGCTGCCAGTTGGCGAGGAACTGCGCGAACCCGCCCTCGTTCAGCCGCTCCCCGGCCTGTTGAACGAGCGAGCGGCACAGATCGTCCCCGCTCATCCCGCCGTCCCGGTACGTCAGCCGGGCGCCGGGAGAAATCACGAACGGCGGGTTGGACACGATCAGGTCGAACGTCTCCCCCTCCTTGACCGGCTCGAACAGCGAGCCCTCGCGCAGATCGGCCGCCGGTGCGCCGGAGAGCGCCAGCGTGAGCGCCGTGATGTGCAGCGCGCGGGGGTTGAGGTCGGTCGCCGTCACGCGCGTGGCGTGCTGGGCGGCGTGCAGCGCCTGGATCCCGGAGCCGGTGCCGAGGTCGAGGGCGGCGGCGACGGGCGTACGGACGGTGATGCCGGCGAGTGTCGTGGACGCGCCGCCGACCCCGAGGACGACACCCTCGTGCCGCCGCCCGATGCCGCCGGCCCCGCCGACGGCACACCCGAGGTCGGACACGATGAACCAGTCCTCGCCGTCGGAGCCACCGTACGGCCGTACGTCCACGGTGGCCGCGACCTCGTCGCCGCCCACGCGGGTCAGCCAGCCGCTGTCCAGGAGGTCGTCGGCGGGCAGCACACCGGCCACGCGCGTGTACGGCACGGGCTGCTGGAGCAGGAACAGCCGGACGAGCGTCTCCAGGGGCGTGTCCCCGCGGGTCGCCCGCAGCGCGGGCACCGTCTCGCTGCGGGCCAGCGCCGCGTACGCGGGTGCGCCGAGCAGGTCGAGCAGCCCGTCGGCGGTGAAGGAGGCGCCCAGCAGGGCGGTGCGCAGCCGGGCGGCGACGTCGGGGCGGTCGGAGGCGGGCAGAGTGGCGAGGCCGGAGTCAGTCACGCCCTCCATTGTGGCCCGCGGGCCCACCCGGTCGCGGGCTCAGCACACGGGCCCGGACCGCCGGACTCTGCTCGGCCCGACGGACTCGGCCCGACGGCCCCGGACCACGGCCCCGGACCACCGGGGCTCGGCGCCGGGCCTCAGCGCACAGAGCGGGCTCCGCCCCTGCCCCCGACCCCGACCTCGGCTCCCGGCACCGGGGGCTCAGCGGCCCCTGCCTCAGCCCGCGGTCGCCGCCGACGCAGACGCAGACGCCGTCGATCCCGACGCGGGTGTCGACGCGGGTGTCGACGCCGGATCCGTCGTCGTCGCGGAGACCTTCTTGCAGCTGGCCTGTTCGGCGATCGCGTCCTTGACCTCGCCCTGTTCCAGGGCCTGCAGCGCCGCGGTGCCGCTCTTGCTCTGCGTCTCCAGCTGCGTCGTCTGGGAGGCGATGTCCTGCAGGCCCGAGGCGAACTTCGCCTGGTTCTTGGTGTCGAGCGCGTCGACCTTCTTCTTCAGGTCGGCGTAGGACGCGGAGAGGCTGTTGAGGGTCGTGACGACGTTCTGCTGGCGCTTGGCGCCCTCGTCGACCCCGGGGGGCGCGCCGGCGCCGCTGATGGCGGAGGCGAGCGCCTTGTAGGCGTCGGACATGTCCTGGAAGGCCTTGGAGTCGGTCTTCTGGATGGTCGCGGGCGAGCTCGTGGTGTCGGAGACCGCCGTGGAGATCGCCTCGTTCGCCGCCTTGATCTTCGCGTCCTGCGCCGGCACCGCGTCGCACACGGTCTTGGCCCAGGCGATCAGCTTCGGGTCGGTGCCCTTGTTGTTGCTGCTGCACCCGGACAGCGCCACCACCAGTACCGCACCGCCGGACAGTGCGGCCGCGAGCTTCTTGTTCACCGGATCGGTCCCTTCCATGGCTCTCGGCCCCCGGAATCTACACGGCGTACGGACAGCACCCTCATGGAAGCACCCACTAAGTACGCTTTTGGGCATTTTTGCACCAAGGGAGAGAAGGCTCACGACGAGACGACGCGCACATCCCGCCCCCGGGCACACTCCGGCGCACTCCGGCACACGACAGGCGGCGAGCGTCCTGGCACGCGAAGCGGGCGGACGGCGTGTCAGCACACGCCATCCGCCCGCTCGTTGACCGGGACCTCTCGTGAGGCCCCGGCGGCCGCCGTAAGACCGCCTACGAAACCACCGCAGGATCGGCCGACTTGGCCACGTGTTCGGCACTGCCCTCGTCGTCGCCGACGGCGATACCGCGCCGCTTGGAGACGTACACCGCGCCGACGATCACGATCAGCGCCAGGACCGCGATCGTGATCCGGACGCCGACGCTCTTGTCATGGCCGTAGGAGAACTTGATCACCGCGGGCGCGATGAGCAGGGAGACCAGGTTCATGACCTTGAGCAGCGGGTTGATCGCGGGTCCCGCGGTGTCCTTGAAGGGGTCGCCGACGGTGTCGCCGATGACCGTGGCCGCATGGGCCTCACTGCCCTTGCCGCCGTGGTGACCGTCCTCGACGAGTTTCTTGGCGTTGTCCCAGGCACCACCGGAGTTGGCCAGGAAGACGGCCATCAGGGTGCCCGCGCCGATCGCGCCCGCGAGGTAGGAACCGAGGGCGCCGACACCGAGCGTGAACCCGATGAAGATGGGAGCCATCACGGCGAGCAGTCCCGGCGTGGCCAGCTCGCGCAGGGCGTCCTTGGTGCAGATGTCGACGACCTTGCCGTACTCGGGCGTCTCCGTGTAGTCCATGATCCCGGGGTGCTCGCGGAACTGCCGCCGCACCTCGAAGACCACCGAACCCGCCGACCTCGACACGGCGCTGATGGCGAGTCCGGAGAAGAGGAAGACGACCGCCGCGCCGGCGATGAGGCCGACCAGGTTGTTGGGCTGCGAGATGTCCATGGACAGGGTCAACGGGGCGCCCGCACCGGTGAGTTTCACACCCACGTCCTGCACGTTCGTGGTGATCGCGTCCCGGTACGACCCGAAGAGCGCCGACGCCGCGAGGACGGCGGTGGCGATGGCGATGCCCTTGGTGATGGCCTTGGTGGTGTTGCCGACGGCGTCCAGGTTGGTGAGCACCTGCGCGCCCGCGCCCTCGACGTCGCCGGACATCTCGGCGATGCCCTGGGCGTTGTCGGAGACCGGCCCGAAGGTGTCCATGGCGACGATGACGCCGACCGTGGTGAGCAGGCCGGTGCCGGCCAGCGCCACCGCGAACAGCGCGAGCATGATCGACGTACCGCCGAGCAGGAACGCGCCGTAGACGCCGAGGCCGATCAGCAGGGCGGTGTAGACGGCCGATTCCAGGCCGATCGAGATACCGGCGAGGACCACGGTGGCCGGGCCGGTCAGCGAGGACTTGCCGATGTCCATGACCGGACGCCGGTTGGTCTCGGTGAAGTAGCCGGTCAACTGCTGGATGACGGCCGCGAGCAGGATGCCGATGGCGACCGCGACTAGCGCGAGGATCCGCGGGTCGCCGTCCTTGGCCCGGATGGCCGCGTCGGAGATGCCGTGGAGGTCCGCGTACTTCCCGGGCAGGTAGACGAAGACCGCGATCGCGACCAGCACGAGCGAGATCACCGCGGAGATGAAGAAGCCGCGGTTGATGGCGCTCATGCCGCTGCGGTCGCTGCGGCGCGGGGCGACCGCGAAGATGCCGATCATCGCGGTGAGCACGCCGATGGCCGGCACCAGGAGCGGGAAGGCCAGTCCGGAGTCGCCGAACGCCGCCTTGCCGAGGATCAGCGCGGCGACCAGGGTCACGGCGTACGACTCGAAGAGGTCGGCCGCCATGCCCGCGCAGTCGCCGACGTTGTCGCCCACGTTGTCGGCGATGGTCGCGGCATTGCGCGGGTCGTCCTCCGGAATGCCCTGCTCGACCTTGCCGACCAGGTCGGCGCCGACGTCGGCGGCCTTGGTGAAGATGCCGCCGCCGACACGCATGAACATGGCGATCAGGGCGGCCCCGAGACCGAAGCCTTCGAGCACCTTCGGCGCGTCGGCCGCGTACACCAGCACCACACAGGAGGCGCCGAGCAGGCCGAGCCCCACCGTGAACATGCCGACGACGCCGCCCGTACGGAAAGCGATCTTCATGGCTTTGTGCGAGACGGCGGTGAGATCCTTTTCCGGTTCGCCTGCCGCCGGAGTGGCTTCGCGGGCCGCCGCGGCGACGCGCACATTGCTGCGTACGGCGAGCCACATGCCGATATAACCGGTGGTCGCCGAGAACGCCGCGCCGATCAGAAAGAAGATCGACCGTCCGGCGCGCTGATTCCAGTCGTCCGCGGGCAGCAGCAGGAGCAGGAAGAACACCACGACGGCGAATACGCCGAGAGTGCGCAACTGCCGGCCCAGATAGGCGTTCGCGCCTTCCTGGACCGCCGCCGCGATCTTCTTCATGCTGTCGGTGCCCTCGCCGGCCGCGAGCACCTGGCGCACCAGGATCCAGGCGACCACCAGCGCGGCCAGCGCCACGGCGGCGATGACCGCCACCAGGACCCGGTTGTCGTCGGTCAGGACTGCGGCCGCGAGGGTTGTGGGGTGGCCCAACTGATGAGGGGTAGAAAGCCCCGCCATTCGTCCTCCTTGACGCTTGGACTGAGCTCAAGATGTGGACGGATTGTAGGTACCCGCGAGTGATCTAAACAGGGGACGGTAAGCGGAATCGGCCTTCTCGTGCCTCTTCAGCAAATGATCGAGGTCAGGCAGACGAACCCGAAAGCGGTAACGCCCTAAAAGCATTGACGGCGGCGTTTACTTGATCGAATTATCGCCTGATTGATCGTGAATGAATTCACTAAATCCATCGCACCAGATCACTGTACGACCGGTACGGCCAGTACGGCCGGCACGACCGGCACGACCGGCCGCAGGCAGCGTGGACATGCCGAAGGGCCCCACTCGGTGGGGCCCTTCGGTACACGAACGGGGTGGCTCTCAGGTGAGCGCGACTCCGGCCGGGGTCGTCGGCCAGGTCATGCGGATCAGCCCGCCGTACTCCCCTGCGGTGACCTCCACGTCGTCGACGAGGCCGCTGATGACCGCGAGGCCCATCTCGTCCTCCTCGGTCTCCACGTCCGCGTCCGCCGCGCCACCGGACGCCCGGTCACCGGGAGTAGAACGGGGTGCCTCGTCGCCGACCTCGATGGAGAACTGTTTCTCCTCCTCGATCAGCGCCACCCGCACCGGCTCGGTGATGCCGGCGGCCTGGTGCAGACCCACCGCGCGGGAACAGGCCTCGCCGACGGCCAGCCGGACCTCGTCCAGGACGGCCTCGTCCACTCCGGCCCTGCGAGCCACCGCCGCCGCCACCAGTCGGGCGGTGCGGACGTGCTCGGGCAGCGCGCTGAAGCGGAGTTCAACGGTGGCCATACGTCCCCCTCGGAACTACGGGCGTGCGGTAGGGGGCCGGGTCGCCGAAGAACCCGGACCCCCGATGAATTGCGTGCGCCGCGGGCACTGCGGCCCGTGCGCGGCTTCCGGCACGGGCATGCGGGCCCGAACGGGCGGGGGTGGCACGGGCGTCCGTACAGCGCGTACGAGCCCCTGCCGAGGGCCGGCCGGACGGCACGGACCGATCGGCGGTCCGGGGTACGTCGGCCGACCCGGGGTCAGTCGGTGGCCGCCACCGCTTCCTCGACCGAGGTGTGGATCGGGAACACCTTGGTGAGGCCGGTGATACGGAAGATCTTCAGAATGCGCTCCTGGTTGCAGACCAGGCGCAGCGAGCCCTCATGGGCACGCACCCGCTTCAGGCCGCCGACCAGCACGCCGAGCCCGGTGGAGTCGAGGAAGTCCACGCCCTCCATGTCGACGACGAGGTGGAAATTGCCGTCGTTCACCAGCTCGACCAGCTGCTCGCGCAGCTTGGGCGCGGTATATACGTCGATTTCGCCACCGACCTCGACGACCGTACGATCGCCGACGGTACGGGTCGACAGGGACAGGTCCACGGATCCTCCAGCACCTTGCTATCGAGCGGTCGCCCCTCGGGACACCTCGGCTTGCAGTCCCAGGGACGGTTCGCCAGCCGCGATGGCATTCAATCACTTACCGGCAGGCGTGCACGACGCCTTGGCCCCATTGTCCGTCACTCCAGTGACACACTCGGTCCCGATGGCCATAAATCACCGATCCGATCGGCCCTCGGTTCCGGCCGCCCCCGGGTTCTCCCCGGGCACGGTCCTGGACCGGCTCGCCTCCGGGCCGAGCCGGGCTTCGCGCATCACTCATACGGAGCACTTGCCCCCGCGTGCGGGTCGGCATGCCGTCTGGCCTGACCGGATTCGTTCGGAAGTCGTGGCGGCCGTGCAGGAGTGCGGCATCGAGCATCCCTGGGAGCACCAGGCGCTGGCCGCCGAGCACGCCCTGGACGGCCAGTCGGTCGTCGTCGCCACCGGCACCGCCTCCGGCAAGTCGCTGGCCTATCTCGTACCGGTCCTGTCCACCCTTCTGGACGGCTCCGAGGCCGCCAACGGCCGCGGCGCCACCGCCCTCTACCTGGCGCCCACCAAGGCGCTGGCGGCGGACCAGTGCCGTTCGGTGAAGGAACTTTCACAACCTCTGGGCAACGCCGTACGCCCGGCCGTGTACGACGGCGACACTCCGTACGAGGAACGCGAGTGGATCCGCCAGTACGCCAACTACGTGCTCACCAACCCGGACATGCTGCACCGCGGGATCCTGCCCGGGCACGCCCGCTGGTCCTCCTTCCTGAAGGCGCTGAAGTACGTCGTCGTCGACGAGTGCCACACCTACCGGGGCGTCTTCGGCTCGCACGTCGCCCAGGTGCTGCGCCGGCTGCGACGCCTGTGCGCCCGCTACGGCGCCTCCCCGGTCTTCCTGCTGGCCTCCGCCACCGCCGCCGAGCCGGCCGTGGCCGCCGGCCGTCTCACCGGCCTGCCGGTCGTGGAGATCGCCGACGACGCCTCCCCGCGCGGCGAGCTGGTCTTCGCCCTCTGGGAGCCGCCGCTGACCGAGCTGCACGGCGAGAAGGGCGCCCCCGTCCGCCGTACCGCCACCGCGGAGACCGCCGACCTGCTGACCGACCTCGCCGTGCAGGGCGTGCGCTCGGTCGCCTTCGTGCGCTCCAGACGCGGGGCGGAGCTGATCTCCGTCATCACCCAGGAACGGCTGGCCGAGGTGGACCGTTCCCTCGCCCGGCGTGTCGCGGCCTATCGCGGCGGCTACCTCCCCGAGGAGCGCCGCGCCCTGGAACGCGCGCTGCACTCCGGGGAGCTCCTCGGACTTGCCGCCACAACGGCCCTGGAGCTGGGTGTGGACGTCTCCGGGCTGGACGCCGTACTGATCGCCGGGTACCCCGGTACGAGGGCCTCTGTGTGGCAGCAGGCGGGTCGGGCGGGCCGCGCCGGGCAGGGCGCGCTCGCCGTCCTGATCGCCCGCGACGACCCGCTGGACACCTTCCTGGTCCATCACCCCGAGGCCCTGTTCGACCAACCGGTGGAATCCACCGTCCTCGACCCCGACAACCCGTACGTCCTCGCCCCGCACCTGTGCGCCGCCGCGGCCGAGATCCCGCTCACCGACGACGACCTCGACCTCTTCGGCCCCGCCTGCAAGGAACTGCTCCCGCAGCTGGAGGCCGCGAAGCTGCTGCGCCGCCGTACCAAGGCCTGGCACTGGACCCGCCGGGAGCGGGCCGCCGACCTCACCGACATCCGCGGCGAGGGCGGCCGCCCGGTGCAGGTCGTCGAAGAGGGCACCGGACGCCTGCTGGGCACGGTGGACGCGAGCGCCGCCCACTCCACCGTCCACGAGGGCGCGGTCCACCTCCACCAGGGCCGCACCTACCTCGTACGCTCCCTCGACCTGGAGGACTCGGTGGCCCTGGTCGAGCAGGCCGAGCCGCCGTACTCCACGGTCGCCCGCGACACCACGGCCATCTCCGTCCTGGAGACCGACATCGAGGTCCCCTGGGGCGACGGCCGCCTCTGCTACGGCTCCGTCGAGGTCACCAACCAAGTGGTCTCCTTCCTGCGCCGCCGGCTCATCACCGGCGAGGTCCTGGGCGAGACGAAACTCGACCTCCCTCCTCGTACGCTGCGCACCCGCGCGGTGTGGTGGACCGTCACCGAGGACCAGCTCGACGAGGCCCGGATCAACCCGGAGATCCTCGGCGGCGCCCTGCACGCCGCCGAACACGCCTCCATCGGCCTGCTCCCGCTCTTCGCGACCTGCGACCGCTGGGACATCGGCGGCGTGTCGATCCCGCTGCACCCCGACACGCTCCTGCCGACGGTCTTCGTCTACGACGGCCACCCCGGCGGCGCGGGCTTCGCGGAGCGCGCCTTCCACACGGCCCGCACATGGCTGACGGCGACACGGGAGGCGATCGCCGCGTGCGAGTGCGACGCCGGGTGCCCGTCGTGCATCCAGTCCCCCAAGTGCGGCAACGGGAACGAGCCGTTGCACAAGCGGGGGGCGGTGCGGTTGCTCACGGTGCTGCTGAAGGGGGCGCCGACGGGGTAGTCGTTCGGCTGCGGGCCGGTGGGGGTTGGTCGCGCCCACGCGGCGGAGCCGCAAATGTGACAGCCCCGCGCCCCTTCAGGGGCGCGTTGCAGCGGGGCCGGCTCTGGCCCGGACCTCTGCCGCGAACGGCCCACCGCCTGACGCCACCGACACATCCGAGACGTCACCCACGATCACGCACCGCGTCAGCCGCGTGCCCTGTGCCCGTGCCACGCGGTCCGCCTGGGCACAGGCTGCCGTAGTCCCCTCGGCCCAGTGGTCCGCAGCCGCGAGCGCGGCCATATCGGCACCGCCAGCCGCACGATGCCGGATCACGACGGCTTGCCCCAGCCCGAGCACGACCCCGAACACCACGCACAGTACGGCGATCGCCCCGACGCTCCAGACAGTGGCAGAACCTTGATCACGCGCCCCGCTGCAACGCGCCCCAAAGGGGCGCGGGGCTGTGACATTTGCGGCTCCGCCGCGTGGGCGCGACCAGCCCCCACCGGCCCGCAGCCACCCAACCACCGCACGCCCCCTCACGGCCCCTCCGCGAGGGCCACCGCCGACTCCCGCACCTCGAACGGCAACGCGCCCAGCACCGGCGGCCTCGCCACCACCGTCACCCGCACCTCGTCGCCCTCCCGGCCGACCGTCACCGCCGCCCCGGCCGGCGCCGCCTCCTTCGTCACCGCGACGACCGCGTCCTCGGGCTCCTGCCGCGCAGCCGCCCGCGCCCCGGTGCGGGCGGCGTCCACGCACCGGATCTGGGCGGCCACCACGAGCAGCCCCCACACCAGCGCCATCGTGAACGCCACCAGCACCGGCAGCACCATGGCCGCCTCCGCCGTCACGAACCCCCGGTCCGCCCCGCGTCGCCGCTCACATCCGTGCACTGAGGGCTCGTTTCACGATGGCCTGGAGCTCCGCATTGACCTGCCCGCTCGTCACGACCGCGTAGAGAACCGCCGCGAACCCGACGGCGGCGATGATCCCCATCGCGTACTCGGACGTGACCATTCCCGCGTCCCGGCGCACCAGCTTCCACATCTTCCAGTACATCCCACGCATCTCGACTCCCTTGAACTCGCTTCGAATTGACTTCAGTTCCTGTTCACGGCCCCGCTGTCACGCCCTTCATCCACCACCCCCTCGCAGCACCCCACCCGCGAGTCCGATCACCACGGGGAGTACGCCCATCGCGATGAACGCGGGCAGAAAGCACAGCCCCACGGGCGCCGAGATCATCACGGCCGCCCGCCGCGCCCGCGCGGTCGCGTTTCTCGCCCACTCGGCGCGGGCGTCCGAGGCGAGCCGGGCGACGGGCGCGGCCGCCGGGAGCCCGGACTCGTCCGCACGCTCCAGCAGCCGGGCCAGGGCCGCGGCACCCGGCAGTCCGGCCAACCGCCGCCAGGCAGCCGCGGGTTCACCGCCCAGCCGCACCTCCGCGGCGCCCCGCGCCAGCCCTTCCCCGACAGGACCGCCGAGCGCCTCTCCCACCGCCTGGGCGGCGACCACCGGAGCGGCCCCGGCGACGATGCAGGCCGCCAGGAGATCGGCGGCGAGCGGGAGTTGGCGCGCGGCCTCGGCCGCCTCCGCCTCGGCCGCCCGGCCTCCGTCGCCCGCCCTGCCCCGCCACCGCCACAGCCCCACCGCGACGCCCAGCCCCAGCAGCGCCCCGGCGACCCCGCCGACCAGCACCCAGCCACCGCACACCACACCGACGACCGGCAGCCACCTGCGGGCGGCACCGCTGACGTCGGCGTGCCTCTCAGCCCGCTCCAGGCCGAGCAGTTCGGCCGCCTTCCGCCGGGCCCAGCGCCGGCGCCTGGCCCACTCCAGCCGCCATGCCGACCAGCCCAGGGCCGCAAGCACCGCGACCGCCACCCCCAGCCTGTGGACGACCTCCGCGCTCATGCCGCCTCAGCTCCCCGCACGATCCGGGCCGCCCACCACATCCCGGCGCCTTCGAACACCGCCCCGATGACCAGGCACCCCAGACCGGCCCCCGTGTGCAGCAGCACCCGCAGCGGGTCGGCGCCCATGGCGGAGCCGAGCAGAAGACCGAGGGCGGGCAAAGCGGCGAGCATCACCGCGGTGGCCCGGGCGCCCGACAACTGGGCACGCAGGTCGGCACGTTGGTCCCGCTCGGCGCGCAGGGCGGCGTCCAGGCGGTCGAGGCCGGCCGCAAGACCGGCGCCCTGGTCGACGGCCACCCGCCAGCAGGCCGCGAGCCCCAGCAGGCCGTCGGCGCCCGGCTGCCGTGCCGCCACCGCCAGCGCGCCCGGCACGTCGCCGCCGAAGCGTGCCGCCGCGACCACGGCCGGCTGGGCCTCGCCGAGGGCACCGGAGTCCCGGGCGGCCCGCAACAGCGCCTCGCCCGGCTGCCGTCCCGCGCGCACCTCGCCTGCGAGCGCGCCGCACAGCACGATCACCGCGTCGGCGCGCGCCTGTCCGGTCCGCCGCGCCTCTCGGGCCAGCCGCACCCGGCGCAGCACCGGCACCCCGGCCGCCCCCGCGAGGACCGGCAGGACCGAGGCGGCGAGGAGCGCGAGCGCGACGCCGGCGGCCAGGGCCCACCACTCACCCCGCCAACGGCCGCGCAGCCGCCGCAGTTCCCCGAGCGCCTGCTCCCAGGAGGGCGGCCCGATGGCCACCACCCCACCGCCGGCGAGCAGCAGCCGCGTCCGCCGTACCTCGCGCTGCCGCTCGGCCAGGAGCCAGGCCATGACCCCGCCGCACACCACGGCAACACCGGCCGTCATCTCACCCATCACACTTGCCCCTCTCAACTCATTGATCACTGAAGTCACTTCAGACCGGAATCGGTCGGCCGCCCGGAAGCTCAGAGCTCACCCATGTCACTCACGTCACTCATGTCACTCCGCACTCCGGAGCAGCCCCCGAAACCGCTCCCACCCCGGCTCCCGGGCGAACGCCTCCGCCTCCCAACGCAGCGCCGGTACCGTCCGCACCAGACCGGAGGGGTCCCGCTCCAGGACATGCACCTCGGCGATCCGACGCCGGCCCGCGTGGTCCCGTACGAGGTGCAGCACCACCGACAGTGCGGCCGCCAGCTGGCTGTGCAGGGCGGCCCGGTCGAGCCCGGCGGCCGTGCCGAGGGCTTCCAGGCGGGCCGGTACGTCCGCGGCCGCGTTGGCGTGCACGGTGCCGCAGCCGCCCTCGTGGCCGGTGTTGAGCGCGGCCAGCAGGTGGACCACCTCGGGCCCGCGGACCTCGCCGACGACAAGCCGGTCGGGCCGCATCCGCAGGGCCTGCCGGACCAGGTCCTCCAGGGTGACCAGGCCGGCGCCCTCCTGGTTGGCGGGTCTGGTCTCCAGCCGTACGACATGCGGGTGTTCGGGCCTGAGCTCCGCCGAGTCCTCGGCGAGCACGATCCGCTCCCCCGGTCCGACCAGGCCGAGCAGCGCGCTCAGCAGGGTCGTCTTGCCGGTGCCGGTGCCGCCGCTGACCAAGAAAGAGAGCCGGGCGGCGATGAGCGCCCGCAGGATCCGGTCGCCGCCCGGGGGCACGGTCCCGGCCGCGACCAGTTCGTCGAGCGTGAACGCCCGGGGCCGGACCACCCGCAGGGAAAGGCAGGTGCAGCCGATGGCCACCGGAGGCAGGACGGCGTGCAGGCGGGTGCCGTCGGGCAGCCGGGCGTCCGCCCAGGGCCGCGCGTCGTCCAGGCGCCGGCCGGCCACCGCGGCCAGCCGCTGCGCTAGGCGTCGTACCGCCGCCGCGTCCGGGAAGGCGACCCTGGTGAGTTCCAGGCCGCCGCCGCGGTCCACCCAGACCCGGTCCGGGGCGGTCACCAGGACATCGGTGACCGTGGGGTCGGCAAGGAGGGGTTCCAAGGGGCCGCTGCCGACCAGTTCGGAGCGCAGTCGCTCGGCCGCGCCGAGGACTTCGGCGTCACCGAGGACCCGGCCCTGTGCGCGCAGCGCCTGTGCCACCCGCGCGGGTGTCGGTTCGGCGCCGCTCTCGGCGAGCCAGCGCCGTACCCCGTCGAGCAGGGCCGGGCCGTCCGCGCCCGCGGTGCCGGGCCTCATACGGCGCCCCCCGCCTCGACCAGCGTGCGCTCCCAGAAGCCCTTGCAGAAGCGGGCCAGCGGTCCGCGTGCGACGGACCCCGGCGGTTTCCGGCCCGGACGGGACAGGCCGGGTTCGGCGGGGACTTCGCCGGCCAGCGGCAGGCCGAGCAGCCGGGCCACCTCGCGGTCGTCCAGTCCCGGCGCGTACGGCCCCCGTACCGCCACCCTGAGGTCGCGTACGACCATGCCGACGGTGGCCGCGACCCGTCCGGCCGCCGCGATGGCGCGGAGTTCGGCGGGGACCACAAGGACGGCGAGATCGAGCTGGGTGAGGACCTCGGCGACCTCGTCGTCCAGGCGGCGCGGCAGGTCGACGACGACCGTGCCGCCGCGCCGCCGGGCGGCCGCGAGCACCGCGCGGACGGCGGGCGGCGGGATCGCCACGCAGTCGCCGCGGTCCCAGCTGAGGATCCGCAGCGAGTGCAGTTCGGGCAGCGACTCCTCCAGGGCTCCGCTGCCCAGCCGGCCGCGCGAGGCGGCGAAGGCGGGCCAGCGCAGGCCCTCGGCCGTCTCGCCGCCGAGGAGTACGTCGATTCCGCCGCCCAGCGGATCCGCGTCCACGAGCAGGGTGCGCAGTCCCTCCCGCGCAGAGGTGACGGCGAGCGCGCAGGCCAGCGTGGAGGCGCCGGCCCCGCCCCGGCCGCCGATGACGCCGACGGTGAGGGCCGGGCGGCCCACGCCCTCGACGACGTCGGCGATCCGGTCCACGAGCCACTGCTCGCCGTCCGGCAGCATCAGGACGTGGTCCGCGCCGATCTCCACGGCCCGTTTCCATACATCGGGGTCGTCCTGGTCGAGGCCGACCAGCACCACCCCGCGCCGGCGTGCGGCGCCGCGCACCCGCCGCGCGGCGTCGTCGCCGACCAGGACGAGCGGGGCGGACTCCCAGCCGCCGCCGCGTTCCGGCGGGCGGTGGTGGACCTCCGGTTTGGCGCCGGCCGCCGCGCACAGGCGCAACAGGTCGTCGAGGAGTTCGGCGTCCTCGGTGACGATCATCGGGCGTCCGGGCCGTCCCGAGGCGGCGGACGGCGGGTCCTGGGTGACAGTTCCGGCCACGTGAGCTTCCCCCTTGGCTGCGTTCTCCCGCATGGCCCCTGCGGCCACGCGATTCCCAAACGTGCGAAGAACCGGCAAGCGGCCTCCATATGCACGGCCGACAGAAACCGGCCATTGGCGCCCGACAAACGGAACCGGCCATGAACTCGCCGCCGCCGGAGCGCGCTGGAATCACGGTGCAGCGAACCCGGAAATCGTGTGGATCTTGGTCCAAAACTGTGGACAACCCGATGGTTGTGAATATCGCTGCCACCCCTACCGGTGAGGCCCGTTCCGGGCCCTGCGCGACTTCCACAGCGCAGCGCTACGACTACCCACCGTGACGGATCATGGGCATACGAGAAGGGCGGCCGAGGCCGCCCGATCAAGGCCTCACGGCCTGCGAGAGAGAGGAAAAAACCCGTCCGGACATGCGACGACCCCCACCGGGGGGGAGAGTGGGGGTCGTCTCCACGGCCGACTCGGGGGGGGAGGAGCCGGACCGGGTTAGCACGGTCGCGAACGATCCGTGACTTCCATGGTGTACCCGAGAGCCCTCTCAGGCAAACCCACGCGCCACACCTTACGCCGAATGGTGGGCGCCTATGCTCGGGGTCGTGGAAAACCACTCCTTGCCTCGCACAGCGGCCTTCTTTGACCTGGACAAGACGGTCATTGCGAAGTCGAGCACGCTCACCTTCAGCAAGTCGTTCTACCAAGGCGGTCTGATCAACCGCAGGGCGGTGCTGCGCAACGCGTACTCCCAGTTCGTGTTCCTGCTCGGCGGTATGGACCACGACCAGATGGAGCGCACACGCGCGTACCTGTCCGGCCTCGTCCGTGGCTGGAATGTCCAGCAGGTCAGGGAGATCGTCGCCGAGACCCTGCACGACCTGATCGACCCGATCATCTACGACGAGGCCGCCTCCCTCATCGAGGAGCACCACCAGGCCGGCCGGGACGTCGTCATCGTCTCCACCTCGGGCGCCGAGGTGGTCGAGCCGATCGGCGAACTCCTCGGCGCGGACCGGGTGGTGGCCACCCGCATGGTCGTCGGCGACGACGGCTGCTACACCGGCGAGGTGGAGTACTACGCGTACGGCCCCACCAAGGCCGAGGCCGTCCGGGACCTGGCCGCCTCCGAGGGGTACGACCTGGACCGCTGCTACGCCTACAGCGACTCGGCGACCGATGTGCCGATGCTCCAGGCCGTCGGGCATCCGCACGCCGTGAACCCGGACCGCGCACTGCGCCGCGAGGCACTCGCCCGCGGCTGGCCGATCCTGGACTTCCACCGGCCGGTACGGCTCAAGCAGCGGATCTCCACGCCCCCGCGCCCGGCCCTGGTCGCCGCGGCGGCCATAGGGGCGGCGGCGGCCACCGCGGGCCTGGTCTGGTACGCGAGCCGGCGCCGGAGCACGGTCGCCTGAACCGACGCCCCTTTAGTGCGTCTTTGAACCTAAAAGTAAAGAACTGTAGGCAGGGCTTCCGCTTGCTCCGGGCTTGCAGTACAAAGGGGTTAGCGGCCCGCGAGACCAAAGGACATCCGAGAGGATCACCTTTAAAACGCATTTGGCCCCACGGACCCAGCATGGACACTGGGCACCCACGCGACGTCGACCCGTCGATTACGGGCCAGCCGCACCAGGTGACGGGCAAAGTACCCGACCTGATGGGCGACATATCGAGGACGCTTGGTAACTCGGTGAGCATGCCAGCGGCGGTACGAGAACTCGTACCGCCGCAACCCTTTTCCGAAGCCCCGGGCGGCCTTCCGCCCAGGCCCTACGCCGCCCCGCGCTGCAGCGCCTCGCACACCGCCGTCGACTCGCGCACGCCGAGTTCCACCGCGCGCCCGCAGTGCGCGATCCAGGCCGCCATCCCTTCCGGAGTGCCGGAGACATAGCCGTCCAGGGCCGCCAGATAGGAGGCGCGGCCCAGTTCGGCGTGGCCGACCTCGGCGGGGCAGATCGCCTTGGGGTCGAGGCCGCTGCCGATCAGCACGATCCGCTCGGCCGCGCGCGCGACCAGCCCGTTGCACGAGGTGAAGGGCCGCAGCGCGAGCAGTTCGCCGTGCACCACGGCGGCCGTCACCAGCGCGGGCGCCTCGCCCCCCGCGACGATCAGCTCGGAGAGCCCCTCCAGGCGCCCCGACACCTCGTCGGCGTCCGGCAGCTCCAGTTCCACCAGCGGCTCGTCGACGCCCTCGCCGGCCCGGCGCGGCCGGCCGACCTCGTCGCCGCCCGTCGCGGCCGCCACCAGGTGCAGCCGGGCCAGCACCCGCAGCGGCGACTGCCGCCAGATGGACAGCAGTTGGCCCGCCTCCGCGGTCAGCCGCAGGGCCGCGCCGACCACGCGCGCGTCATCGTCCACACCGAAGTCGGAACGCCGCCGCACCTCCTCCAGCGCCCAGTCGGCACCGGACAGCGCGGCGCTGCCCCGGGCGGCGCGCAGCGCCGCCTCCGAGGTGACGGCATTGCTGCGGCGCCGCATGACCCGGTGCCCGTAGACCCGGTCCACGGCCTTGCGCACGGACTCCACGGACTCGGCCACCCCGGGCAGCGAGCCCAGAGCCGCGAGCGGGTCAGCGGTCGCACCTGTCGTACTCATGAGTACGACACTACGCACCCCGCCCGGGGACTCCACGAAGGAGTGGTCTTCTTCACTTCACGTGACACGTACAGCTATCACCCGACTACCCTTCGTGAACATGAAAATTGCTTTCGTCGGAAAGGGCGGCAGCGGCAAGACCACGCTCTCCTCCCTGCTCATCCGCCATCTCGCGGCCGCCGGCGCGCCGGTCGTCGCCGTCGACGCCGACATCAACCAGCACCTGGGCCCCGCACTCGGTCTCGACGAGACGGAGGCGGAGGCGCTGCCCGCGATGGGCGAGCGACTCTCCCTGATCAAGGACTACCTGCGCGGCAACAACCCGCGCATCGCCTCCGCCGCGACGATGATCAAGACGACCCCGCCCGGCGAGGGTTCGCGGCTGGTCCGGGTGCGGGAGCCCAACCCGGTGTACGACGCGTGTGCGCGGCCGGTGGAACTCGACGGTGGCGCCGTCCGTTTGATGGTCACCGGGCCCTTCACGGACGCCGACCTGGGGGTCTCCTGCTACCACTCCAAGACGGGAGCGGTGGAGCTGTTCCTGAACCACCTCGTCGACGGCCCCGACGAGTACGTCGTGGTCGACATGACGGCGGGTTCGGACTCCTTCGCCTCCGGCATGTTCACCCGCTTCGACATCACGTTCCTCGTCGCCGAGCCGACCCGGAAGGGGGTCTCCGTCTACCGCCAGTACAAGGAGTACGCCCGGGACTTCGGCGTCGTGCTGAAGGTCGTCGGCAACAAGGTGCAGGGGCAGGAGGACATCGACTTCCTGCGCTCGGAGGTCGGGGACGACCTGCTGGTCACGGTCGGGCACTCGGACTGGGTGCGCGCCATGGAGAAGGGCCGCCCGCCCCGGTTCGAGCTCCTGGAGAACCCCAACTCCCGCGCCCTGCGCACCCTCAAGGTAGCCACCGACGCGACGTACGAGCTGCGCGACTGGGAGCGCTACACCCGGCAGATGGTCCACTTCCACCTGAAGAACGCCCTGTCGTGGGGCAACGAGCGCACCGGGGCCGACCTGGCGGCGCAGATCGACCCCGGCTTCGTACTCGGCGAGGGAGTGGCCGCCCCCGTCTGACGGGCGGCCGCCCCTGGTTCTGCGCCTACTGCCTGACCGCCGGCGCCCCGGGCACCCCCTTCGGTGCCGGGGCGGGACGCCCGGACAGGAAGGACTCCCAGCCCTGCCGCGGAGCCTCGCCCACGTTCAGGGAGCGCAGTCTCGCCAGGACCTGGGGGTCCTGGGCGTCCAGCCAGTCGGCCAGCTGACGGAAGGAGACACAGCGCACCTCGGGCTTGTTGCAGACGTTCCCGACGACCTCGTCGAGGGCGCGCATGTAGGTGCCGCCGTTCCAGGACTCGAAGTGGTTGCCGATGACGAGCGGTGCGCGGTTGCCGTTGTAGGCCCGGTTGAAGCCCTGGAGCAGCCCGTCGCGCATCTGGTCGCCCCAGTAGTCGTACTTGTCGGGGTCACCCTGCGTCGACGTGCCGGACTGGTTGACCATGAAGTTGTAGTCCATGGTCAACTGCTCGTAGGAGTGGCCGGGGAAGGGGACGAGCTGCATCGACAGGTCCCACAGCCCTTCCCTCTTCTTGGGCCAGACCTGGTCGTTGACGCCACTGGTGTCGTAGCGGAAGCCCAGTTCGCTCGCCGCCTTCACGAAGTTCTTCTGCCCCTCCAGGCAGGGGGTTCGGGCGCCGATGAGCTCCTTGTCGTAGTCGAAGGGCAGCGGTGCGGCGTCCTTCACGCCGGTGTTGGTCTTCCAGGTCTTCACGAACTGCTTGGCCTGGGCGATCTCGCTCTTCCACTCGGAGACCGACCATTCGCCGACCCCGCCGTCGGGGCCGCAGAAGTGCCCGTTGAAGTGGGTGCCGATCTCGTTGCCCTCCAGCCAGGCCAGCCGTAGTTGCTCGACGGTGTCGGCGATGCCCTGCTCATCGTTGAAGCCGATCTCGGAGCTGCCGGGCGAGTGCTGCGGCGGCCGGTAGAGGTCACGCTTCTCCTCGGGCAGCATGTAGACGCCGCTGAGGAAGAACGTCATGTTCGCGTTGTTCTCCTTGGCGACCTTGCGGAAGTGCGAGAACAGCTTCTGGCTGTCCTCGCCCGCACCGTCCCAGGAGAACACCACGAACTGCGGCGGCTTCTCACCGGCCTTGAGCCGCTCGGGCCGGGGCAGATGCGGCTGCGCCCCGGTGTACGCGGTGGACCCGTCGCCGATCAGACGGACCACGCTCTGGGGCGCCGGCGCTCCTTTCTGCGGCCCGGACGCCCCTTGTTCGGAGTTGGTACCGGTCGCGCAACCGGCGACCGACGCGGCACAGGCCGCGGCGGCCACGGCGCCGACGGCAATCCTCTGGGTGGCGGCCAATTCCGCTCACCTTCTTCCTTCTCTCGGCGAACGCCGATGACGGCGTTTTATGGCGATGTGCCGGGTATCTGCCGACAGCTCGGCCAAGGTCGCATAGGACCGAGAGAGGGATTAATACGACAAGCCGATGAACTGCCCAGTTCACCCATGGAGGTGAACGGGTGCCCCATTTGCACAGAAAATCCATGCCCGGCCTTTACTCTGCATTACGATTCGTTTACCGAGTGTTGATTCATCCCGCCACTGCACGCCGTGACCCACGGCCGCGAACGAGCCCCCGCCCCCAGGTGAGGGGACCCCCAGATCCGCGACCGCGCTGCCCCGGAGGAGACGGGAAACATGTCATCAGCCTGCGTACCCACCCACCCCGAGAGCCTCGGCCTCGCCCGGGCCACAACTCCCAAGGCCGTCAACGGCGCTGACCGGCCGCAGGACCCGTCCATGCCCCCGCGCCGCCGCTTCCCCGTCGCGGGCGCCGACCTGTCGGCGTCCGTCGCGGTGTTCCTGATCGCCCTGCCGCTGTCCCTCGGCATCGCCCTCGCCACCGGCGCCCCGCTCCAGGCCGGCCTGGTCGCGGCGGCCGTCGGCGGACTGGTCGCCGGCCGGCTCGGCGGCTGTCCGCTCCAGGTCAGCGGCCCCGCCGCGGGGCTCACCGTGGTCACCGCCGACCTGATCCACCGGTACGGCTGGCGGGCCACCTGCGGCATCACCGTCCTCGCCGGACTGGCCCAACTGGGTCTGGGCTGCCTGCGTGTGGCCGGCACCGCGCTCGCCGTCAGCCCGGCCGTGGTGCACGGCATGCTCGCCGGCATCGGCATCACCATCGCCGTCGCCCAGCTGCACATCGTCCTCGGCGGCAACCCGCAGAGCTCGGTCCTCACCAACGTCCGGGCGCTGCCCGCCCAGTTGGCCAACCTGCACCCGGCCGCCGTGACGATGAGCGCACTGACCCTGGCCCTGCTGTTCGGCTGGCCCCGGATCCCGGGCAGAGCGGGCCGTCTGCTGCGCACGGTCCCGGCCGCTCTGGTCGCCGTCGCCGGTGCCACCGCGACCGCCTCGCTCACCGGGCTCACCCTGCCCCGGGTCGACCTGCCGTCCTGGAGCAGCCATGCCCTGGCGGGGCTGCCCGAGGGGCCGGTGCTCGGCATCGTCGCCGCCGTGCTCACCACCACGCTGGTGTGCAGCGTGCAGTCGCTGCTGGGCGCGGTCGCCGTGGACAAGCTGGTGGCCGGCCGCACCGGGCCCCAGTCCCGCCTCGGCCGCGCCGACCTCGACCGGGAACTGCTCGGCCAGGGCGCGGCCAACATCGTGTCGGGGGCGCTCGGCGGGCTGCCGGTCGCGGGGGTCGCGGTGCGCAGTTCGGCGAATGTGCAATCCGGTGCCGTGAGCCGGAACTCCACGATGCTGCACGGCGTTTTCGTAGTAGTCGCCGCGCTGCTGATGGTCCCGGTCCTGGATCTCATCCCGCTCGCCTCGCTCGCCGCCCTGGTAATGGCCGTCGGCGTCCAGATGGTGTCCCTGCACCACATCCGCACCGTGACCCGCCACCGCGAAGTGCCGGTGTACGCGGTCACCACACTCGGGGTGGTTCTCCTCGGCGTCCTGGAGGGCGTGGTCCTCGGGGTCGCCGTGGCCGTCGCCGTCGCCCTGCACCGCCTCGCCCGCACCCGCATCACCCATGAAGAGAAAGGAGGAGTCCATCACGTACACGTAAGAGGACAGCTGACGTTCCTCGCGGTGCCCCGGCTCAGCAGAGTCCTGCATCTCGTACCCCAGGGCGCGCAAGCCGTGGTGGAGTTGGACGGTTCGTTCATGGACCACGCGGCGTACGAGTCACTGCGGGACTGGCGCAGGGCCCACACCGCCCAGGGCGGCTCCGCCGAACTGACCGGCTGCCGCGCGGGCGTCCGCTCACCGGAGTACGGCCAGACACCGGAACGCGGTCGCGGACCGGAACACGGCCAGAGACCGGAAGACAGTCGCGAACCAGCACACGGCCACGGACCGGAGCGCGCTCACGGACCGGAGCACGCTCACGGACCGGCGAACAGCCACGGACCGGCGCACAGCCGCCGTCCCGGGCCGCGTGTGGGTCACGGCCCCGGACGCCGGCTCGGGAGATCGGACGGGGCGGGACATGAACTCGCCCGCGGGATCAGCGCGTTCCAGCGCGACACCGCGCCTCTGGTCCGGGACGAGCTGGCCCGGCTGGCGCGCGAGGGGCAGCGGCCGTCGCAGCTCTTCCTCACCTGCGCCGACTCCCGGCTCGTCACCTCGATGATCACCTCCAGTGGTCCGGGTGACCTGTTCGTGGTCCGCAACGTCGGCAACCTGGTCCCTCTTCCGGGTGAGGAGAACGGGGACGACTCGGTGGCGGCCGCGATCGAGTACGCGGTGGATGTGCTGAAGGTGCGGTCCATCACGGTGTGCGGGCACTCCGGGTGCGGGGCGATGCAGGCGCTGCTCGGCTCCGGGACCGGGGGTGCGGCGACCCCGCTCGGGCGGTGGCTGCGGCACGGGCTGCCGAGCCTGGCCCGGCTGGCCGACGAGGGCCGTACGGGGGTCCGGCTGGCCGGGCGGGCACCGGCGGACACGGTGGAGCGGCTGTGCCTGACCAATGTGGTCCAGCAGTTGGAGCATCTGCGGGCGCACGACTCGGTGGCGCGGGCGCTGGCGGCGGGTGAGCTGGAGCTGCACGGGATGTACTTCCACGTGGGCGAGGCGCAGGCGTATCTGCTCAGCCGGGGCGGCGCGGACGGAGCGGGAGGGGTGTTCCAGGGGGTACCCGGTGCGGAGGAGCTGCCCAGCCCGGCGTGAGCGCAAGGGCGGCCGATGACTGCCGGCGCCGCACGGGCCGGCATCGGCGGGCATCGGCGGGCCCGGTGTGCCACGGCTCACCGGGCCCTGGCAGGCTCGGCACGCCCGACGGCGGCATGCCCGATGGTGACACACCCCGCCATACCTGATAGGTCTAAACCAATCTTTCGGCGGCCCTTGTCACCGGGGCCCCAGGTCTGATGAGCTGTGGCCTGGGACACAACGGACACCCTTCGAAAGGGAGATGTCGTGAGCAACGAAAGCCTGGCCAACCTCTTGAGGGAGGAGCGACGCTTCGCGCCGCCTGCTGACCTGGCCGAGAGCGCCAATGTCACGGCCGAGGCGTACGAGCAGGCCAAGGCTGACAGGCTCGGCTTCTGGGCCGAGCAGGCCCGCCGGCTGACCTGGGCCAAGGAGCCGACCGAGACCCTGGACTGGTCGAACCCGCCGTTCGCCAAGTGGTTCAAGGACGGCGCGCTCAACGTCGCGTACAACTGCGTGGACCGGCATGTGGAGGCCGGGCACGGCGACCGGGTCGCCATCCACTTCGAGGGCGAGCCCGGCGACAGCCGTGCGATCACCTACGCCGAGCTGAAGGACGAGGTCTCCAAGGCGGCCAACGCGCTGCTGGAGCTCGGAGTTCAGAAGGGCGACCGGGTCGCGGTCTACATGCCGATGATCCCGGAGACGGCGGTCGCGATGCTCGCCTGCGCCCGGATCGGCGCCGCGCACTCCGTGGTCTTCGGCGGCTTCTCGGCGGACGCGCTCGCCACCCGTATCCAGGACGCGGACGCCAAGGTCGTCATCACCTCCGACGGCGGCTACCGGCGCGGCAAGCCGTCCGCGCTCAAGCCGGCCGTGGACGAGGCGATCGGCAAGGTGGACAACGTCGAGCACGTGCTGGTCGTACGCCGCACCGGGCAGGAAGTGGCCTGGGACGACTCGCGGGACGTGTGGTGGCACGAGATCGTCGGGCGGCAGTCGGCCGAGCACACGCCGGAGGCCTTCGACGCCGAGCACCCGCTGTTCATCCTCTACACGTCCGGTACGACGGGGAAGCCGAAGGGCATCCTGCACACCTCGGGCGGTTACCTCACCCAGGCGTCGTACACGCACTGGGCGGTGTTCGACCTCAAGCCGGAGACGGACGTGTACTGGTGCACGGCCGACGTCGGCTGGGTGACCGGCCACTCGTACATCGTGTACGGTCCGCTGGCCAACGGCGCGACGCAGGTGATGTACGAGGGCACCCCGGACACCCCGCACCAGGGCCGGTTCTGGGAGATCGTGCAGAAGTACGGGGTGACAATCCTGTACACGGCGCCGACGGCGATCCGCACGTTCATGAAGTGGGGCGACGACATCCCCGCGAAGTTCGACCTGAGCAGCCTGCGGGTGCTGGGTTCGGTGGGCGAGCCCATCAACCCCGAGGCCTGGATCTGGTACCGCAAGCACATCGGTGCCGACCGGACGCCGATCGTGGACACCTGGTGGCAGACCGAGACCGGCGCGATGATGATCTCGCCGCTGCCGGGCGTCACCGCGACCAAGCCCGGTTCCGCGCAGACCCCGCTGCCCGGCATCTCGGCGACGGTCGTCGACGACGAGGCGCACGAGGTGCCCAACGGCGGTGGCGGCTACCTGGTGCTGACCGAGCCGTGGCCGTCGATGCTGCGCACGATCTGGGGCGACGACCAGCGGTTCCTGGACACGTACTGGTCGCGGTTCGAGGGCAAGTACTTCGCCGGTGACGGCGCGAAGAAGGACGACGACGGCGACATCTGGCTGCTCGGCCGGGTGGACGACGTCATGCTCGTCTCCGGGCACAACATCTCGACCACCGAGGTGGAGTCGGCGCTGGTGTCCCACCCGTCGGTCGCCGAGGCGGCCGTGGTCGGCGCGGCGGACGAGACGACCGGACAGGCGATCGTCGCCTTCGTGATCCTGCGCGGTACGGCGAACGCCGAGGACGAGGGCCTGGTCAACGAGCTGCGCAACCACGTCGGCACCACGCTCGGCCCGATCGCCAAGCCGAAGCGGGTCCTGCCGGTGGCGGAGCTGCCGAAGACCCGCTCCGGCAAGATCATGCGCCGGCTGCTGCGCGATGTCGCCGAGAACCGGCAGCTCGGTGACGTGACGACGCTGACCGACTCGACGGTCATGGACCTCATCCAGGCGAAGCTCCCGGCGGCGCCCAGCGAGGACTGACCCCGACCGGCACAGCCACGAAGGACCCGAAGGGCGTCCGGCGCGAAACGCGCCGGACGCCCTTTTTGCACCTACTGTGAAAACTCACCTGGCAACTCCCGCCACACCTTAGGTAAACTAAGCAAAGTAGCGTGCTCTCAAGGTGTGCCGGGAAGTCTGGTCGGCAAGTAGCCCCGTCCTGCCCACCGACCGGAGGTCCCCGTGTCCGCGCCCCGCACCGCCCCTGTCAGGAAGGTCCTCGGCCGGCTCTCGCTGCCCGAGCGGACCATCGTGGCGGACGCGCTGCGGACCGAGACCGTCGGCGGTGTGCTGCTGCTCGTCGCCGCGATAGCCGCGCTGGTCTGGGCGAACATACCCGCGCTCCACCACGGCTACGAGAGCGTCTCCGACTTCCACTTCGGCCCCGGTGCTCTCGGCCTGAACCTCTCCGTCGCCCACTGGGCCGCCGACGGCCTGCTCGCGGTCTTCTTCTTCGTCGCCGGCATCGAGCTCAAGCGCGAACTGGTCGCAGGCGACCTGCGGGACCCGAAGGCGGCCGTCCTCCCGGTGGTCGCCGCGCTGTGCGGGATGGCCGTGCCGGCGCTCGTCTACACCCTCACCAACCTCACCGGCGGCGGCTCCACGCAGGGCTGGGCGGTGCCCACGGCCACCGACATCGCCTTCGCGCTGGCCGTGCTCGCCGTGATCGGCACCTCGCTGCCGGGCGCCCTGCGCGCCTTCCTGCTCACCCTCGCGGTCGTCGACGACCTGTTCGCCATCCTGATCATCGCGGTCTTCTTCACGGAGCGGATCGACTTCGCCGCGCTGGGCGGGGCGGCCCTCGGTCTGGCCGTCTTCTGGCTGCTGCTGCGCAGGGGCGTGCGCGGCTGGTACGTGTACGTGCCGCTCGCTGTCGTGATCTGGGCGCTGATGTACAACAGCGGCGTGCACGCGACCATCGCCGGTGTCGCCATGGGCCTGATGCTGCGCTGCACCACCCGTGAGGGTGAGGAGCACTCCCCCGGCGAGCACGTCGAGCATCTTGTGCGGCCGTTGTCGGCGGGGCTGGCCGTGCCCCTGTTCGCGCTCTTCAGCGCCGGCGTGACGGTGTCCGGCGGGGCGCTCGGCGACGTCTTCACCAGGCCGGAGACGCTCGGAGTCGTCCTCGGGCTGGTCGTCGGCAAGGCGGCCGGGATATTCGGCGGGACCTGGCTGACAGCCCGCTTCACCCGGGCCTCCCTCAGCGAGGACCTCGAATGGGCCGACGTCTTCGCGGTGGCCGCGCTCGCCGGTATCGGCTTCACCGTGTCGCTGCTCATCGGCGAACTCGCCTTCGCCGGCGACGCCGTGCTGACGGACGAGGTCAAGGCCGCGGTACTCACCGGCTCACTCATCGCGGCCCTGTGCGCCACCGTGCTGCTGAAGATACGCAACACCCGCTACCGCAGGCTGGTCGAGGCCGAGGAGCGGGACGACGACCTCGACGGCATCCCGGACGTCTACGAGGAGGACAATCCCGCGTACCACCTGCGGATGGCGGAGATCTACGAGCGGAAGGCCGCCGAACACCGCAGGATCGCCGCGGAGAAGGCCGCCCCCTAGGGGTCCGGCAGGCGGGACGCGCCCGCCGAAGTACCGGGCGGGGCAGGCGAGCAGGGCGACCGTCCGGCATGATCTGACGAGACGGTACAAAAAGACCGGTACAAAAAGACCGGTGCGAAAGACGATGACGAAGACGCAGAGGGAGACCGCGATGAGCGCACCCGACGGCAGCCCGGTCGGTGCCGAACGCAGCATCGGCCAGCTGTTCGCCTCGGCCACGGCCGAGATGTCGGCGCTGGTGCACGACGAGATCGCGCTGGCCAAGGCCCAGCTGAAGCAGGACGTCAAGCGGGGCGCGACGAGCGGCGGCGCGTTCTCGGCTGCCGGAGTGCTGCTGCTGTTCTCCCTGCCGATGCTCAACTTCGCCCTGGCGTACGGCATTCGGACCTGGAGCCACTGGAATCTCGCGATCTGCTTCCTGCTCTCGTTCGCGGCGAACGTCCTGGTGGCCGCCGTCCTCGCGCTGATCGGCGTGGTGTTCGCGAAGAAGGCCAGTAAGGGCAAGGGCCCGCAGAAGGTGGCCGCGTCGATGAAGGAGACGGCGGGCGTGCTCCAGAACGCCAAGCCGCATCCGCGCCCGGAACTCCCCCGGGACGAGGTGCCGGCCATCGAGGCTGTGGCACGCTCGACGTCATGACGGATCCCGCTCCCTCGGCCGTACGGCCGGAGGGCCCCTGGACGCACCGGGACGTCGCCGCGAACGGCGCCCGCTTCCACATCGCCGAGCTCGGCGACGGACCGCTGGTCATGCTGGTGCACGGCTTCCCGCAGTTCTGGTGGACCTGGCGGCACCAGCTGGTCGCGCTCGCCGACGCGGGCTTCCGGGCCGTCGCCATGGACCTGCGCGGCGTCGGCGGCAGCGACCGCACCCCGCGCGGCTACGACCCGGCGAACCTCGCGCTCGACATCACCGGCGTGATCCGTTCGCTCGGCGAGCCGGACGCCGCGCTGGTCGGCCACGACCTGGGCGGCTACCTGGCCTGGACGGCGGCCGCCATGCGCCCCAAGCTGGTACGACGGCTCGCGGTGGTGTCCATGCCGCACCCGCGGCGCTGGCGCTCGGCGATGCTCCGGGACCGCAGGCAGACCGCCGCCGCCTCCTACATCTGGGGCTTCCAGCGGCCCTGGATCCCGGAGCGGCAGCTCACCGCCGACGACGGCGCGCTGGTCGGCCGGCTGATCCGGGACTGGTCCGGGCCGCGGCTGCCGGACGACGAAGCGGTGGAGACGTACCAGCAGGCCATGTGCATCCCGTCCACCGCACACTGCTCGATCGAGCCGTACCGCTGGCTGGTGCGCTCGCTGGCGCGCCCGGACGGCATCCAGTTCAACCGCAGGATGAAACGTCCGGTGCGCGTCCCGACGCTCCATCTGCACGGCTCCCTTGACCCGGTGACCCGCACCCGCAGCGCGGCCGGCTCCGGCGAGTACGTCGAAGCGCCTTACCGCTGGCGGCTGTTCGACGGGCTCGGGCACTTCCCTCACGAGGAGGACCCGGTCGCGTTCTCCGCCGAACTCGTCAACTGGCTGAAAGACCCCGAACCCGATCGGTGACCGCGCCGATGCGCCCGGTATCCGGACCTGCACACCTGTTCTACGAACGGCCACATGCCCGGCGCATAGGCCGATTCGGGGGCGCGCGGGAGGTTATCGACCTTGGGGCAGGGGCAGACGTCGGGGTATGGGCTGGACGCACGACTACAGTGACGCACCCCGCAACCGCCGTACGACAGGCGGCCCGAACCCTCATCGCGGAGGTGCCCCGCAGCTGCCGGGGGCAGACCTCAGGGTGGGGATTCCGCGCATCCTGCGCCGCCGGGCCCGCTGGGTCTCGGTACGTCTGCGCCACACCCGCGGCTGACGGCCCGCACGGCCCCGCAGGGCCCCGAAGATCTCTGAGAAGACCTCTGAAGGGGCTCTAGAGGGCGCAGCTGTCGGTGCCCACCTGCTGGCTCGCGGTACGGCCCCGGGCGATGTCCGCCTGGATCTCGTCGGCCGTGAGGGCGTACCCGGTGTCGGCGTCGTCCAGTGACTTCGCGAAGACGACCCCGTACACCCTGCCCTTGGGCGTGAGCAGCGGGCCGCCGGAGTTGCCCTGACGGACGGTCGCGTACAGCGAGTAGACGTCACGGCGGACGGTGCCGCGGTGGTAGATGTCCGGGCCGTTGGCCGTGATCCGGCCGCGCACCCGGGCGGGCCGGACGTCGTACGACCCGTTCTCCGGGAACCCGGCGACGATCGCGCTGTCGGTCGTATCGGCGTCCGCGGCGGAGAACTTCAGGGCCTTGGCCCGCAGGTCCGGCACGTCCAGTACGGCGATGTCGCGCTGCCAGTCGTAGAGGACGACCTTGGCGTCGTACTTGCGGCCCTCGCCGCCGATCTGGACGGTGGGCTCGTCGACGCCGCCGACCACATGGGCGTTGGTCATCACGCGGCGGTCGGCGAAGACGAAGCCGGTGCCCTCCAGGATCTTCCCGCAGCTCTGCGCGGTGCCCGTCACCTTGACGATGGACTGCTGGGCGGTCGTGGCCACCGCGCTGTTCGCGAGGGCCGGGTCGGGCGGCGAGACATCGGTGATCGGCTCGTTGGCGAACGGGCTGAAGACCTGCGGGAAGCCGTTCTGCGCGAGGACCGCGGAGAAGTCCGCGAACCAGGTGTCGGCCTGGTTGGGCAGCGCTCTGGACACCCCGAGCAGCACCTTGGAGTTGCGCACCTCCTTACCGAGCGTCGGCAGGGTGGTGCCCGCGAGGGCGGAGCCGATCAGCCAGGCGACCAGCAGCATCGCCAGCACGTTGACGAGCGCGCCGCCGGTGGCGTCCAGAGCGCGGGCCGGGGACCAGGTGATGTACCGGCGCAGCTTGTTGCCCAGGTGGGTGGTCAGGGCCTGGCCGACGGAGGCGCAGACGATGACGACGACCACGGCGACGACCGCGGCGGTGGTGCCCACTTCGGCGTTGTCGGTCACCGCGTCCCAGATCACCGGCAGGACGTAGACGGCGACGAGTCCGCCGCCCAGGAAGCCGATCACCGACAGGATGCCGACGACGAACCCCTGGCGGTAGCCGACGATCGCGAACCACACGGCGGCGACCAGCAACAGGATGTCCAGCACATTCACGAACGACACCCTGTCATGACCGCCAGTCGAGCGGGACCAGCTTCTCTCGGTCCCAGGAGCGCTCCCATCCCGCGTAGTGCAGCAGACGGTCGATCACCCCGGCCGTGAACCCCCACACCAAGGTCGATTCGACCAGGAATGCCGGACCTCGGTGGCCGCTGGGGTGCACGGTGGTGGCCCGGTTGGCCGGGTTCGTGAGATCCGCCACGGGAACGGTGAAGACCCGCGCCGTCTCGTTGGGATCCACCACCCCCACCGGACTCGGCTCGCGCCACCAGCCCAGCACCGGGGTGACCACGAACTTGCTCACCGGGATGTACAGCCTGGGCAGCACCCCGAACAGCTGGACGCCGGCCGGGTCCAGCCCGGTCTCCTCCTCGGCCTCGCGGAGGGCGGCCCGCAGCGGCCCGTCGGCCTTCGGGTCGCCGTCCTCGGGGTCGAGGGCGCCGCCAGGGAAGGAGGGCTGCCCGGCGTGCGAGCGCAGCGAGCCGGCCCGCTCCATCAGCAGCAGCTCGGGTCCCTGCTCGCCCTCCCCGAACAGGATCAGCACGGCCGACTGCCGTCCCGCGCCGTTCTCCGGCGGCAGGAAGCGGCTCAGCTGGAGCGGCTGGATCGTCTCGGCGGCCTGCACCACCGGGTCCAGCCACTCCGGCAGGCCCTCCTTGCCGAGCGCCACGCCCGCGCGTGCACCGCCGGTCTGCTCCTTGCTGCTGTGTGTCACGGCATCCCCCGTCCCGCCCTGCTCCCCCGTCCTGCCCGTTCCAACGCCCGAAGTCTCCTTGATCGTTCCGTTCCCCGTCCCTGAGAAGGCCCCTGGGTCATGTCCCTGATACGCCGCCCAGCGGCGGTGCCGGCCGGCCGCCCGCGTCCAGATACGCCTGCGGCGGATTGAGCCGCTGACCGGGGAAGCCGCCCTTCTCGTACTTGAGCAGCTTCCTCGCCTTCTCCGGGTCGGTCTCGCCCTCGCCGTAGGCCGGGCAGAGCGGGGCGATGGGGCAGACCCCGCAGGCGGGCTTGCGGGCGTGGCACATCCGGCGGCCGTGCCAGATCACGTGGTGCGAGAGGTCGGTCCAGTCGGTCTTGGGGAACAGCGCGCCGACGGCCGCCTCGATCTTGTCGGGGTCGGTCTCGGCGGTCCACCGCCAGCGGCGGACCAGGCGCTGGAAGTGCGTGTCCACGGTGATGCCGGGGCGCCCGAAGGCGTTGCCGAGGACGACGAACGCGGTCTTGCGGCCGACGCCGGGCAGCTTGACGAGGTCTTCGAGCCGGCCGGGGACCTCGCCGCCGAACTCCTCCACCAGCCCCTTGGAGAGCCCTATCACCGACTTGGTCTTGGCCCGGAAGAACCCGCACGGCCGCAGGATCTCCTCGACCTCCTCCGGGTTGGCCGCGGCCAGGTCCTCGGGGGTGGGGTACTTCGCGAACAGCGTCGGGGTGGTCTGGTTGACGCGCAGGTCGGTGGTCTGTGCGGACAGCACCGTGGCGACCAGGAGCTGGAAGGGGTTCTCGAAGTCCAGCTCGGGGTGGGCGTACGGGTACACCTCGGCGAGCTCGCGGTTGATCCGGCGGGCCCGGCGGACGAGCGAGGTCTGCGACTCGGGCTTCCCGGCCGGCTGCGGCTTCTCGGCGGCGGCCTTCCCGACCGCGGCCTTCTTGGACGCGACTCTCTTGGACTCGACCTTCTCGACGGCGCTCTTCTTGGTCGCGACGCGCTTGGCCGCGGTCTTCGCCGGCGCCGCCTTCGCTGCCGGTGCCGTCTTCGTCGCTTTCTTCGTCGCCGTCGCCTTCTTCGTCGCCACCTTGCCGACCGCCGCCTTCTTCACGGCTTTCGCCGCTTTTGTCGCCTTTTTCGGCTCACCGGAGGCAGCATCGGACCCTTGTTCGCCCACAGCGGAATCACCTCGTACAACCACCCGCCCAGCCCCCTTGGCCTGTGCTCTCACCGGCGATTTGGACACCCGGCCAGCCTAAAGCCCGGCACCGACATCCGCCCCGGACCCGGAAGATCAGCCCCCGATTGGACCCCTGCCGCTTACCTCGGCACACCTGTGCGGCATCCTTGTGACAGATCACACTGTTTGGACCGTCCGGCAAAATGGGGAGCACGGTCCCCTGGTACCAAGGGGGAGCAAGATCCCCTGAGCAGGTCGACAAGGAGAGAACTCGTGGACGACGTTCTGCGGCGCAACCCGCTTTTCGCGGCGCTCGATGACGAGCAGTCCGCGGAGCTGCGTGCCTCCATGAGTGAGGTGACCCTCGCGCGTGGCGACTCCCTGTTCCACGAGGGCGACCCGGGCGACCGGCTCTACGTCGTCACCGAGGGCAAGGTCAAGCTCCACCGCACCTCCCCCGACGGCCGCGAGAACATGCTCGCCGTGGTCGGCCCCGGCGAGCTGATCGGCGAGCTGTCGCTGTTCGACCCCGGCCCGCGCACGGCGACCGCGACCGCGCTGACCGAGGTCAAGCTGCTGGGCCTCGGCCACGGCGACCTCCAGCCCTGGCTGAACGCACGCCCCGAGGTGGCCACCGCCCTGCTGCGCGCCGTCGCCCGCCGGCTGCGCAAGACCAACGACGCCATGTCCGACCTGGTCTTCTCCGACGTACCGGGCCGGGTCGCGCGCGCCCTGCTGGACCTCTCCCGCCGCTTCGGCGTGCAGTCCGAGGAGGGCATCCACGTCGTCCACGACCTCACGCAGGAGGAGCTGGCCCAGCTGGTCGGCGCATCCCGCGAGACCGTGAACAAGGCCCTGGCGGACTTCGCCCAGCGTGGCTGGCTGCGGCTGGAGGCGCGCGCCGTGATCCTGCTGGACGTCGAGCGTTTGGCGAAGCGGTCCCGGTAGGCGCCGGTTTCTGGGGGCTGCCGCCCCCAGACCCCCGCATCATCGGCCTTCGGCCTCGTCCTCAAACGCCGGACAGGCTGGTATGTGGTTCCCCATGTCTGAAACAGTCGCGTCCCGGGGCCTCGACCCTCTGGGCTTCATAGAGCGCGAGGGCTCGCACGCGCGCGTGCCGCACGTCTTCCGTCCCGTGGTCGCCGCCGCCCGCGACCGGCTCCTGGACACCTTCGGGGCGCGGCTGGACAGCGCCTACCTCTACGGTTCGATCCCGCGCGGCACCGCGCGCGTGGGGCGCAGCGACCTGGATCTGGTGGCCGTCCTCACAGAGGAGCCGACCGGCGCCGACCGGGACGCGGCCCGTGCCCTCGGTGAGGCCGTCGACAAGGAGTTCCCGGAGATCGACGGGGTCGGGACCCTGCTCTACTCCCGCGCGCGGGTGCTCAGCGAGCTGGAGCGGTACGACATCGGCTGGTTCGTGGCCTGCCAGTGCACCCCGCTCCTCGGCGAGGACCTCGCCGAGTTCCTGCCCCGCTACCGCCCCGACTCCCTGCTCGCCCGCGAGACCAACGGCGACCTGGCCCGGTGGCTGCCGCGCTGGCGGGACCGGATCGCGGCCGCGGACGACACCGAGGAGGCCCTGCGCCCCCTGGTGCGCTTCATGTCACGGCATCTCGTGCGCACCGGCTTCACCCTCGTCATGCCCCGATGGAACGGCTGGACCAGCGATCTGCGCGAGATGGCCGAGGCGTTCGCCGGCTACTACCCGGAGCGGGCCGAACAGCTGCGCCGCGCGGCCGGATCGGGGCACGAGCCGGTCGGCGACCGCGCGCTGCTGAGGTCGTACGTCGACGACCTCGGGCCCTGGCTCGCGGGCGAGTACGCGCGCGTGCACGGCGTGAAGGCGCCCAGACCCGAGGGCTGGGACTAGAGCTCGGACCAGAGCTCGGACTAGATCTCCGACTGGATCAGCCCGTGCTCGGTCAGGTAGTCCAGCTGGGCCCGGACGGACAGTTCCGCGGCCGGCCACAGGGAGCGGTCCACGTCGGCGTAGACGTGGGCGACGACCTCGGCGGGGGCGCGGTGGCCGTTCTCGACGGCCGTCTCGACCTGGGCCAGCCGGTGGGCGCGGTGGGCCAGGTAGAACTCGACGGCGCCCTGGGCGTCCTCCAGGACGGGTCCATGGCCCGGCAGGACGGTGTGGACGCCGTCGTCGACCGTCAGCGAGCGCAGCCGTCGCAGCGAGTCCAGGTAGTCGCCCAGCCGGCCGTCCGGGTGCGCCACGACCGTCGTACCGCGCCCCAGGATGGTGTCGCCGGTCAGGATCGCGCGGTCGGCCGGGAGGTGGAAGCTCAGGGAGTCGGCGGTGTGGCCCGGGGTCGGTACGACCCGCAGCTCCAGGCCGCCGGTCGTGATCACGTCGCCGGCTGCCAGGCCCTCGTCACCGAGGCGCAGCGCCGGATCGAGGGCACGCACGCGCGTGCCGGTCAGTTCCGCGAAGCGTACGGCGCCCTCGGCGTGGTCCGGGTGCCCGTGGGTCAGGAGGGTGAGCGCGATCCGTTTGCCGGCCTTCTCGGCCATGTCGACGACGTTCTCGAGGTGGCCGTCGTCCAGCGGGCCCGGGTCGATCACCACGGCCAGGTCGGAGTCGGGCTCGCTGACGATCCAGGTGTTGGTGCCGTCCAGGGTCATCGCGGAGGCGTTGGGCGCCAGCACGTTGACGGCCCGCGCGGTGGCGGGACCCGAGAGGACTCCGCCGCGCGGCTGGCCTGGCAGGGCTGCTGCTTCCGTCATCGTCAGGCTCCCCCGCTCGTCAGGTCGGTCGGTATGTGCTTGGTGAACTCGTCGTGGCCCGGCCAGGTCAGGACGATCTCACCGGCCACCAGGCGGGCGCGGGCCAGCACCGGCGTCATGTCCCGCGCGGGCGCCGCCGCGAGCGTCTCGGCGGCCGTGGCGTACGGCAGGAGCTGGCGCAGGGTGGCGATGGTGGGCGGCATCATCAGCAGCTCGCCCCTGTCGTAGCCGGCGGCCGCCTCCGCCGGGCCGATCCACACCGTGCGGTCGGCCTCCGTGGAGGCGTTACGGGTGCGCTGGCCCTCCGGGAGGGCGGCGACGAAGAACCAGGTGTCGTAGCGGCGGCTCTCGAACTCCGGGGTGATCCAGCGCGTCCAGGCGCCCAGCAGGTCCGAGCGCAGGACCAGGCCGCGCCGGTCCAGGAACTGGGCGAAGGACAGGTCACGGGCGACCAGGGCCGCGCGGTCGGCCTCCCAGTCGTCCCCGGTGGTGTCCCCGACCACGGCGTCCGCGGCAGGACCGGCGAGCAGCACACCGGCTTCCTCGTACGTCTCCCGCACCGCCGCGCAGACGATCGCCTGGGCGCCCGCCTCGTCGACACCGAGCCGGTCGGCCCACCACGCGCGCGTGGGGCCCGCCCAGCGCACCTGGTGGTCGTCGTCGCGCGGGTCGACACCGCCGCCCGGATACGCGTACGCGCCTCCGGCGAAGGCCATGGAGGCGCGTCTGCGCAGCATGTGGACGACGGGACCGTCCGGGGTGTCCTTCAGGAGCAGCACGGTGGCCGCGCGCCTCGGGGCCACCGGCACGAGGGTGCCCTCCGCGTGTGCGCGGATGCGGTCCGGCCACTCGGGGGGATACCACTGTCCATCGGCCATTACCGGAGGCTATCCCGTGGGGAGCGAATGTTCGAGGGGGGCTGTGGTGGGCCACCGCTCCGGCTTCGGTCGGCTACGGGAGCAGCTCGACCTGGACCTCGACCTCGACCGGCGCGTCCAGCGGCAGCACCGCGACGCCCACCGCGCTGCGCGCGTGCACGCCCTTGTCACCGAGGACCTCGCCGAGCAGCTCGCTGGCACCGTTGATCACGCCCGGCTGGCCGGTGAAGTCGGTCGCGGAGGCGACGAAGCCGACGACCTTCACCACACGCGCGACGCGGTCCAGGTCACCTGCGACGGACTTCACGGCGGCCAGGGCGTTCAGCGCGCAGGTGCGGGCCAGCTCCTTGGCCTCCTCCGCGGTGACCTCGGCGCCGACCTTGCCGGTGACCGGAAGCTTGCCGTCCACCATCGGCAGCTGGCCGGAGGTGTAGACATACACGCCCGACCGGACGGCCGGCTGGTAGGCGGCGAGCGGCGGGACGACCGCCGGCAGCGCGAGACCGAGTTCGGCCAGCTTGGCCTCGACGGCGCTCATTACGGCTTCTCCCGCTTCAGGTAGGCCACGAGCTGCTCGGGGTTGTTGGGCCCGGGCACGACCTGGACGAGCTCCCAGCCGTCCTCGCCCCAGGTGTCCAGAATCTGCTTCGTGGCATGGACGAGCAGCGGCACGGTTGCGTATTCCCACTTGGTCATGTGGCCGACTGTATCCGCTGTGACGCACGGGACACGTGGCCCACCGCACGCACGGTTATCCACAGCCTCCCGCGTGAGTGTCCGGCCGACTGGTTAGTCTCGAAGACGTGAGCAGGCTCCAGGTCGTCAGCGGCAAGGGCGGGACCGGAAAGACGACGGTCGCCGCCGCACTCGCGCTGGCCCTCGCGACCCAGGGGAAGCGGACGCTTCTCGTGGAGGTCGAGGGTCGGCAGGGCATCGCCCAGCTCTTCGAGACGGAGGCGTTGCCGTACGAGGAGCGGAAGATCGCCGTAGCACCGGGCGGCGGTGAGGTCTACGCCCTCGCCATCGATCCCGAACTGGCCCTTCTGGACTACCTCCAGATGTTCTACAAGCTCGGCGGGGCCGGCCGGGCGCTGAAGAAGCTCGGCGCCATCGACTTCGCCACCACCGTCGCGCCGGGACTCAGGGACGTCCTGCTGACCGGCAAGGCGTGCGAGGCGGTGCGCAGGAAGGACAAGGCGGGCCGGTTCGTGTACGACTACGTCGTCATGGACGCCCCGCCGACCGGCCGCGTCACCCGCTTCCTGAACGTCAACGACGAGGTGGCCGGACTCGCCAAGATCGGCCCGATACACAACCAGGCGCAGGCCGTGATGCGGGTGCTGAAGTCCAAGGAGACGGCCGTGCACCTGGTCACGCTCCTGGAGGAGATGCCGGTCCAGGAGACCGCCGACGGCATCGCCGAACTGC
The DNA here is from genome assembly GCF_019091475.1 of Streptomyces sp. GbtcB6. Taxonomy (NCBI): domain Bacteria; kingdom Bacillati; phylum Actinomycetota; class Actinomycetes; order Kitasatosporales; family Streptomycetaceae; genus Streptomyces; species Streptomyces sp. GbtcB6. The sequence goes on along the minus strand of NZ_JAGXJL010000025.1, from coordinate 69,840 downwards.
GGTCCGCGCGGCTGCCGGTGGGCCGGGTCATCGTGAACATGGTCCGGCCGGAGGTTTTGGACGCGACCGACCTGGAACTCGTACGGACCGTGCCGCGCACCGCCGTGGCGCAGGCGCTGTCGGCGGCCGGGCTCGGCGGGGCGCGGCGCGGCGGGAAGGCCGAGCAGCTGGTGGACCCGCTGCTCGCGCAGGCCGCCGAGTACGCCGAGCGGCACGCGCTGGAGCACGAGCAGCGCGCGGTCCTCGCCGAGCTGGACCTGCCTCGGCACGAACTGCCGCTGCTCGCCGAGGGGATGGACCTGGCGGGCCTGTACGAACTCGCCACCGAGCTGCGGGAACAGGGGATGTCATGACTCCGGATCCGGACCCGGCCCAGGAACCGGCGCAGGACGGCGCGCGCCGGCTGGCCCACGCGCCCGCGCTCGACGTCGATTCGCTGCTCGACGACCCGAACACCCGGATCGTGGTGTGCTGCGGCTCGGGCGGCGTCGGGAAGACCACCACCGCGGCGGCCCTGGGCCTGCGGGCGGCGGAACGCGGCCGCAAGGTGGTGGTGCTGACCATCGACCCGGCCAAGCGGCTGGCGCAGTCCATGGGCATCGACTCGCTGGACAACGTGCCGCGGAAGGTGAAGGGCACCGAGGACCAGGGAGCGGCATCGCGCGGCGACTCGGCCGCGGGTGACGGTGAGCGCCGGGCGGGCGGCGAACTGCACGCCATGATGCTCGACATGAAGCGCACCTTCGACGAGGTCGTGGAGGCGCACGCGGACGCCGAGCGGGCGGCCGCCATCCTGGCCAACCCGTTCTACCAGTCGCTCTCGGCGGGCTTCGCGGGCACGCAGGAGTACATGGCGATGGAGAAGCTGGGCCAGCTGCGGGCCCGGGACGAGTGGGACCTGATCGTGGTGGACACCCCGCCCTCCCGCTCCGCCCTGGACTTTCTCGATGCGCCGAAACGCCTTGGTTCCTTCCTGGACGGCCGCCTGATCCGCCTCCTCACGGCCCCGGCGAAGCTCGGCGGCCGGGCCGGCATGGCCTTCCTGAACGTCGGCATGTCGATGATGACCGGCACACTCGGCAAGCTGCTCGGCGGGCAGTTGCTGAAGGACGTACAGACGTTCGTGGCCGCGATGGACACGACGTTCGGCGGGTTCCGCACGCGCGCGGACGCGACGTACAAGCTGCTTCAGGCGCCCGGTACGGCGTTCCTGGTGGTGGCGGCTCCGGAGCGGGACGCACTGCGGGAGGCCGCGTACTTCGTGGAGCGGCTGGCCGCGGAGGACATGCCGCTGGTCGGTCTGGTCCTCAACCGCGTCCACGGCAGCGGCGCCGACCGGTTGTCGGCCGAGCGTGCGCTCGCCGCCGCGGAAAATCTTGAAGCCGCGTTCGTCGAGGCTGCGGAAAATCTTGAAGAGCCCCGCATTGTCGATCAGGGTGGCGGGAAAGCTGGACTTCGTAACTCTCCCGACACGTACGGCAGTTCTGAATCACCCGCGCCCGTGCCGTCCGCGTCCCGGCCCGACGAATCCCCCTCGTCCGGGCCTGAGGACATGACTGACGAATCCCCCTCGCCAGAGGCACCGGACCGCACCGTCGACCAGCTCACCGCAGGCCTGCTGAAGCTGCACGCCGAACGTATGCAGCTGCTCTCTCGCGAGCAGCGCACACGTGACCGCTTCACCGCGCGCCACCCCGAAGTGGCCGTGGTCGAAGTGGCCGCACTGCCCGGCGATGTGCACGACCTCGCGGGACTGCGGGACATCGGCGACCGGCTCGCGGCCGGCCGGCCGGAGCTGCCGTAGCGATACCCGTGGTCAGCTCACCGCTGGGTGGTTCCTCGCCGCTCAGCTCACCGCTGCGTAGTTCTCGTACACCTCGTCGCTGTCGAGGGGGACGATCCCGGTCCCCCGCTCGTACTCCGAGCGAGCTGTCTCCAGGAGCCTGCGCCAGGAGGTCACGGTGGGCCGCCTGCGCAGCAGTGCGCGGCGCTCCCGCTCCGTCATGCCTCCCCACACGCCGAACTCGACGCGATTGTCCAGCGCATCGGCCAGGCATTCGGTGCGTACCGGACATCCGGTGCACACCGCCTTGGCCCTGTTCTGCGCTGCTCCTTGAACGAACAGTTCATCCGGATCGGTAGTGCGACAGGCAGCCTGCGCACTCCAGTCGGTTACCCAGCCCATACCGGCGCCGTCCTCTCCCGAATCGAGGCTCCCCCACGGCGGCAGCGGCATATTCACCGCCGCCAGTTGAGGACGTTACGGAAGGTGGGCACAGCGCAACACCCCCTTCGGGCCCAATCTTGAATGGCCCGAACGGACTATGGGTAAGCGGCAGATCACCCGCGGGAGTGAGCTGACGACATGCGTGATCATCACGGCAAACCGGGACAGCTGCGGCGCGTCACAACGGACGCCAGGTGACACACGAGGCGGATTCGGACACGCGACCAACACATCACCCGAAAAAAAGTGGGCGGGTTCCGGAACGATTCGGGGTCGCCGGACGTATTGATACGTGGCCGCACTGCTGTGACAGTTGAGAGCAGCTTAGGCCAAGGCCTGTACGTGTGTCCGGCGAATGGCAAGGTAGACCGTTCATGTCGTCGTGCCGTGCGCCGAGTCACGCCCGCTCCATGCGCCTGGTCCCGTATGTCACGATCCGGCACTCGAACATCCCGAGAGCCACCCGCTCCCCCGGAACGGTCATCACTACGGATTAGGCTGCCCCCATGCCAAAGAAGCGCTCGGGCGGTGGTCTGTCGACCACGCAGCAGGCCGCCAAGTTCCTCGGTGTCAGTGTGCTCGCGGGAGCCGTGATGGCGGGCATCGCGCTGCCCGCGGCCGGGGCCCTGGGCCTCGCGGCCAAAGGTTCGGTACAGGGCTTCGACGAGATCCCGGCCAACCTGAAGAGCCCGCAGCTCAGCCAGCGCACCACGATCCTCGACAGCAAGGGCAACCAGATCGCCCAGGTCTACTCCCGTGACCGCACGGTTGTGGAACTCAAGGACATCTCGCCCTACATGCAGAAGGCGATCGTCGCGATCGAGGACTCGCGCTACTACCAGCACGGCGCCATCGACCTGAAGGGCGTGCTGCGCGCGCTGAACAAGAACGCGGTGAGCGGCGGGGTCGCCCAGGGCGCGTCCACGCTCACCCAGCAGCTGGTGAAGAACTACTTCATCGAGGAGGCCGGCGACGACCCGACCAAGGTCGCCCAGGCCACCCAGCAGACCCTCGGCCGCAAGGTCAAGGAGCTGAAGTACGCGATCCAGCTGGAGGAGAAGCTCGGCAAGAAGAAGATCCTCGAGAACTACCTGAACATCACCTTCTTCGGCGAGCAGGCCTACGGCATCGAGGCCGCCTCCCAGCGCTACTTCTCCAAGCACGCCAAGGACCTGAACCTCCAGCAGTCGGCCCTGCTGGCCGGCATCGTCCAGTCCCCCAGCCGCTACGACCCGGTCAACGACGAGGCCGAGGCGACCAAGCGGCGCAACGTCGTGCTGGAGCGCATGGCCCAACTGGGCGACATCTCCCAGGCGGAGGCCGACAAGGCCAAGGAGACCTCGCTCGGTCTGCACGTCACCCAGCCGAAGAACGGCTGCATCACCGCCGTCAAGGGTGCCGGGTTCTTCTGCAAGTACGTCGAGAACGTCTTCCTGACCGACCCGGTCTTCGGCAAGACCAGCGCGGAGCGCGCCAAGCTCTGGAACCAGGGCGGCCTGACCATCCGTACGACGCTGGACCCGCAGGCCCAGGAGTCGGTGCAGTCCTCGATCAAGGACCACGTCTACAAGTCCGACTCGGTCGCGGCCGCAGCCACCCTGGTCGAGCCCGGCACGGGCAAGATCCTGGGGATGGGCCAGTCGAAGCCGTACGGCTACAACAAGAACGAGACCGAGTACAACTTCTCGGTCGACCGGGACTACGGCGGCTCCAACTACGGCTTCCCGACGGGTTCGACGTTCAAGCCGTTCGTGGCCGCGGCCGCCATCGAGGGCGGCAAGTCGGCGACGCAGGAGTACTCGTCGCCGTACAAGATGAACTACCCGAGCCCCGTTCAGCAGTGCAACGGCAAGCAGTGGGTCAACACGGACGGCGAGCAGGTCCAGAACGAGAACGAGTCCGAGGTCGGGCCGTACCAGATGAAGAAGGCGATGGCGAAGTCCATCAACACCTACTTCGTCCAGCTGATCTCCGACATCGGCCTGTGCCCGGTGGTCAAGATGACCGACGCGCTCAACGTCCACCAGGGTGACGGCTCGAAGCTCCCGCAGACCCCGTCCATCGCCCTCGGCGCGATCGGCCTCTCCCCGCTGACCATGGCGAGCGCGTACGCCGCCTTCGCCGACCGCGGCATGTACTGCACGCCGGTCGCCATCGAGTCGATCACCCAGAAGGTCGGCAACGAGCAGAAGTCGCTGGCCGTCCCGAAGTCGACCTGCTCGCGCGCGATGAGCGAGAAGACCGCGGACACGGTCAACACCCTGCTGCGTGGTGTGGTCGACTCCGGTACCGGTCAGCAGGCCGGCCTGGACGACCGGGAGAGCGCCGGCAAGACGGGTACGACGGACTCCCGCAAGAACGCCTGGTTCGTCGGCTACACGCCCAACCTCGCGGGCGCGGTCTGGGTCGGCAGCGCCAAGCAGAACATCGAGATGACCAACATCACCATCGGCGGCGTCTACCACTCCGAGGTCTACGGCGCCGACACCCCGGGTCCGATCTGGAAGGACGCCATGACCGGCGCCCTGGAGGGCAAGCCGTCCGAGTCCTTCAACCTCGTCGACATCCCGGACGAGAACGACCACGACAAGGGCAACGGGAACGGAAACGGAAACAGCAACGGGGGCGACAACACCGGCGGCCTGATCGGCGGTCTCATCGGCGGCACGACGGCCGGCTCGACGGACGGCGGCACCACCCCGACCCCGACCTTCTCCCTCCCCGACGGCTTCATCCAGGGGAACGAAAACGGCGGGAACAACGGGAACGGCGGGAACCGAGGCTGATCTCCCGGACCTTCCGGGTCTCCCGGACCTTCCGGTACGACGGTGGGGCCGCACCTCAGGAGAAGAGGTGCGGCCCCACCGTCGTACCGCCTGCTCTGCCCTCAGGGCTGTCAGCCCTGGAGCCGCTTCTTCACCGCGGCGGCGACGCGGCCGCCCTCGGCCAGGCCGGCCACCTTCGGGTTCACGATCTTCATCACGGCGCCCATGGCCCGCGGCCCCTCGGCGCCCGCCGCCTTCGCCTCCTCGACGGCCGCGGCGACGATCCCCTCCAGCTCTTCGTCGCTGAGCTGCTTCGGCAGGTAACCGGCGAGTACCTCGCCCTCCGCCTTCTCCCGCTCGGCGCTCTCGGCACGGCCGCCCTGGGTGAAGGCCTCGGCCGCCTCCCGGCGCTTCTTCGCCTCCTTGGCGATCACCTTGAGCACCTCGTCGTCGGAGAGCTGGCGCTTCTCCTTGCCCGCGACCTCTTCGTTGGTGATCGCAGCGAGCGTCATCCGGAGCGTGGCCGAGCGGAGCTCGTCGCGTCCCTTGATCGCGGCGTTGAGGTCGTCCTGCAGCTTCGACTTGAGCGTGGTGGTCATGGCACCGATTGTCGCAGGTGCCGCAGGCTCAACGCCCGCCGATTTACCAGCTCCACGTACCGCCCGGTCTCTGAGCGCTCGCTCGGTCTGACACGATGGCCATATGCGCGCTCGATACGGAGTACCCCTGGGAGTCGCGGCGTTCGGCGCCGCGGGTGTGTTGTACGCGGCCGGCATTGAGGTCCGTTCCTTCCGCCTGCGCCGGGTGACGGTCCCGGTCCTCCCGCCGGGGATGCGCCCGCTGCGGGTGCTCCAGGTCTCCGACATCCACATGGTCGGCGGTCAGCGCAAGAAGCAGCGGTGGCTGCAGTCGCTGGCGGGCCTGCGCCCGGACTTCGTGATCAACACGGGCGACAACCTGTCCGACCCGGAGGGCGTCCCGGAGGTGCTGGACGCGCTGGGTCCGCTGATGGAGTTCCCGGGCGCGTACGTCTTCGGCTCCAACGACTACTACGGCCCCAGGCCCCGCAACCCCGCCCGCTACCTGCTGGAGAAGGTGAGCGGCAAGCACGGCCTGAACGGCAACCCGCCGGTCGTCGGCGCGATCCACAACCCCTGGGAGGACCTGCGGGACGGCTTCGACGGGGCCGGCTGGCTGAACCTCACGAACACGAGGGGCACCCTGAAGATCGAGGGCGTCTCGGTGGAGCTGACGGGACTGGACGACCCGCACATCAAGCGCGACCGCTATCCGCAGGTGGCGGGCGGCCCGTCCGGTACGGCGGACTTCTCGATGGGTGTCGTACACGCCCCGTACCTGCGCGTCCTGGACTCCTTCACGGCGGACAACTACCCCCTGGTCCTGGCCGGCCACACCCACGGCGGTCAGCTCTGCATCCCGTTCTACGGCGCCCTGGTCACCAACTGCGACCTGGACGCGGACCGCGTGAAGGGCCTGTCCACGCACACGGCGGAGGGCCGTACGTCCTACCTCCACGTCTCGGCGGGCTGCGGCACGAACCGCTACACCCCGGTCCGCTTCGCCTGCCCACCGGAGGCGACGCTGCTGACGCTGGTGGGGCGGGAGTAGGGGAACCTGGCCGGGGCCGCCCCGCCCCGGAAGGCCCGGCGCGACACAACCGGGGAACAACCGGTGGCAAACGGAAATAACCAGGAACAACCGGGGGATAACCCACCCGGCGTAAACCAGCGCGCCAGAAATGCCCTTTTCTACCTACTTTGAGGGCATGACGACGACTCCTCCGATACCCAGGGACATACCCGACCTCCCCGCGGTCCCGGGCACGCCCGTACTGCTGCCGGGATACGTTCCAGCGACGGCGGTGGTCGCCCCCATCCGCCGCCCCGTGACCGCGGTGTTCCGCCTCGTGACGGCCGCACTGGCAGCGGCGGGCGTGGCCCTGGAGCTGCTGCTGGGCAGCCCGGACCGGATCATGAGCTACTTCGGAGTCCAGGCGGCGGTACTCCTGACCCTGGTCAGCCTCGCCTCGGCCCGCCGAGCCTGGCAGGCGGCCCGCCCCCTGCCCTCGTCCCTGACCGGCGCGGCACTTCTGTACGCCGTGATCTCGGCCCTGGTCTACCACCTGCTGCTGGGCCACACCACACCCCCGTTCTCGATGACGGGCTCGACACACCTCCCGGTGGCCTGGCACGGCCAGTGGCTGGCCCTGCAGCTCCTCTACACGGCGGCCCCCGCGGCAGCTCTCCTGGACTGGCTCGTCCTCACCCCCCCGGCCCGCCTCCACCTCCGCCAGACGCCGATGTGGATGCTGTACCCCCTGGCCTACCTGACCTTCACCCTTATCCGGGCGGAGCTGCTCCTCCCCGGCACGCCGGGCCGCTACCTCTATCCCTTCCTGGACGCCGAGCAGCACAGCTACCGCGCCACCCTCGCCAACGCCCTCCTCCTGGGCCTCTCCTGCTACGCCCTGGCGGTCCTCCTGGTAGCCCTGGACCACACCCGCCCGAACCCGGTCGGACGCCGCCCCTAAACCGGATTTCGTCTCCAGCCACCGGTGGGCTAAAGTAAACGACGTCGCCGCGACAAGCAGCAAAGCAGCGACACCGGGGTGTAGCGCAGCTTGGCAGCGCGCTTCGTTCGGGACGAAGAGGTCGTGGGTTCAAATCCCGCCACCCCGACAGCCGAAACACCAGGTCAGGCCCGGTACTGAGAGATCAGTACAGGGCCTGATTTGCGTTGCGGCCCTGTTTTGGGAGCCATTTGGGAGCCGACTTCGGGGAGCGGCTCCCCGGCGGCTCCCAGCGAGAGGCGTTCCGCCTCGGAGCGCGCCGTGCGCTCCGGATGAGTCACCCCCACGGCTTGTGCCGAGGAGACACCAAACGGTACGACGATCGTCATGCACCGATGGTCTCCGTTAAATGACCGGCAGCTCGCACTCCTCACCCGCATCGGAGGCGGAGCCGACCCCGTCACGTCGGACAGCCCCGAGTTCGCTCTCACCGCCCGCGCGCTCAAGGAGCGGCGCCTGATCACCATGCCCAAGCAGGATGGGAAGTGGCAGGCGGAGATCACTGACGCGGGGCGCTTCTACCTGGAACACGGCCATCACCCGGACCGGCCGGAACCAGCTCAGCGCAGGCAGCGGTCAACGGACTCCGGCCAACGGACACGACCGGCCCCTCCCCCGCAGAAGCAAGTCACAGCCCCGTCCCCGACGAAGCCGGCGCCGCAGCGCTCCGCCAAGTCCCCACAGCCGTCGCCGGCGGAAGTCGGAGCCGCCTTGATCGCGGAGGTACGGCAGGCTGGTCGATTCCTTCGGATCCCGAACCCCAGCGACGAGGAGCGAGCCCGCTACCGCAGGGCCTTCGACGCGGCCCGGCAGTGTGCCCCCGAGGGATACAGCCTGAAGTACAGCGGGCGGGCGAAGGGGGACTTCTTCCTCGGCCTGCTCCGGGTGACCGGCGAGGACGAGACCGAGTGGAACCGGATCCGGCTGGCGCGCAGCCGTGTGATCACCGATGTCGAGGACGTGATCACCGCAGTCAGCGCGGACCACAGCGCCTTCGAGATCTCGGAGACGGTCCTCCCCCGGGTACTCTCGCTGCTCCGGCTCCTCGCCGAGGAAGCCCTCGCACGCCACGGCGAGATCGCGGTGTCGAAGAAGCGCAGACAGCCGAGGCCGCTGCTCACCGTCCACGGCAGGACGTACGAGGTCAGCTTCCGCGAACGGCAGAAGCCGGTCCGGTACGTCCCCAAGCAGCCGGGCCGCCGTACGTACGACTGGCAGCGTGTCACTCCGGCCCAGAAGTTCGAGCCGTCCGGCGAACTGGAGCTGCTGGTCAGCCAGCAATCGGGCTACAGCTACGGCTGGAAGAAGGAATGGGCTGACACGGCCAAGAAACCATTGGAGGAGCAGGTCAATTCAGTCTTCCGGGCGTTGAAGGCGCGCGCGGAGGAGCAGGAGCGGGCTCGACTGGAACGTGAAGCCGAGCAGCAGCGCCTGCGGGAGGAGCGGGAGCGGCAGGAGGCCGAGCGCCGGCGTCTGGAAGCGGAGCGAGAGGAGCGCGAGCGGCGGGAGTGGGAGTCCGCCGTCAGCGTGGCTTCGATCAAGGCGGTTCACGCAGTACGGGCCGAGCGCTTCGGCACGGCCCTTGAGACGTGGCAGGCCGCAGGGGAGATCCGAATGTTCTGTGCCGCTCTGGATGATGCCGCCGCGGCGTCGGAAGACGCCCTCGAAGCCGAGAGGCTGCGAGAGTGGTCGGCTTGGGGGAAGGCGGAGGCTGACCGGCTTGACCCCACCCTTAGCGGCAAGGGCTTGGCTTCTCTCAACTTCCATGCGGAGCCGACGGGAGATCAACTGCGGCCGTTCCTCGACGGCTGGCACCCACACCGGCCGGAGAAGGAGAAGAAGCCCGCCGCTCAGCCGGCGCCGCCCAAGGTGGAGCCAGATCCGTGGCGCGGTCTCATCGACGCACGTCAGGATCAAGGCTGGAGATACGGACGCCCAGGTCGCGCTCAATGGTGGAGGCGATGACGCCGTGGCCGCGGTCGCGTAGGGCCTTGACCGCCTTCTCGACCAGCTCTCCGAGCCGGACGACCTCGGCGCGCAGGGCAACCAACTCGTCGTAGCGGTCGGCCTTGTCCTGGCCGCACCACGCCCGGACGGTTCGAAGGACTGCCGCCTCCGCGTCCAGCTTGCGCTCGTCACGCCGGCTGTAGGAGTACCAGGAGGGCTGGGCACGCTCCTGCTCGATGTCCTGCTGCTTGCGGTCCACCTCCGGAAGGATCTCGTCGGCGAGGCGTCCGGCCACGTGGCGGGCGATGCGCTCGGTGACCGGCCACCCGGCCAGGCACATTCCACGACGGTTCTCGAACACCATGGTGTCGCCGCGTAGTTCGGCGGCGTCCATGCCGATGAGCGGTGCAGTCTCGTCGAGGCGGCTCAGCTCCAGAACGCCTGCGTCCGCCACCGTTCGGCGCAGTCGCAACCTGTTCTTTGAGCGAACGAATCCGAGGATCATGCGGGCGGCCTCGAATTCCGTGCTGCCCCGGACATGGCGCGAGGACTCCACCAGCGCCAACTCCGCCGCGTCGTCTGCACGGAACGTATCGACATCCGCCCACGGTGCTACGAGAGAGCCGGAACTGACCCACTCCTGCAGGCCGGCGGCATCGCCTTCGAGAAACCGTACGTGGACCCAGCCAGACCTGCCAGGGCCGCCCACGCGAACGACCTCCACTTGGCGAACCGCACCGCCCAGCTCCTTCGGCCTCGCGCGGTAGGCCCAGTGCTCGCCAATCTCCATGTGCCTATTGAGCCAGGTCCGTTGGACCCATCACTGGGCGTTTGCCATAACTACCGGCGCGAACTCCTCATCACCAGGTTGACGCCGCTCTGCGAAGCATCGCGCGAAACAGCTTCACCCCGGCAACGACCGCAAGGAGGCACAGCAACACATCCGGCCATCCGCACTGTCCCTCGCAGCGTTCCTCACCGGACGACGCTCCCTCCACGTACGAGACTCAGTGGCTGGTCGACGAGTTCACCGGTCGGGGACTTGGTCGCGTTTCACCTGGAACCCGTGGCCATCCTCCAGAGAGGCCCTCACACATAGTCACAGGATGGTCACGAGGTGGAATATGCGGGTGATCAAGTGGCTGATCACCAAGAAAATGTCACTCTACGTTTGCCGGGAATATCCGGCGCCCTGTGTGCTGGGGAGCCGCAGGGGCGAGGGGGTGGGGAATGACTACTTACCGTTTCAATCCGCCGCCGGGTTGGCCTGTGCCACCCGCGGGATGGATGCCGCCGCCGGACTGGCGGCCTGACCCCTTGTGGCCGCCGATGCCGGCGGGATGGCAGCTATGGGTTCCTGAGGCCGAGTCCACCACTGACGCCCTCGCTGGCGGCCCTGCCGCGGGAGCCTCTGCGGTGCCGGCCACGGCCGCTGCCGGGAGTACGACCGCGGTGCCGGCGCCTCGGAAGGGAGGGTTGTTCGGGCGTCGGCGTTCGGATGCCGTGTCCGAGGCCGAAGAACTGCGGGCGTGGATCGCAAGGACACAGGGGCTGGATGCCACGCGGGTCGCCGGTCTTGTGCGGCAGGTCGAGGCGGATGCCGCAGCGCTGCGTGAGCGGACGTCCGCCGAAGCCGCCGAGGAGGCCGAGGGGATCCTCAAGGACGCGCGTGAGACGGCGAAGGAGATTCTCGGCGACGCGCGCCGGACGGCGAAGGAGACCGAGCGGGTCCGCAAGGAGGCCGACCGGCACCGCAAGGACGTCTTCGACGCCGAGCGGCGACTTGCCGAACTGCAGGGCCGGATCGTCAACGCCGACGAGACCGCCATGCTGCAGGAGGCGGGGATCTATGCCTACCGGCACGCACTGCACGACGCGATCGCCTACCGCAGCCGGCTCGACACACTGCAGAACGAGATCAAGGCGCTGGCCCGTGCAAGCCGCGCCGTCCAGGCGGCGACGGACTGGACGGTCAACGGCTCCAAGCGCGAGGGCCAGAAGATGGTCCGCGACTTCTCCAAGCTCATGTTGCGCGCCTACAACGCCGAAGCCGACTACGCCGTGCGGTCCATGCGGCCGCACCGGCTGAGCTCCCTCGTCGACCGGCTCTACAAGAGCCGCGAAACGATCGCCCGGCTCGGTGCCACCATGCACATCCGGATCACCGACGAGTACCACAACGCGCGTGTACGGGAGTTGGAACTCACCGCCGACTTCCTGCAGAAGAAGGAAGAGGAGAAGGAGGCCCAGCGCGAGGTACGCGCCCGGGAGCGTGAGGAGGCGGCGGTCCAGCGGGAACTCGACCGGCAGCGAGAGAAGCTGAACAAGGAACTCGGCCACTATCAGTCAGCACTTGACCGCCTGCGCGAGCGCGGTGACGAGGCAGGTGTAGCGGAGATGGAGGCCAAACTGGCCGAGATCGAGAACGCTCTGCAGGACGTCGAATCCCGTGCGGCGAACGTCCGCGCCGGCTATGTGTACGTCATCTCGAACATCGGCGCCTTCGGCGATCGCATGGTGAAGATCGGCATGACGCGTCGACTCGAACCTCTGGAGCGGGTGTACGAGTTGAGTGGCGCGGCCGTGCCCTTCCGTTTCGACGTGCACGCGCTGATCTTCAGCAAGGACGCGGTCGGCCTGGAGACGGAACTCCACCGGCAGTTCGCCTCGCAGCGGGTCAACCAGGTCAACAGTCGCAAGGAGTTCTTCTACGCCACCCCGGCGGAGGTGCGCGACGCGCTGCAACGGTTCGCCGGACAGCATCTGATCGAGTTCACCGAGGAACCCCAGGCGCTGGAATGGCGGGCCGGCAGGCGCATGGGCGAAGCCGGTGCGCCCGTCGTCGGCGCAGGAGGAGTTGCCGCCCGGACAGCATGAGGTGCGGCGGGGCGTCACTACGATCACGGCCATGGATTGGCTGGAGCGGGCGGCGAAGCTGAGGCAGTGGAGTCGAGACGGGGTGCGGGCGCCGCACAAGCCGTTGCTGCTGCTGTACGCGCTGGGCCGTTTTCAGGCGGATGCCGCGGACGAGTTGCCGTACAGCGCGGTGGAGTCGGATCTGAAGCAACTGCTGGTGGAGTACGGTCCGCCGCGCGGGACCACGCCCGCCTATCCCTTCCACCATCTGGTCAGCGACGGGGTGTGGGAAGTGCGGACCGATCACGGCACCGGCAGCCCGGGCACCGGGGTCCGGGAACTACGAGCCAGCCGGGCCACCGGGCGGCTGGCCCCGGACCTTCGGGTGGCGCTCCAGCGGGAACCGTCGCTGCTGGGGCGCATGGCACGGGTGCTGCTGGATCTGCACTTCCCAGCGTCACTGCACCAGGACCTGTGCGACGCGGTGGGCCTGGAACTGGAACTCGCGGAGACCGACGCCCTGGCAGCGCCCGGGAGGCGGCAGCGGGACCGCCGGATGCGGGAGATGGTGCTGACCGCGTACGAGTACCAGTGCGCCTTCTGCGGCTACGACGGCATGATCGGTACGGCGCCCGTCGGCCTGGAGGCCGCGCACGTGCGCTGGTGGGCGTTCGACGGCCCGGACGACGTCGACAACGGACTGTGCCTGTGCTCGCTGCACCACAAACTCTTCGACAAGGGCGTCCTCGGCATAGGCGACGGCCACCGCATCCTGGTCTCGCAGCAATTCATCGGCCGCAGCCAGGCTGCCCGCGAGCATGTCACGGCACTCGCGGGCCGTCCGCTCATAGGTCCTCAACCCGGCATCCCGCCCGTCGCGGCAGCCCACCGCTCCTGGCACACCAGCCAGGTCTTCCACGGCAGCCCCCGCCCGGCTGCCGCTTGACCCTGTGTTCAATGCGGGATTCCAAGGGACTGGGCGCACCAAGCATCCCTGATGGCTCCTCATGCTGCTTTCATCGCTCGCATGCGTCCCCCGGTCCGCCGCCTCAGGCAACGCTCGGCCTCCCCGCCCGGTCGAAGTGCGGGAGGCGATCCACACGTGGCCGGGGCCTCGACCATGTTCTGGTCGAGGCCCTCTCACCGCATCGTATGCACCCTCGCCTTCGGCTATTCCACCGCTTCACGGCGCGCTCGCAATAGCGCATCGAGGACACTCACCGGCGAGCGAGGGCTCATTGTCAAGCGGGCATCGAGCGCTGCCTCCCACTGCTCGGTTAGCCCAGCCATGAGGCGCTTGCGCATGCCGGGGGTGACGTGGGCATAGCGCGCCGAGACCGAGCCATCGATATGGCCCATGCGTTCGTCCATGAGGACCTTCTCGGTGCCGAGGTCCTCCATCACGGTCCGGTGGGTGTGGCGAAGACCGTGGGGTGTGAGGCCCTTGGCAATCGGAAGCCAGCAGGCGTCAGCTCGGCCGCTGGCGCCGCGTCCTCGGGCTGGGACGCCAGGCCACGGCTCGCCGAGTAGGGGTACCGGGCGAGCCTCCTGTGGCGCCTTCTTCGGGTACCAGCCGGAGACCGCCGGGGTGAACAGCCACGTCGCAAAGCCGTTTCGGCGCCAGTGGGCGGCGTGCTCCGACACCGCGCCGCCGCGCACGAACCCCAGGTCCGCGATGGCCTGCTCCACCCTCACCCGCTTTACTTCGGCGACGCGGTCGGGGTGATTGAGGACGTTGGACACCGTGCCCGTGGAGACTTCAGCACGGCGTGCGACATCGACGAGCTTCGCGCCCAGGTGGCCGCCGGTGCGGGCCGCGCCTTGGCCCCGGAAGACGTAGGTCTTGCCGTGACACGGGCAGGGTGTCGGCTTCGTGCGGGCGACGTGGTTGGCGACCAGGGCCGACAGCCAGTCCATCGCGTCGATGGTGCGGTAGCTGTCGTCCTTGGGTGGGCAGCGCACCAGCTCGCCGGTGTCGAGTTCGTACAGCTGCCACTCGACACGGACAGCGCCCGGGCGGGCGAACTCCGTCTCCAGGCCAACGATTTCGCCCCAACGCATGCCGGTGTACCCCTTGAGGACGACGGCGACGAACTCGTCGTCGCGGCCAGAGAGCAGGGCTGCTCGTTCGGCGGTGAGCAAGATGCCGAGGGGGTCGGTGACGACCTTCTCCGGGCCTCGGTCTCGGGAGCGGCCGGCGCGCTTGCCGCGACCGCGTCGCTTGGCCGCTGGATTGGACGTGATCAGGCCCTCGTCGATCGCGTCCTCGAAGATCAGGTGGAGCGTCGAGCGCCAGGTCTTGACGCTGGAGGCCGCGTAGACGGCCTTCTCTTTCTTCTCCCACAGGTCGACGTCCGTGCGCAGGATGCCGGCGAGCGCCTTGTCCTCGAAGTCGGGGAGCAGGTGCTCCTCGATGTGGCGCTTGTAGTTCTGCATGGTCGAGGCGGCCAGGTCCTGGGTCTCGTACCAACGGTTCGCATACTCGCCGAAGGTCTCCTGGCCGAGTGCCGGGTCGCGCCAGTCGCCGCGGCGGTACTTGTTCTCGGCCTCGCTCGCGGCGCGCTGGGCCTCGCCCTTGGTGGCGAAGCGGATCGCCTTGCCGTTCTCGTCGACGACCGTGAGGTGCTTGCCGGGCGCCGTCTTGTACCGGCCGCGCCAGTAGTTCCCGCGCTTCTCCGCGAAGCCCAACTTCCTTCTTCCTCCTGTGCTCTCGGCTTGAGGTTGGACGCGGGCGCGCTACGCGACGGTCTCGTACTGGGTACGACGAGGCGGTCGCGCCCGCAGATGCCCTGTCGGCGGAGCCGTAGTCGGCCCAGGGGGCTGGGCGGCACGAGTTCGTGCGGTGGGAGGACTTGTGACCGTTGAACCGGCCGGCGCACTGCTCACGGATCGCTTCGGGCGCTCTTCGTGAAGGCTGACGATCCCGGCGAGGTGTTCGGCGGTGAAGCGGTAGGCGCGGCCGACTCGGGTGTGCGGGATGAGGCCGCGTCGGGCGCGGTCCTTGACCCACCAGGCGGAGCAGCCGAGGGCTTCGGCGATCTCTTCGGGGCGGTAGAGACGGAGCAAGGGGGCTTCGGCCCCTGTACTGGGACGGTGTCGCATGAGGGCGGGGGGTATCGACGAGTGGTGCAAGAAGAGCGGGGCCTCTCTCGGTTGGGGGCAGCGGCTTGGGTCAGCGGTGCTGGACAGGGCTCGTCACGTGACGGCTGGCCCCTGCAGCAACGTGAAGGGCGGGACTCGGAGGGCTTCGGCGATCGCGACCAGGTCGTCGACGTCGCATCGACGCTGGGCACGTTCGATGCGGGACAGCATGGTGTTGGACATCGGGTGACCGAGTACAGTCATGCGGCCAGCCAACTGGCGTTGCGACAAACCGCGTTCGTTGCGGAGAATTTCGATGGTGCGGGCGGTCCGCATTCCTGCGGGGCCGATTTCCAATGAGCGTGCGGGCATGGCTCCATTTGTAGCGTCCATTCGCCGGTTTGGTTAACCGGCGATCGTGGTCTATGTTCCGCTCGCGCGGTTCCTCGGGCGAAGCGGGTCCCCGGGCCGGGAGGGGTCGGAATCCGGTACATCGATCGCCCCTCTGACGTGGGGTGTTGTGTTGTAGCTTCGTCGTCGGCGGGAGGTCAACGGCTTCTCGATGTGATCCTTCTGGCTCGGCATCCGGGGCAACTATTTCGGCAACAGCGAATCGTGGCCTACCCTTTTGGGGCCGCTTGCTTTTCGAGCGGCCTTTCTGCCGTGAGAGATTGCGCGGGATAGGGCTGGACTTGTGCGGCCCGGGTGTGGCTATGTTGACGACACCCCCGGAAAGCGAGAGCGGCCATCAGCCTGCCCCGCGCTGCCGAAACCGGACAACTCCCCCGCCCCTGAAGCCCGTATCGCCACGATCGACGGTGAGCCGTGGGTGCCCGCCCACCTGCAACCGAGTGAGGAACCGACCTCTTGGCCCGAATCCGCACCATCAAGCCCGAAGCCTTCGTCTCCGAGTCCCTGGCCGGCGTCTCCTTGACCGCCGAGCGCACCTTCCTCGGCCTGCTCACCCAGGCCGACGACCAGGGCCGCCACCGCGACCACGCCGCGATCATCGCCGGACAGCTGTGGGTCCTACGTCCGGACCACGGGCCCGAAGAAGTCGAGAAGGACCTCGCCCAGCTCGCCGACGCCGAACTGATCTGCCGCTACAAGGGCCCGGGCGACAAGAACTACCTGCACGTCGTCACCTGGCACCAGCACCAGAAGATCAACCGGCCCAGCAAGAGCCGCCTTCCCGCCTGCCCCCGACACGAAGCCCCGGCCGGAGTCATGCCCAGCGCTGCAGGCGTCGGCATCACGGAGCCCTCACTGCCGCCTCACGGAGCCCTCCGTGAGGACGCACGGGGAAGGCGTGCGCCCGCGGTGAATCCGGGCACCGGCAATGAAGTAGCAGGTCAGGACGGTTTCACGGAGTCCTCCATGAGGGCTCACGGAGGACTCCCGGAGCCATCCGTGAAGCCTCACCGTCCGGATCTAGGACCTAGGACCGTGGATCTAGGAAGTACCCCTTCGGGGGGCGCAAGCGCCCCCGCGCCCGACACCGTCTCGGCCAAGCAGCTCCTTGCCGAGTACATCGCCGCGTGCAACCACCGCCCGCCGGATGCCTTCCTGAACCATCTGGGCGGGCAGCTGCGCAAGCTGCTCGACGAGGGCATCACCCCCACCCACCTCCGGGCCGCCCTCGAACGCCATCGGGCCAAGGGCCTGTCCCCGAGCGTCCTGCCCAGCCTCGTCCACGAGGTCATGAACGCCACCTCCCCCGCCACGTCTGCCGCCCACAGGGCATGGACGAACCCCACCGACATCGTCGCCGCCTACGGAGATGAGCTCTGACCGCCACCCTCACCCGCGCACCCCAGCGCGTCGGCCCGCTCGCCAACCGGCTCAACGGCATCCTGGCCAACCGCGGCATCGACCCCGCCGCCCCCGCTGAGGAGCCAGAGCCCGAACCAGTCACCGCCCTGGAGCTGGCGGACGCCCGGATCCCGGCCCGTTACCGCCGTGCCCTGGCCGACCACTCCCAGATCACCGCCTGGGCCGACCAGATAGCTGGAGCAGGACGCCCCGGCCCGGGCGGACCGGGCATCGCCGAGGGCCCGTCCCTACTGATCGCCGGCCCCACAGGTACAGGCAAGACCTACCAGGCGTACGGCGCGGTCCGGGCCCTCCTGACCCGAGGCGTCCGCCTGCGCTGGGAGGCCACCACCTCCGCCGACCTTCACGCACGGCTTCGCCCCCGCGCTGGCCACGACGGCGAACGGGACCTGCAGACGCTCGCTCGCTGCCCGCTGCTGCTCCTGGACGACCTCGGCGCGGCCAAGACCAGCGAATGGACCGAGGAGCTCACCTACCGCCTCATCAACCACCGGTACGAGCACATGCTCCCCACCCTCATCACCACCAACCTCCCCACCGCCGAGCTGCGCGCCGCGCTCGGCGACCGCGTCGCCTCCCGCCTCGCCGAGATGACCGAACGCGTCATCCTCACCGGCCCCGACCGACGCCGCACGGCGCCAGCCGTCTGACCGGCCGACGCTCCCTCCCCCACCGTCTCGCACCGCCCGCCCGCGCTTCCGCCTGCCCTCGAACGCGCGGGTCTCTTGGAGAGCCCATGCATGACATCTGGCACCACCACGCTCATCAGCGCCAACGGCACCGGCACACCCGTCCTGCCACACTGGATCACCGCGCCTGCGGCCATTTCGGTGCTGCTCCTCGTCGCCGCCCTGTCTGCCGCACGACTCCTGCGTCGGCGCCTACGAAAGCCGGACGCCGGACGGCGCCGTAACACCGCCGCGATCCCGATCGCCGCCGTCGCCGCGATCGGCTGCACCGCTTACAGCGCGGACACCAGCTGGCGGTTCGCCGCCGACTACCTCGACATGGGCAGCACCATCGAGCGCGCCGCAATGTTCGCCGCCGCCGAGCTCGCCCTGTTCGCCACCGCCCTGCTGGCCCGGCAGAACCTCAACGGCCCGAAGCAGGCGCCCGGCCTGCCCGGCACCCTCACCTGGGTGATCACCGCCGTACAGATCCTGCCCTCCTACGCCGAATCCGGGCCGGTGGGCGGAACGGTGCGGGCCTTCGTCGGCCCGGTCATGGCGGCCATGCTCTGGCACCTGGCCATGGGCATCGAACTGCGCCACCGCAGCCCGCACGCCGACTCCCGCAGCCTGGCCGCCGTCCTCGCCCGACAGGCACGCGAACGGCTCCTGGCCCGGCTCTCGATCGCAGACCGGGACGCGGATGCCGCCCGGATCATCCGCGAGCGCGCCCTCGACCAGGCCGTCACCTTGATCCTCCGGGCAGAGGCCATGACACCCTCGAAGCGCACCAAGTGGCGAGGCCGACGCCTCACCCGCCGCCTGCACCAGGCCCTGGAGCAGGCTGACGTCGACCGCGACGAACGCCAGGACGAGCTGCTGCTGCGCAAGCTCGCCACCCGTCAACAGGCCACTGCCCTGGCCGCCAAGCAATTGCCCGCGCGCTGGCCCGACACCGCCACGCGCACCAGGGGCAGCTCCGCGACGGCCCGCCCGCAGACCGCGGCAGAAGAACGGGCAGGAATTCCGCGCCGCCCACCCTCCAAGGCCGCGGGCGGTGTCACCTCCGACCGGGCAGCCCGCCCTCAGCCCGAAAGCCGCCCGCAACAGCCCGCCCGCACCACCGTCAGCCCGGAACCAGAACCGGGCGAGGGGCAACCGGGCGGCGATCCAGGCACGGCCTCGCGGGCAGAGTCGAAGCGCCCGGGCTCCAAACCGCGCGCGACACGGGCCCTCCTCAACACATACGCCCAGGACCTCTACCGCGAGCACGGACGTCTCTCCCGTGACCTGCTGGAGGACGCCGTGCGCAAGGACGGCTACAGCGTGGCCAGCGACACCGCCGGAGAGGTGGTCCGCACCGTCAAGGCCGAGCTGCCGACGGCGCCCGTCGGCCACCCGCTCTGAGACCGCCCCCAAGGCCCAAGGAAGACCGCTCAATGCACGACTCGCACCACGAACTACACGACGCACAAGAGGAGATCACCACGCCCACCTCGACGGCAGCAAGCAATGGCGATGGACCGTCCATGGGCCGGTCCATCGCAGTCTCCTCCGCCCCGGGGGTGGCGGAGGGGAAGCTCCGGCGCGAGGGCGC
Organism: Streptomyces sp. GbtcB6; assembly: GCF_019091475.1. Classification (NCBI taxonomy): domain Bacteria; kingdom Bacillati; phylum Actinomycetota; class Actinomycetes; order Kitasatosporales; family Streptomycetaceae; genus Streptomyces; species Streptomyces sp. GbtcB6. The sequence goes on along the minus strand of NZ_JAGXJL010000025.1, from coordinate 50,276 downwards.
GCCGGAGCAGGAGGGGGTGGGTGAAGACGCTGTCGCCGAACAGCAGCCAGTCGTCGTACGTGCTGCCGACGAAGCCGCGCTCCACCGTGTCGCCCATCGTCGAGAACGTGATGACGAGCGCCGCGAAAAACGCGTCGACGTGCGATACAGCGTCGACGAGAAGATCAAGATCCTTGCCAAGGCCCAGGCGTTGGGCATCACCGGCGCGCACCTGGTCGGCGCGGTCGTCATGGCCTTCGTCAACGGCGAGGCGCACCTGCCCGACCAGCGCACGGTCTACGACGACGTGATCGATGAGTTCGCTGCCCTGCGCACCCAGATCGCCCGGATCGGCACCAACGTCAACCAGATCGCCCGCCGCCTCAACTCCGGCGGCGATCCACACCCTGTGGACGCCGCCATTCTGGGCCGGGCCGAACGCCTCCTGGCCACTGCGCAGGACGTGGTGAAGGCCGTGGACGAGGCCGCTTTCCGGGCCGCCGGGCAGAAAGCGGGCCGAGCGTGATCGCGAACATCGTCAAACCGGGCAGCAAGACCCTGGGCGTTCTGATCTACCTCTTCGGGCCGGGCAAGGCGACCGTGCACACCGGCCCGCACATCGTCGCCTCCTGGGACGGCTTCGCCCCAGACCCCGGCCCCGAAGACAGCCCCGGCCACACGGAGCGGATGGACCAGCTCGCCAAAGCCCTCGACCTTCGGGTCAAGCAGGCGGGCGACCAAGCACCGGAGGGGCACGTGTGGCAATGCTCGCTCCGCGCCGCACCCGAGGACCGCGCCTTGACCGACGCCGAGTGGGCCACCATTGCCCGCCGCGTCCTGCACGCCACCGGCATCGCCCCAGACGGTGATCCGGACGGCTGCCGCTGGATCGCCGTACGCCACGCAGATGACCACATCCACATCGTCGCGACCAAGATGCGCGGAGACCTGCGCCCGCCGCGCAACTGGAACGACTACCACCGCGCCATGACAGAACTCACCCAGATCGAGACCGACTTCGGCCTCCACCAGGTCAACCGCGACCGAGACACCTGGCCCGCCGCCAAGCGCCCCACCCGGGCGGAGACGGAGAAGGCCGCCCGCAACGGACACAGCCGCGCCGTACGCGAACAGTTGCGCCTCACGGTGCGCACCGCGCTCTCCCACGCCCACAGCGTGGAGGAGTTCCTGGGCCTGCTCGCCGATGCGGGCCTGCAGGTCGAAACCCGCACCCTGCCCTCCGGCGACCTGAACGGCTACAAGGTCGCGCTGCCCGGCGACAGTGCCGACGGCAAGCCCATCTGGTACTCCGGCGCCGCTCTCGCCACCGACCTGTCCCTCCCCAAGATCCAAGAACGCCTGAGGGCCACGGAACCCACCGTCCCGCGGCCGGCAGGCCGGCCCCGGCCGAACCCGTGGCACCAGGCCACCGCCGCCATCGAGCGCATCCCCCACCACCTCGCCCAGGACGATCCCGCGCCGGCCTCGGCGCACCTGGTGGCGTTCGGGGAGATCCTCTACGCCCTGCCCGCCCTCGCCCCCACCCACGTCCGCGCCGAACTCCGCAAGGCGGCCTTCGCGTTCGAGTACGCGGTCAACACCCGTGCCCGCGTGGATCACCAGCATGCCCGCGCGCTGCGCGGCGCGTGCAAGACCCTGGGTACCCACCCCGCCGACGACGGCCTCATCGCGATGCTCGTGGACGCCGCGGTCCTCACCGTCATCGCCGTGCGCCGCCAGAGCGCTCTGCGCCACCACGACCAACAGGTCGCCGCAGCCCAGCAGACCCTGCTCCACCTCCAGGCCGCGTACCGGCAAGCCGCACCGGCCCCGCTGGCGCGACTCGCCGAGCGCAAGCCGCCCGCCGACACCGCGCGCCACTACGCCGAACACCTGCGCAAGGCCGTGCCCGCCTACGCCGAACAGATCCTCAACGAGACCGCCTGGGACGCACTGACGGCCGTGCTCGCGGACGTCCAGCGCAAGGGCCGCAACCCTGCCGACCTGCTCCAACAAGCAGCCCAGATACGCCCGCTGGACGATGCCCACTCACCGGCGCAAGTCCTCACCTGGCGCATCCAGCGCCTCGGCGAACGCCACGCACCCAGCCCCCGCGCCGCACAAGCCCAAAGCTCTGCACAGCGCCCCGCGCCTCCGTCCCAGCCAGCAGCAGCCGCCCCCGCCCCAAAGGCGTCGCCCGCACAGCGACGGTGATCAGTTCCGCGTAGGCGCTGGGGGGTGAGCAACTCCAGCACATCCCGGGCCCGGCGCATCAAACGACCCTCGCAGCGGCTCCTGACGCCCCACGCCACTCTCCTCGGCGCGGCGCCAGCTCCTCAGCCGAGCGCGCGTCGTGCCGGGCACCGACCTCCATCCAGCGCCCGGCACGAAGACACTTCGCCCTCGTAGTCCATGCCTCCCCGGACCAAGGCGCACCCCACGCCCCGAGCATCACCCGCCGATACCACGCCGAACCCCCCAGCACCGGCCGATCACACGACACCGCACAAGGAATCACCCCATGCCCGAACTCTCCATACGCCCCGACGTCGTCGTCCTCCTCACCGAATGGGACACCTCCCGCCGCGACCCCGACCACCTGTACCGCCGCGACGGCAACCCGTTCACCGCTGCCGAACACGACCTCATCTGCACCTGCACCCAGGAAGAGATAGACGCCGCAATCGCGCAGAAGCGGCTTGCGAACGACTTGGTGCACGAACACCGGGCCCTGCAGGAAGCCCTCGTCGGCTTGGCCACGAAGTACGTCGACCCGCTCCCCGACGGCACCCTGCCCAGCAACGTCTACGCCCTCATGACCGACGAGGACTACGCCGAATGCGGGCGCCTGGTCGAAGCCCTCCGCACGCGAGACCCCTTCCGATACCGCTACCTGTACGAAGAGAACTAACTCTCCGCACGCCAACGGCGGCCCACAAGTGGGCCGCGGTTGCGACAGGACGGAAGCAGCTACCAGAAGCGGTGGTCGAGCCCGAGCTGCCTGCCCGCCGGACCCGCCTCATCGCTCCGTGGACCTCGCCCCCGTGGCCTTGGCAACCGTCTTGCGCACGTGGGCGTCGACAAGGCCGGGGCTACCGGAGACCACGACGACCACCGTCCCGGTGCGGACGGCCGTCTGCTTGACGATGCTGCTGCGCCCGCCGGCGGAGAAGGTCAACAGCTGGCTCCACTGCTCGTCGCCCAGCCGGGCGACGAGCACCTTCTGAGTCGTGACCGTGACGGGAGTACTGCCGGCGAGGACCTGATAGGTAGGGCAGGAGGTCATCGCCTCGAAGATCCGGCCCACGCTCCGGGAGAGTTTGTCCCCGGTGTCGCTGTACAGCTCCTCGGCCACCTCGGAGTCGCTGCCGCCCGCATAGGTGAAGGACGCCTTCGCCTTGTGCGGGAAGTCGAGGCTGCCGCCGACCGCAACCTCGGTGCCGAGCTTCTCCAGCGCTGGGCAGCCGATCACGGTCACGTCGTCGTGCTGCTCGGAAGGCTGCGGAGTGCGGGCGTAGCCCTCGCCCAGGTCGCTCTCGTCCAGGAGCCGCTTGGCCAGTGCGGTCGAGGACAAGGGAGTGGGCGCCGGGGCACTCTGGCCGTCTGGGTGCACCGGGACGGTCGTGGAGGGCGTCGTGCCGGAGGAGGTGGCCCTGCCGCGGGAACAGCCCGCCAGGGTCAGGACGGCGAGGGCGCTGAGGCTGAGGACGGTCGTGGTGTGAACGCGCATAGGAAACCCCTTTGTGGAGGAACGGACGGTCTGACCAGGCCGGCCCTCCGGGCACCGGCAATACGAAGGGGGGCAGGGGGTGCGGCGGTTCAGTGGCCGAGGTGGCGCAGGCCCTCTTCGAGAGTGGGGTGGAACCGGTCGACGGGACCGGAGTGGCGGTTGAACCAGACCGCATCCAGGCCGGCCTCCTGCATCTCGTGGCCAGACCTGCAGCGCAGCCATATCGAGCCGTCCCGCATGCAGAAGACGATCCAGTCCCGGTACATGCCGCACTCAGGGCACGCACGGACCTCACCGTCGACGACGAGCGGCTGCAGCCAGCGCATCATCACCCCGGCCACCTCCTGGCGTGACGGCACCCGCAACTCCGGCGGCAGGAGGTCGGACACAGCCGTTTCCTCCGCTGCAGGGTCCTGTGAGATTGGCTCGGGGCAGTCGGGCCACGGCTGCGCGGACTGCAGCCGCAACAGCAACTCGTAGCCCGCACGCTGGGCTTCACGGAATGCACGGTCCTCACGAGCTCGTCGAAAGAACAAGACCCTCTCCTTCTCTGTCATCGGGCGTGTGCGGCAGCGCACCGCGTCTGACCTGCTCACACTCGGGAGGTCAGCGACGAGCCACACAGCAGCGGCGCCTCTGGCATCGGACGTCGTCAGCTGCGACGGACGACGGTGATCCGCCCCTCGGCGTTCTCGGGCACGATGCGGCGGGGCACCGGGACCGGTGAGGCCAGCGAGGAGGCGAAGGCGGCCACCAGCTCATGAGGGACGCTGGCGCTGAAGCTGGCACACCACAAATACGGGGCGCTGACGACGGGGTCCGCCCATGCCTGCCAGCCCACCATGTCAGGGCGCGGGTCCGCGTCGTCGATGAGAGGCGGCAGCATCTCCAAGGAGACATGGCAGGAGAACCCGGGGTCCGTGGCAGCGGTGCGAGGGTGGTCCACATCGCGGATCCAGCCCCGGGCACTCAGCGCGTCGAGGACCGTCTCGGGCCCCTCGACGCCGACGTCGGGCACCTCACGGGCGTCGATCGCCACGAGGAGATCGGCGAGCGCCTCGTAGGGCACACCCGTGGTGAAGTACACGTTCCACTCCGGCACCGCGGAGGCGGCATGCCCGCGAGCGCTCAACTGCCAGGCAACGGGCAGACCGCCCAGCTCGAACGGATAGGCAGCGAGGATCCACTCGGCACCACGCAGCCCGTCCGGGCTTACATACAGAAGGGTGTGACGGGAGGTCGGCCACATGCGCCAGCCGAGGTCGGTCAGGGTGTCGTCGATCCGCTCGGCGAGCACACCGTCGTCACCGGCGAGATGGCGCGGGGTGACCCAGTACACCGGGTCCGGCAAGTTTGGTCGGGAGCGGTCGCTGAGGTGGTGCGGGTGCAGGGGCGCCTCCATGGGCTCGAAAGCGGTATCCGACAGGGCGTTGTACGTTGGCATGGTCCTGGCGCAAAGCACCAGTCATTTCGGGATCTTCCCTGTCTGCCCCCGGCGAACTGCATTGCGTCAGGACCGGAGTCAGAGTGTCGTGTCGATTCGCCGTGCGCATACCTGGACCAGCAGTTGCAGTTCCACACGAGTCTGCGAGAGGAACAACGTGCCTTGTGGGGTGTCGACGAGGGCCATATTCACCATCCCCTCAAGACGCCGCCTGTTCGAGGCCGGAAGTAGTGCGGTGCCATGAAGCGGAAGTCCGGTCTCAATGCGGTTCTCCAGGAGCTGGCTCAACTGATGCCATTCGTGCCGAGCGCTGTTCATGTGGGCGGACACTTGGTCGGCTGTGGCAGTGTTCAGGGAATCCAGTGCCTGTATGAGTGATCGTGCTTGAGCGTTGATCTGTGTGCAGAGCTTTCTCGCGCGAGAGTGGACCTTCAAGGAGGCGGCGCCTGCGGCGAGGAACGTGCCCATCGCGAAACTGAAGTTGGCGTTCTGCTGGTCGAGCTCCGGGCGGCTGAGGGAAAAGAAGAGGACGAGAGCCATGGTCGCCGAGACGATGGCGATGACCCGGAAGGCAACTTTTCTGGTGATGCGGGCGTGCAGTCGTGTCAGTGGGATGAGTTCCTCGTCTCCCCTGCCGGTGAGGAAGTAGTTGGTGATGGCCACCAGGGCGAGGAGCACCATTCCCCCGGTACGGTCAACGCTGAGCACTCCTCCCGCGACGACGGTCAGCCCTAGATAGAGGGCCGCCGAGGTGGCGTTACGCAAGGTGAACAAGCGGCGTCTGGTGTCCGGATCGAGGTGAGCGGTCACGCCGGTGCCGAGGACTACGAAGGCGAATAAGAAGACCAGCCAGCCGACGAAGAAGATCGATTTCCACACTGGCGGCGTTGTGAGCACGGCGGCGCCCATGCCGCAGAGGAAGTAGGCGGTGCCGGCCGCGCCGGCTGACCAGAGTCGTCGTCGAGGGGGGATTCGCTCAGCCTGGGACTGGAGTCGGGCGACCATCGTCATGGGTTGAGAAACGACCAACTGGGCCAACCCGGTTCCAGCACGCTTGCTGGAACGCAGTGCCGGGCCATGACGACCTGGTGACGGGCCGCCGGCTTGTCGCTGTCGCTGGCGCTGACGGCCCGTCTCCCCTCGCCTACTGGGGCAGTCGCTTCCCGCCCTGCCGGAGGAATAAGCGGCTCGTGATCACTTCACCTGGATCCTCGACTGCAAGGCCGGAATCGCAGCGATCTTGGACGCCTCAAGGTGGTCCCAAAGGATGCCTGGCGGCCGGTGCGGCGTGCTGCAGGTGATGACCTCGTCGGGCGTGACAATCACGTCGACGTTCACGTCATGCTCCGTGGATGGAATGGGGGTTTCGATCACCTGGAGGGGGTGCACCGTGGTGACGACGAGCGTCTCCGGCCCGACGAGTCCAGCCTCGGTGAGCAACGCAAACTCCAGGTCGGAGTACCCGGCTCCTTTGCCGATCCGAACACCGGAGCGGTTGACCGCCACACTACCGAGGACCACGACGCTGACGGGGCGCAGGGCATCGACTTCGACCGTCGGCGCGATTGTTGCCGCGACGCGGCTGCTCGCTGCCTCATGCGGGGGTACTTCCAGGACGGCCGGGTCGAGGAGGTAAAAGGGATTGGGTGTGGCCAGCTTCGGGACGGCCATGTAGAGGAGTTTGCCATCCTCCAAAGCGCGTGCACGCACAGGGAGTTGGGCTTTGTCCGGCACCGCCTTGATGACCGTGGCGTTCTTCCACGCCTCAAGCCCGGCGAGCCGCGCAGCGGCTTCTTCGGAGCCTTTGAAGTTGGGTATGCGGCCGTGGGCCGTGTCGTCGTGCACCGCGCCGGCCGCGTCGAGGGCATCCCAGACCTGCGTCCGTACGAGCTTCTTTGCGTCATCGTGTGTCGCGGACACAACAGGTTCTCCTTACGCTTACATCGTTGCCATGAGCGCGAACAGCCGGTCATGGATGTCGGCGACGACCGGGTCCTGCCGCCAGGGTCGCAGCTCTTTGGCGGCGCTGAAGACCACGTTCAACCCTCCCCCGCCCCGGGTCTCCTCCAGTTCCGTGATGGCCTCGGCGAGCGTGATCACCGCGGCATCTACCTCGCGTTGGCGAATATAAGCGAGCGTAAGGTTGCCCAGCACGATCGCGCGAGACTTTCGCCGATCTTGCAGTTCCGCGGCCGTGGTCTCCAGGAATTGCTGGGCGCGTCGGTGCTGTCCCAGGGAGAGGTAGCACGATCCGGCAAGGCGGCCGAATTGGCCGGGGGAGACGAGATCGGCTGCGGCATCCAAGCCGTCGGACCTCTCCAGATGTCGTTGGGCTGCATCGAGTGCTCGCTCGCAGTCCTTTGCTTCTCCGAGCATGGCGTGAGCTTCGCCGGCGTGAAGGAGAGCCATGCCGGTCAGGGCCGGACTGATCGAGCGGGCCGTGGCCGCTGCCTGGAGTGCGAGGTCCAGTCCCGTCCGGGGGTCTTGCGCTCCGTAGAGCGCGACGTAGCAGGTCCGCAGAAGAGCATGGCTTTCGAGAGCGTGATCACGCAGGCGTCGGGCGACCGTAACGCCCTGGTCGTAGTAGCTGCGTGCCGTGGCGTGGTCGCGTCTCTGTGAGGCGTCCCAGACGAGCTGTCCCATGAGCGTGAAGGCGTCGCCTTGGAGGGAAAGCAACTCGCGTTCTGTTCGTCCGCGAGGAGCCTTCCGCGCCATGAAGGTGATCAGGCTGAGTTGTTCTCCGCCCTTGGCAAGGAGGCTGGCTGACGGTGTGCGGTCGTACCGTGCTGCGAGCTCCTCGAATTCGCTCCGCAGCTCAGCCACTGTGGTCAGATCTGTCTGTGCGGGGTCGAGAGCCCGCTGCCGGGTTTCCGCTGCCGGGCCTCCCGGCTCTGATTCTTGTGTGAGCAGATCGTCCAGTTCGTCGACCGTCACATGGAGTTCATTCGACAGGCGTGGGCGCATCCACGGCTGTGGCGATGCCGTGCCTGCCTCCCAGCGCACGATTGTGGAACGGTCCACGCCCAGCCTCTCGGCGAGTACTTCCTGGGTCAGGCCCACGGCTTGGCGTCGCTCGGCGAGGCGCTGTCGCCTGCGTGCCATGACTCGGACCCCCATCTTCCTAGCCGTCTCGTACGAAGGACACCGAGGTCATGCCCGCTGGTGCCACACGGATGCATCACCAGTGCGTCAATTCTGCTCTGGGAGCACGGGAGTTGGCTCGGTTGAGTGGGGTTCTGCACTCCCCCACGCCGAAGGGCCATGACCGATGCTGCAGGACGCATTCGTTTCCGCCGCTCCACGAGCTGAGCGAGTAGGCCGCCATCTCGCTACGCGTCCGGTCCAGGGCCTGAACGGCGGGCAGATGGTCCCGGCACTTCGCATGACGCGTCGAGGTAGGCGCGACAGAGGTTGCATCGCTGCCATTCCCGTCGGCGGCGTTCCGCTAATTCACCCCGTTCCAGGTACTCCTGAATAGAAAAGAAGACTCCTTCGGTTCAGGAGACCGCAGCATTCCGAATCACTCACGCGCTGCCTCCATTGCCATACGGGCCTTTGGCGGCGTGCGCCCAAAACCAGCCCATCAGCCATGCCTTCTGGGCTCCTTAGAAAGGTGGTCCCGTGATATCAGCTCACCACCTCATCGTGATCGGTTTCGATGAGATCGTCGCCAACAAGTACCTTCCGTGCATTCGCGATGCCATCAGGTCCGGCTACATCGACTCCTACTCCATCATCGATCTGGAGTCGCAGCGGACGGAAATCGACCGACGCATACAGGCCGCGAGCCTGAAGCCACGAGGAGTCGTATACCTGCCGGATTCCGGCGACCGAGTGCGGGAGACGCCGCAGGAAATCATCGCGGCCGCCGTCCAGCGCCTGCGAATAACCGGCATACCGACCAAGGTGTACATCGCCACGGAGGTGCGAGCTCACGAGGCATACCTGCGGTTCTGCGTGGAGAACCACATCGACTCGCTGGTCGAGAAGCCCGTACTGGCTCCCATCGTCGACGGTCGGTTCAAGCCCTCGTACATCACGAAGACCATGGAGGAACTCATCGGTGTTGCTGCCGACTCCCCCGCGGAGCATTCGGTGATGACGCTGAGCCGGTACCACCAGATCTACAACCAGAAGGTCGTCGCCTCACTGAGAGACCGGATGGAGAGGTGGGAGGCACCCCTGACTTCCTTCCATCTCCGGGCCGCCGGCGGTGTATGGAACCTCCAGCGCGAGTTCGAGAGCCGGGACGATCACCCGTACAAGTACGGCTACGGGATGATGATGCACGGCGCGTACCACTACGTGGATCTCGCGACCCAGATCCTGTCCCTCAACTCGGAGCTCTTCCCCGAGCGCCAACTTCGGTTGGAGGTAAGCGCCTTCGGCGCCTTCCCCATCGACCAACACCAGCGCCTCTCCCAGCCGATCGCCCGCCGCTTCGAGGATGCCGGCGCACGGTGGTCGGCGGACGCGGATGAGGGCTTCCGTTTCGGCGAGACCGATGTGACCTCCACGTTCCGCCTCGTAGACGCCACGACGGGGAGGACCGTCTCGCTCGGGACCTTGTCCTTCGAGCAGACCACCCCCTCCATCCGAGACTGGGTCGAACTCCCGGACGGCCTCTACAACGTCAACGGGCGCACGTCGAGCGTCGACCTGGAGGCCCAGCTGTCGACGCTGTTCTCCACCCACGTCCACTGCTACGACATCCCTCGTGGTGTCAGCGCGGACGGGATCGACGCGTTCGCCCGCGTGACCACACGCGCCAATGCCTCGCTGCTGCCCGACGAGCAGTACGTGTCGGAGGAGTCGTTCGACGGGCTGTTCCACAGTGACAGCAACCGCCAGCTCATGGAGCACTGGCTGCGCGGCTCCGAGCAGCGCAGTTCCCTTGCGAGCCATCTGCGGCCCATGCAGGTCACTGAGGCCCTCGCCTCGTCGGTACTCGCTCCTGGACGCCTGGTCACGGTGCCTTTCTAGGCACCGGCCGCTCCAACTTTCAGGCACAAAGGAGTCATCCATGAATCAGCCAGTTTCGAAGGCATCCGTGCATGCCTTCTACGCGGACGCGATCCCGCGCGGCCGGAACACCGCGGAGAACCTCCAGGCCGCCACCTCGGAGCGGTTCAACGCCCTCCTGGAATCCATCGGAGACGGGACCCCACGTACCGCATTGGATCTGGGATACGGGGCCGGGACCTACACCATCGCCTTAGCGCGCGCAGGATTCCGCGTCGTAGCCGTCGATCAGATCCCCAGCGACTCGCTTCTTCAGCGCATCAGCGGCGCAGGAGATTGGGCTCGCCGGATCGAAACACGGGAATGCCTCGCCGAGAACTTCGCCGTCGATGAGGACTTCGGAGTCATCGTCGCCAAGGACGTCCTGCATTACCTCGCAAGAGGCGACGTCGAGTCCCTCCTCACGAGCGCGGTCACTCACGCGCATGGGGCGAACCACCACTATCTCGAAGTGTTCACGGGGATCACCCGCAGGTCCGCGGACGGCCGACCGCTACGGATCGAAGGGGAGGCCGACTACTCCCCGGACTCCTTCCGACGCGTCATCGAGCGGATCTACGACGGCTGGGACCTCACGCTGCTCTGGTCCGAGCACGCGGAACAGGACAGCCGAACCGGGCGCAACTGCTTCGAAGCGACCCGAGCCACCGTCATCGCCACCAGCCGGGCAGCCGGGCAGCCGGATCAGAGACAGGGAGAATGCCATGAAGTCGAGTACACCCGAGGGGATCAGCTTCGTCATCCCCTGCTTCAACTCGGGGGGCTACCTCTTGGAGGCCGTGGAGTCCCTGATCCAGCAGCCCCACACGTTCCCGTACGAAGTCGTGATCGTGGATGACGGCTCCGACGACCAGCCCACGCTTCGTGCCATCTCGCTCTGCGCCGAGCGCGCCGAGGTCCGCATCGTCCGCCAGGAGCACAGCGGACACCACGCCGCCAGGAACGCCGGCATCAACGCCGCGTCCTTCGAGTACGTGATGCAGCTGGACGCCGACGACCGGCTCGCCACCGCCTCTGAGCTGCTGAAGGCCGGCAGCTACCCGGACCAAGCCGTCAAGCTCCTCAAGACAGACCAGCACGTGGCCTTCGTCCACACCATGTCTCGGATGATCGGCGACTTCGACGGGCTCACCATCTCCTCCTACCCGTGCCGCGAGGAACTGATCCTGCGCAAGCACCACGTACCCACCTCGATCGTCTACCGCCGTGACGACGCCATCCACGGCGGTCTCTACGACCCGGACGTACGGAAGTGGGGGGACTGGGCGTTCGCCGTGAACCTCCTCGCCGGACGATTCCGCAGAAGCGAAGCCAACCACATCGTGTGCATCGCTGGCCCGCTGCACGAATACCGGGTCCACTCGCGCACACGACGGGTCTCCAACGCCGAGATCTCCGAGTTCGACATGACCCTGCTGGTGGTGAAGAAGAACCTCGATCTGTTCCGGCATCACTTCCACCGCGATAGCGCGGCCGAGGACCTCGCGCGCCTCGTCCTCGCTTCGAAGCCGTCCCGGCTCGTCGATCTGATCCGAATGGCCGAGTTCGACCTCGAACAGGCCCTGACGGTCGCCGCCCAGAGGCAGTTCTCCCTGTCGAGCCCCTTCGAAGGCTTGGGAATTCCGTAGCGACGACCGCCATATGAAGGAAGCCCCGGACGATGCGTCCGGGGCTTCCTCGCTGGTCTGGCTAGGCGGGCGGCAGGTTGTTGATCTGGTTCTGCAGCCGGACGATGTCCTCTTCCGCCTTCGTGAGACGGGTACGGATCTTCTCGACCACATTGTCCGGGGCCTTCGCCAGGAACGCCTCGTTGCCGAGCTTGGCCTCCGCCTGGGCCTTCTCCTTCTCCGCCGCGGCAAGGTCCTTGGCCAGCCGCTTACGCTCGGCTGCGACGTCGATCGTGCCGGACAGGTCGAGCGCGACCGTGGCACCGGCAACCGGGAGGGTCGCCGTGGCACTGAAGCCGTCACCCTCCGGCTGGAGCCGGAGCAGCTGACGGATGGCGGCCTCGTGGGCAGCGAGCTGCGTACCCGACAGGTCCAGGCGAGCCGGGACCTTCTGGCCAGGCTGCAGGCCCTGGTCAGAACGGAAGCGGCGAACCTCGGTGATCACCTGCTGAAGGCTCTCGATCTCCGTCTCGGCCGCAGCATCGCGAAACCCGCTGTCCGCCGGCCAGTCGGCGATCACGACGGACTCGCGGCCGGTGAGCGTGGTCCACAGCGTCTCCGTCACGAACGGGACGATCGGGTGGAGCAGCTTCAGCGTCACGTCCAGGACCTCGCCCAAGACGCGTGCCGAGACCTTGGCCGCGTCACCACCGGCCATGAACGTCGTCTTGGACAGCTCGACGTACCAGTCGAAGACCTCGTCCCACGCGAAGTGGTACAAGGCATCGGCGAGCTTCGCGAACTGGTAGTCGTCGTAGTACGCGTCCGCCTCGGCCACGACCGTGTTCAGCCGGGACAGGATCCAGCGGTCCGTTGCCGACAGCTGCTCGGCCGGGGGCAGCTCGCCCTCGATCGTGGCGCCGTTCATCATCGCGAACCGCGTCGCGTTCCAGATCTTGTTGGCGAAGTTCCGGGACGCCTGGACCCAGTCCTCGCCGATCGGCACGTCGGTACCGGGGTTGGCGCCCCGCGCGAGCGTGAACCTCAGAGCGTCGGAGCCGTACTTGTCCATCCAGTCCAGCGGATTGACCGTGTTGCCGAATGACTTCGACATCTTCTTGCCGTGCTCGTCACGGACCATGCCGTGGAACGCGATGGTGTGGAAGGGGATCTCGCCGTCCATCGCGTACAGGCCGAACATCATCATCCGGGCGACCCAGAAGAACATCAGGTCGTAGCCGGTGACCATGGCCGAGTTCGGATAGAACTTGGCCAGGTCCGCGGTCTTCTCTGGCCAGCCCAGCGTGGAGAAGGGCCACAGGCCGGACGAGAACCAGGTGTCGAGGACGTCGGTGTCCTGCTCCCAGCCCTCGCCGCTCGGCGGCTGCTCGTCGGGTCCGACGCACACGGTCTCGCCGTTGGGGCCGTGCCAGACGGGGATGCGGTGGCCCCACCACAACTGCCGTGAGATGCACCAGTCGTTGAGGTTGTCGACCCAGTCGAAGTACCGCTGCGACAGATCGGCGGGGTGGATGTCCACCCGGCCGTCGCGGACCGCGTCACCCGCGGCCTTGGCGAGCGTCTCGACCTTCACCCACCACTGCAAGGACAGTCGCGGCTCAAGGGTTGTCTTGCAGCGCGAGCAGTGGCCGACGCTGTGGACGTACGGCCGCTTCTCCGCGACGATCCGGCCGTCGGCGCGCAGCGCGGCGACGATCGCGGAACGCGCCTCGAAGCGGTCAAGCCCCTCGAAGGGCCCGTGGACCGTGATGACACCGCGCTCGTCCATCACGGTCAGCGCCTCCAGGCCGTGCCGCTGGCCGATGGCGAAGTCGTTGGGGTCATGAGCGGGCGTGACCTTGACGGCACCCGTGCCGAACTCCGGGTCGACGTGCGTGTCGGCGACGACGGGAATAGTGCGGTTTGTCAGCGGCAGCTTGATGCGTCGACCGACGAGGTGCTTGTAACGCTCGTCATTGGGGTGAACGGCGACCGCGGTGTCGCCCAGCATTGTCTCGGCGCGGGTCGTGGCGACGACGACCGTGTCGTCGCCCTCGCCGTACTTCAGAGAGACAAGCTCGCCGTCGTCGTCCTGGTAGTCGACCTCGATGTCCGAGATCGCAGTGAGACAGCGCGGACACCAGTTGATGATGCGCTCGGCGCGGTAGATCAGGCCGTCGTCGAACATCTTCTTGAAGACGGTCTGGACGGCACGGGACAGGCCCTCGTCCATGGTGAAGCGGTCACGGCTCCACGCGACGCCGTTGCCCAGGCGCCGCATCTGGCCGGCGATCTGACCGCCGGACTCGGCCTTCCACTGCCAGACCCGCTCGACGAACGCCTCGCGGCCCAGGTCGTGGCGGGACTTACCCTCCTTGGCAAGCTCCCGCTCGACGACGTTCTGGGTCGCGATACCGGCGTGGTCCATACCGGGCTGCCACAGCGTCTCGTAGCCCTGCATGCGCTTACGGCGGGTGAGGGCGTCGATCAGCGTGTGCTCGAAGGCGTGGCCCAGGTGGAGCGAGCCGGTGACGTTCGGCGGCGGGATGACGATGGTGTACGCGGGCTTGTCACTCTTCGCGTCAGCCTCGAAGTAACCGCGCTCTACCCAGCGCTCGTACAGCGTCCCCTCTACCTCGGCCGGCGCATACTGGGTCGGCAGTTCGGGGGCGCTGTTCAGCCCGCTGTCGGGGCGCTGAGTGTTGTCGGTCACGACGGCCATTCTATGGCCCCGGCACTCTTCGCCTCGCCTGACTATTGCGTGCACCCCACGACATGGCCAGGACTGAAAGGTGGCCGCACGGAGGTAATCCAAGTGTGACCAAGAACACTCCCGTGCGGCCGGTTCCCAGCCTACCCCTCCGCCCCGACAGAACGGCAAATCCCCGAGCCGCTCCAAGGCCGGCGACGTCGCCCTGATGCGTGGCTCGAAGAAATAGGTCGTGGGCGGTGACGTGCTGTCGGCATTCTGACGCGATGCTGTTGAAGCTCACCGGGTCCAGTTGCTCGGGCAAGACGACCCTGGCGTACGCGGCGGCTGCCCGGATCGGGAAGATCGCCGTGCACGACTTCGACGAGCTCGGTGTACCGGAGGGCGCCGACCGGCACTGGCGCCACCGCATGACCGAGAAGTGGGTGCGGCGCGCATTGGAATTCCAGGACCGCGGCATCGATCTTCTGCTCTCTGGACAGTCCCCCTTGGGAGAGATGCTTGCCGCACCCTCCGCCCCGCTACTGGACGGCATCGCCGTGTGCCTTGTGGACGTCGCTGATCCGGTCCGGCGCGCTCGCCTCGCCGAGCGCGACCCCGGACGGTGGGACGCCCAGGCGATCGACGCCTACCTCGGCTGGGCTGAATGGCACCGCAAGCACGCCCTTGACCCGTCTCACGGGCCCGACGTCATCATCGACGGCAGCTGGCCCGAGATGGCCTGGCGCCGCTGGACCGGCTGGAATGCCGGTGATCCACGATGGCGCACCCATCTGCTCGACACCACGGACCGACCAGTCCCGGAATCCGTGGACCTTGCCGAACAGTGGATCATCGAACAGCGTGACGCACTCCAGGCTGGCCAGCTCCCCCTGCGGCACGGTTGGGCTTAATGATCTGCCCGAACGTTCGAGCAACGCGAGACGTTCCTCGGAAACTGATCACGCGAATTCCCATACAGGCACATCGACTTGAGACAAGCCTTCTGCGCTGGCTCCTAGTTTCCCAGCAGCGGGCAGGGAGACAATGACCTGGTTGTTCAACATCGTGTACGCCGTCGTGGGAGGTGCGCTGCTTGGTTTCGTCGCCTCGAAGGACAGGCTCCAGCTCACAGAAAGCCCAGCAGGCCGAAGCCGCCATCAACCGGACCCTGGCCAAGGCACCCCCTGAGCAGAGACGGCTTGCGGACGGCCGTAAGACGGAGGCCGTCCTGATCGGCATGGTCCGCGAGTGGGATGAGATACGCGGCGGCAGTTTCGAGTGCCACCCCACCGGCAGCCGGTGGGCTCATCTCTCCGACGACTCACGGGCGATCGGCGACTTCCGCCCCTTCGGACTGAGTACGGACCTCTGCGCGATCAGTGACCACGCGATGGCCCGTACCTTCGCCTCTGGCTACCGAGAGTGGGTCGTCGGCAACGCACCGCCGGTGTCCTACTGGAGCACCGTCGCCATGCGGGAAGACGCCATTCCCGTCATGCTGGCGGTCCTCGATCGTGAGCTGACTGGTGCGGTCGGCTGTCTCGACTGGTACCTGCGGACACCGTGCTGGTCCCCCCTGTGCCGACAGCACCCAGGCGACGGCGATACGTCCTTCTGCGGCTCGCCGAGCTGTGCCTTAGCCACACCTGAAACGCCGTGCGAGTGCGTCTGTGGCGGCGTGAACCACGGGATGGGAGTGGAGGCCCTCCAGGCTCTACATCCGGAACCTCCCGACTGGTCGTCCGCGCCGGCACCTGTGTGGCATCCGGGTGCTGGCACCGTGGAAGTCGATCGCGCGGATAGACGAGTCGCCGGGCGTGACCCTTTCGGCCGGCACGGCACTCGCGTACGGCCCCCGTCATTGGCGTGGACCTCGCCTGCCGTCGGCGCGCCGCGCAGCCGCTGAGACCCTCCGTCCAGGACCGTCCGAAACCTCGACCGCCACCTGTTCCACCGCAGGTCAGGACATCCCCGAGGGTCCCCGAACCCCCGGACGAACATTTGGATAGCATGCTGGGGGCAACCGGTCCCGACACCTTGCGTCGCCTCCACCACTGATGCGCCCACGAATCAGTCTCGGCGTCGCTCGAATCAGCCGCCTCTGTAACGACTGCCGGGCCTTTGCCGAGTCGTGGGTGGACCGGGTCTGCCGCGGAGCCCCGACGATCGCCGACGGCGGATACCAAGGCACCGGACTGTTCATCCCGCACCGCAGACGACGAGGTCAGACCTACCTCAGCCCACAGCAGGAAGCGGAGAATACCGTCCACCGCCGGGCTCGAGCCCGGGTCGAACACGCCCTGTCGCGGTTGAAGAACTGGAAGTCCTACGGGACTGCCGTCTCAAGGGCAACGGTGTCCACCAGGCCATGCTCGGCATCGCCCAGCTCCACAACCTGGCCCTCACTGGATAACTCACGCCCCATACGGGGGCAGCCTCTAGCTCGATTTCAGAGGAGACTTCCGTGTCGCCGCCGTTCACGACTGATCTCGGCTCGAGGTGAGGTTGGGCTGGCTCGCGGACGGGGTGGCCATCGTGGCGCGTGCCTGGCCGAGGAGTCCGACGGCGTGGCTCAGGCGGGGAGCCTGCTGGAACGGGAAGAAGATCAACCAGCAGGGGATGGATGGCCACTGCTGTGCCCGCGCTGTTCGATTGGTTCGTCTGCCACCTTTTGTGGCTCTCGGGGTGGATATCGTTGGCGAGTCGCCCGCGCAGGGAATGCGACGCCCCACGTGCTATTCACCCGACAGAATATGTCCGGCGTGTACATGCTGGGCACGCCGGAAATAGGGTGACCAGCAGGAACACCACGGCCTTCGGGTCGCCACCTTTGACGAGCAAGGACACCCCCGACTGATGACAGTGACGCAGCAGGAGATCGAGAACCGGTTGTGGGACGCCGCAGACGAGCTTCGTGTGGCGTTGCCCGAAGCGCAGTACTCCTCGGTGGTCTTCCCGCTGATGTTCTGGAAGTACCTGTCGGACACCTGGGAGCACCATCACGAGGAGTTCCTGGCCGAAAACGACCTGAACGACCTCTCTGCCGAGGAAGCCCACGAAATCGAGTACCGCGACTACCAGTTGTTCGAGATCCCGTTCATCCACCCAGGCACCGTCCAGCAGCGTCGCGCCCCTTGGTCGTCGATCCTCGACACCATCACCCAGCCCGGCCTCGGCCAGCGGGCCCGCGCCTCCCTGCAAGCCATCGAGACGGCCAACCCTGGCAAGTTCTCCCGCCTGTTCGGGTCTATGACCTGGACCTCCGAAGAGGTGCTGTCGGGTGAGGTGTTGGCGGCGGTCATGCAAGCGATGGACCGCACCCCGAAGATGCACGAGGGCAACATGTCCCACGACGTGCTCGGTGGGGCGTACGAGTACCTGCTGAAGCGGTTCTCCGACGGGTCTGGCACCCGCGCCGGTCAGTTCTTCACCCCGCGCGAGGTTGTCGAGCTGATCGTCGAGGTCCTGGACCCCAAGGGCTACGAGTCGGTGTACGACCCAACCTGTGGGTCGGGCGGCATGCTCATCGCCTCCGCGAACCTCCTGAAGGCCCACGGCGGGCGTGGCTACACGCTCAACCTGTATGGGCAGGAGGCCGTGCCGGACACTGCGGGTGTGGCACGCATGAACCTCTTCATGCACAACCTCACCCAGTTCAAGGTCGAGGTCGGCGACACCTTGAAGGACCCTCGCTTCAAGAAGCCGGACGGGTCCGTCGCGCAGTTTGACGTGATCCTCGCCAACCCGCCGTACAGCCTGAAGTGGAAGCCCTGGACCAACGACCCCCGCGCCATTGGCGGTGTCGCCCCGCAGTCGTCAGCGGACTGGGCGTTCGTTCAGCACATGATCGCCAGCATGGACCCGAAGAAGGGCCGCGCCGGCGTCGTCCTTCCGCACGGCGTCCTATTCCGCGGCGGCCAGGAAGCAGCCATCCGCCAGCGCGTCCTGAACGACGACTTCCTGGAAGCCGTCATTGGGCTGCCGGCGAATCTCTTCTATAGCACCGCCATCCCCACGGCGATCCTGGTGTTTCGAGCGGCCGGCACCAAGGCCCCAGAGCGTCAGGGCGGGGTGCTGTTCGTCGATGCCTCCAAGAGGTTCTCCAAGGCCAAGAACCGAAACATCCTCACCGACGCGGACATCGCTGACACGGTGACCGCCTACAACTCGAAGTTCGATGCCGACGGCAACCCGGTGGACCCCGACAGCGATGGCGGCCTGACAGCACGCTTCGTGCCCAGTACGGAAATCGTGGCGAACGGGTACGACCTGAACATCGGCAGGTACATCAAGCAGGCCGCCGCTGAGAGTGAAGACCTCGGCACCCTCATCGATGCCTACAACCTCGCTCGCGCCGAACGTCAGAAGACAGAGGCGCGCATGCTCTCCGTGCTCGCCGACGCGGGGATCGAGGGCTTCGATGAGTGACCCGACGAGCAATGACAATGCCGCCCGGGTACAGGAGGGTTGGGTCCGGGCGCCTCTGGCACGGTTCCTCACGTCGAATGTGGAATTCGTGGACGTGGACCCGGAACAGACATACCCAACCGTGGGGGTGCTGAACAGGGGGCGAGGGCTGCTCTACCGCGAGCCCGTCGCCGGGAGCTCAACCTCCTACAAGAAGCTCAACCGGATCGGCCCAGGCGTGCTCGTCTACAGTCGGCTCAAGGCGTTCGAGGGCGCGATCACTATCACGCCCGACGACCTGCCGGAATCGTTCGCGTCACAGGAGTTCCCCACATTCGCCTTCGCGCCCGACGCAGATCCCGACTTCTTTCGCATTCTCACAACGACGCAATCCATGTGGGATGCCCTGCAGGGGGCCTCCAAGGGGATGGGTGGCAGGCGTGAGCGGGTGAAGCCGACTGACTTCCTCAACATCGTCATGGACATCCCTCCGCTGCGAGTGCAGAAGCGGATCGTCGAGGTCATCGGCGCGGTCGACGACCAGATCGCCGCACTCAACACCGAATCGGAGGCGCTGGAGGCGATTCTGGATTCCCTGCGCTCAGATCTGCCAGAGACGGATCACCAGCCCATCAGTGACGTACTGCTGGGGATCGACAACGGCAAAAGCGTTCAAGCGGCGGGGGAAGCCACTGCTGAGGACGAGTACCGAATCCTGAAGAGCAGCGCCGTGCAGCGTGGTTGGTTCAAGCCTTCTGAGGCCAAGTCGCTGACAGAGGATGCCACATTCTCGCCTAGTCATCTGGTGAAGGACGGGGACCTACTCATCACGCGGGCAAACACGCCGGAGCGCGTTGGCTTCGTTGCTATCGCAAAAAACGTGCCTGAGGGGACGGTCCTGAATGACATGATGTGGCGCCTTCGCGTGGACGAGTCCCGCGTTTCCACGGGCTACCTCGAGCATGCTTTGTCATCGCGCGAACTGCGGACACGAATCTCGGGCACGTCCGGCGGAACTAGCAAATCGATGGTCACAATCAACAAACGCGGTTTCGGCGCCGTTCGAGTGCCCGTTCCGCCGCTTCCTGAGCAGGGCGAGTACGTCTGGCGGTGCGGCGCCGTGGTCGGGGGGATCACTGCCATCCGTGCTGAGGAGGCCCGTCTTTGTAATGTCCGGGCGGGGCTGCTGTCGGGTCTGCTGGATCGGAGCATCGACATCGAGTCCGCCGAGCAGGGGGTCTGAGCCGTGGTGAAGGGCATTCCGGAGCGTGAGTTCCAGAACCTGGTGATCCAGTGGTCCCTCCCGATGGGGTGGGGCTTCGCAGCGGGCAGGTCGCTGCCGCGTGAGACGACGCAGACGGTGCTCGCCCGCCAGCTACGGGACGCCATCGTCCGTTTAAACCCTGGGATGATAGACGGGTTCGACGTGAGCGCGGTGGTCGAGGAGATCGTCGCCACGGTCAACGCCGTTGAAGGCGGGCTGGTGCGGGCCAACGAGCAGGTGCTGCGTCTGCTGCGCGGGCATAAGGAGTTCCGGGACACCGACGGCGTGTGGCACGCTCTAAAGGTCATCGACTTCGAGCACCCGACCGCCAATATGCTGGTCGTCTCGGACGAAGTGACCATCACCGTCCCCGGCAAGACATCCCGCCGGTTCGATCTCGTGTACTGGGTTAACGGCCTACCTCTGGTAGTGGTCGAGGTGAAGTCACCGACCGCGAAGTCCGGGTGGGCCGATGCCGCCCGCGAGATCAACGATGTGTACGCCACCGAGTATCCGTGGTTCTTCACCCCCAACGTCTTCGCCATCGCCTCCGACGGGCTGAAGCTGCGGTTCGGTGCCGTCGGCGCGCCCACGAACCTGTGGCAGCCGTTCCGGTCCACTACCGACGACGAGAACCTGTCCGGCCAGGCTGACGTCCAGCGCTCCGTCGAACTGCTGCTCAACCCGGCCACCATCCTGGACATGCTGGCGAACTTCGCCTTGTTCGACACGTCCGGGGGTGGAACGGACAAGAAGTACCTGCCCCGCTACCCACAGATGGAGGCCGCGCACCTGATCCACGAGAGGGTCCTGGCCGGCGGGACGAAGGGGCTGATCTGGCACCACCAGGGGTCCGGGAAGACGCTGCTGATGGTGTTCGCTGCCTCCCTGCTGCTGACCGACACCCGTACCGAGTCACCCACGATCATTCTTCTGTCTGACCGCACCCAGCTCGTCCGGCAGACCTCTGGGGTATTCACCTCCGCGATGGGGGACGCCTACTTCCACCAACCCGCCACTAGCGCCAAGCTACGCGCGCTGCTGGCCGACGACGTCCGCGGCGTGATCTCCACGACCGTGCACAAGTTCGCCGACGCGGGCAAGAACCTGTCGACCCGGGGGAACATCATCGTGCTGGTCGACGAGGCACACCGCACCCAGTCCGCCAGGTCGCAGTCCCTCGCCGGGCACATGCGCGCAGCGTTGCCGCACGCGAAGTTCTTCGGAATGACCGGCACACCGGTCAGGAACCTTGCCACCGATACCTTCGCACTCTTCGGCGAGGAGACCGACCCGGGCAGGGTGCTGCACCGGTACTCGGTGTCCCGGTCTCTGCTGGACGAGGCGACCGTCCCGGTCATGCTGGATCCGCACCCGGTCCTCTTCGAGATGCGCGACCAGGCGTTGCAGTCCGAGTTCGACCAGTTCGCCGACGAATTCGACCTCGACGACCCCGACCGCGAGGCTCTGTCCCGCAAGTTCGGGCGGCTCACCTCGGTGTTCACCAACCCGGAGCGCATTCACGCAGTGTGCCAGGACGTCGTCGACCACTACCTGGCCGGCGCCTACCGAAACGGCCTCAAGGCCCAGGTCGTCGCCTACAACCGTGAGCTGGCCGTGGCGTACACGGACAAGATCAACGAGTTGCTGGCCGGCTTCGAGGCGTCCCAGGTGCTCGCCGAGGTCGGGAAGCACGACCGGATCACCGCAGAGGTGAACATCTCCGTCTCGGACGCCAAGGACGAGGACCGCGCCATGCGGCCGTTCCAGCTCTCGGAGGCCGAGGAGGAGGAGCAGAAGCGGCGGTTCCTCACCCCGGACAACCCGCTGTGCTTTCTGGTGGTGACCGCGAAGCTGATGACCGGGTTCGACGCCCCCAACGAGGGCGTCCTCTACCTGGACAAGCCGCTGAAAGCCCACAACCTGTTCCAGACGATCACCCGCCCCAATCGCACCTGGGTGTCTCCGACCGGGTTCGTGAAGACCTCAGGCGTGGTCGTGGACTACATCGGCCTGGCTGAAGAGGTCCAGCGGGCCGTCGTCGACCCCACTTCGGAGGCGGCTGCCAGCAAGGGTGGCGGGTTCGTCACCGACGTGTCCGAGCTGGTCGCTGAGTTCCGCACCACCTTCGCCCGCATCGAGGACCTCCTCGCGGACGTGGACGACCTGGACCTCACGGTCCACGGATACGAGTCCGTGCGTGCCATTAACGTCTTTCTGGACGCCAACCCTGGCGCCGCCGAGGTGTTCACCAAGGACTACCGGCTCCTGGCCCGCCTGTACCCGCTCATAAACACCGACAAGCGGGTCGTCAAGTTCCGGGACGGCTTCGGGCTGTTCGGGTCCGTGTACACGACCCTGTTCAAAAGGTCCTCCGACGAGGAGAGGAAGGAACGGCTGGCCGAGCTGGGGCCGATGGTCCTGGAGATAATCAACGCTCACGTCCACTCCTTCTCCGTGGTCGCCTCTCAGGAGGAAGCCCTCGTCTTGGACGCCCAGGGCATCGCCATCCTCAAGGAACTGCTGGCCCTCGTCCGCCCCAAGCCCAGCAGGGGCGAGGGCAAGGACAAGACTCCGCCGTCCGCTGCGGAGATCCTGGACCACATCAAGGCCGCCCTCGAAAGGGGCGTCGAACCAGGGTCCGCGAAGTACACCGCCCTCCCGGTGCGGATCAGGCTGCTACGGGACCGGATCATCCAGAACTCCCAGGACGCCCTGGAGTTCTTGTCCGAAGCACTTCGAGTCGCACGCGCCATCGTGGACGCCGAGAAGCACCCCGCCGAAGCCGTCGTCGTGCTGGACGACGACCACGTGGGGGTCTTGTCACGGATCATCCACGACCACGCACCGCCCGGACTCACAGTGCTGGAGCGAAACCTGGCCGAGGAGATCGACAAGGTAGTCACCCGCACCCTCACCCAGTCATGGGACAACGCTGACGCTCGCAACCGAGGCGTTCGCCGTGGCACTGCTGCGGTCTTCCGCCGGTACCTGTTGAAGCCGGTGGGGGAGCCGTATGACTCCACCGTCGCTTACATCGAAGCCCACTACCTCGTCGACTGACGAATGTACGGAGGCCCGGCAACCTGTATGGCGGTAGTCGGGCCTCACCGCGTTGCTGGGGGCCGTGCTCTACCCTCCGGCCGCGTCCAACGCACTCATAGTTGGACACGCGTGTTCATCAACTCGACGCCATGTGCCCTGAGCCGTGCCGCTGATTCGTCTCGGAAACGGGCCGAGCACTGTTAACCGAGCCACTGGCTGCGGCAGGGCCTTGGCAATAGCGGTCGTCGGCCGCGAGGGTGGCGTAGGTCACACCTTCGATGCTGTTGGCGTCGGAGGCGAAGCGAGAGTGCGCTTCGTCCTGAAGGTAAGTGCGGACCATGTCCGCGCCGAGTACCCGCTGCCGGTCAACGCGGAACGTCAGGTCTCCGATGACGCGGTTTGCGGCGATGGCATAGCGCTGGCCTAGTTCGAAGAGCTGGAAATGGTGGGCGACCCGAGCGGCGAGGGTGGCGTCCCAGGTGGCTGGAGGAGTGACGAAGAACTCCAGTCGGACCATCTCGCCATCATGGGCGGTACGAGCATCAAGCCACCGCTCATGGGATATCCGGTCCAGGTAGGGATGCAGGAGCGTGTTCTCCAGCTGGTCGGGCAGTTGGTCTCCCTTGATGAGGTTGCACCGCTCGCACACCGGGACCAGGTTGAGCGGGTCCACGCACAGGGCGGGGAAGAGGCTCTTCGGCATGAAGTGGTCGAGCTGGTAGACGATTCCCTGCCGACACAGCGGACACCGTGCGTCGGGTGGAGCGGCCATGAGCTGACCGCGGATCTTGGCGCCAGCGACAGTGCTCATGCCGTTGCCGTAGACCCACTTCACGAAACGCTCCGCGTCTATCCCAGGTACCGCGAAATGGCCATCATCCAGGCCGTGTAAGGATTTGACGGAGGTTGCCTCCCGAAGTCTCTGGCCTGCTCTCCGTACCGTGTCGGAGGCGTTCAGTAGCTTCTTGCGACGGTCGCCCCTCGTGGTGCTGGTAGCGACGCACGCCCTATAACTGTCCGCGGCCTTGATCAGTGGAATCTTTAGAGGCCACATCACACGGCCCCATTCGTCTTCTCCGCGAGGAGGATACGGACCAAGCCCCTCGCCTCACTGCCCAGCTGTCCGCCAAAGTGGGCCAGCACTTGTTCGTAGGAGTCCATTCGCGCGACGGCCTTGGTGATCTCCGCGTAGAAGCCGGAGTCCATAACCTCCAGCCCGAACACCTCGTGCGTCAGCGCGCCCACGTTCTCCCCGTAGGTCTCGATCTGGGGCCGTTCGAATCTGCTGGTTTCCCCGTAACGGATCAGCTTGTAGACGCACGAGCGCGGGGCCGTCTGCAGAACAACGGGCGAGTGGGTGGCCACGACGGCCACACCGTTACGGTCAGTGAGCAGTTTCGACAGTGCCTGTATGAAGGAGGCCAGCAGCGGCGGATGGAGATGCGCTTCGGGTTCGTCCAGGAGAACGAGTGACTGCTCAGCCACACTGTGGACAAGCTGCGTCATCGTCAGCGCCACGATTGCATGCCCCGAACTCAACTGCGAGAAATCAGCGGTCAAGTCCTCAACCTGGTTGGGGTGCAGTCTCATGCCGCCGCGTATATCGCGGGCGAATGCTGCAATGCCGGAATGGGCGAATTGGGGGTCTCGGCTTAGTAGCAGCATGGCTTCGCGCCAGTCCATCAGGGAACGCGACGTAAAGACCTCGGAAAGGGCCGCATTGAAGTCTTGCCGTAGCCCGTCTTGCAGGGTGGTGCGGTATTCCGCGAAGAAGTTGTGGTCCACGCCACCTCGAAGTCCGACGTAGACGTATGACGCCGCCCGTGGTGAGGCGTTCTCAGCGTCAGGGGCAAGGGATTCGAGATCGACGAACGGGTCGAAGGCGCTAAAGGTGACAGAGACGACGTTGGTGAACTGTTCGGCAGCCCCCGAGTTAGACGTGGGAAGCATGGCGACGCTTCCGAAGCGGCCATCCAGATCAGGGCGGGCAACTGCGCCAGCGAGGTTGCGCAGCAGGGTTGTCTTACCGACGCCGTTTCGGCCGATAAGGACGTGGATATTGCTCGATGGGCTGGACTCCGGGACCACTTGGAAGTTGACACCACCACTCACGTCCTGCCCGGGTGCATCGTATCGGAATCGGTATTCGGTCAGCCGGACCCCGCCCCGTGCGATGCGGTTGAACTGCGCCCTGACTGTTTGCTCTTCCACACTTCGCAGTAGCGAGACGTCCGTAACCCTGTGTTGCTTCGCGTCCTGGATTCGGTTGGGGAAATACGCCAGGTCGCAGAGGGCTTCGAGGATTTCGACGCGCTTGTCACCACCGAGCTTTCTGATCTCGTCGTAGTAGTTGTCGGACTGGCCGAGCGAAAAGAACTCGCCGGGCAGCCCATCGTCGTAGCGCCCGTACTCGAAGGAAGCCGTGCCAACCTCCTGGCCAGTCACCGCGATCTTCACCGGGCCCAGATTCCAGGTGTCGGTCGGGGTCCGGTACCAAAGGTGGTACGAGGTGCGGTAGCCGAAGTCGTCCCAGTCGTCGGCCTCTAGTACCAAGGCTTCTGGGCCGCTGGGCACAGGACTGCCGTATGACTGGACGAGGAACTGCACGCGTCGGGCCTCCGGGGTTGGTGGCGGGTGGGCGCACATCGACGGCGCTGGATGCGCACCCTACCGCGCCGCTTGCGCAGTACCGCTTGCCAGCCTAAGGAGAGGACAGGGAGGTCCGCCGGCCCCGTCGCGAGCGGGCTCCACTCCTGAGGTCACGGGCCCGGCACCGCAGTGGGGTTTGAGAGGCCGCACCTTTAAGACTGATCTCGCGCAGCCGTGCCTTGATCCATTGTTCATCGCGCTACCGTGTTTGTCCCGCATCGAGGCCGCGGCCGAAGTTGCGTCCACCCAGCCGCCGCAACTCGCCCGCGGTGCGTGAGTAAACCGGTCGGCGTTAACACGGATACCCCTGCCCGTCATGCCGGGTGTTTGCCAGCCGCAGCACCATGGGCAGTGTGTATGGGTGCGATCACCGTGCGTGCGCACCGCCATGGGGGTGGACGTTGTCACGAAGGGACGTCGGAGCAGCAGGAAGTCGAGCAACTAGAACAGTCGCCGGCCTCGTCGCCCGATTCGGGCAGGAGGTCAGAGCCAAGCTCCAAGGGCCCGCTGGAGCGGGTAGCGGGAAAGAGGAGAGCCTCACCGCACCGGTGGAGCAACTACTGCGCGGCATGGCCGAACGACAGCACATGAATCTGATCGCCCATGGCCAGACCAGCGTCAAAAGACTCGGTGTGCGACCCGACTTCGCCATCAGTGCCGGTGGAAGGACCATCGGGCACGTCGAGTTAAAGCGTCCAGGCAAGGGAGTCGACCCGCTGAAGTGGTCCGCAAAAAGCCACGACCGCGAGCAGTGGGAGAAGATCAAGGCCCTCCCCAACGTTCTGTACTCCGACGGCTACGACTGGGCTGTGTACCGCTTCGGCGTGCAGCTCGGCCCAACCGGGCACCTTGTGGGGGACCTACTCACCGGCAATCGGCAACTCGTCCCGGCGGACGATGGATTCGAGCGGGCAATCGCCCTCTTCCTGACTCCGGCGCCGCTAACACTCAGCAGCATCGGTGAACTGGTCAAGCGCATCGCCGGAATCTGCGCCCTTCTGCGGGACGAGGTCACGGAACGCCTCACCCGCGAGGAACACGGAGAGGCCGTCGCGGCGTTCTCCATTCTGGCCGGCAACTGGAAAGACCTGCTCTTCCCCGACGCCCTCCCCGCTGAGTTCGCCGACCACTACAGCCAGACGCTTACCTTCGCGATCCTGCTGGCCCGTCTTGAGGGCATCGACATGGAGAAGCTCTCCCTGTCTGACGTCGCAGGCAAACTAGGCAAACGTCATTCCCTGATGGGCAAGGCCCTTGCGGTGCTGACCGACGAAGCCCTCGACGATCTCCGTGGCGTCATCGACACGCTGATCGACGTCGTCTCCGCGGTCGACCCGGAGATGTTCAAGGACGACAGCGGGGACGCCTACCTCCACTTCTACGAGGGATTTCTGAGCGCCTACGACCCGGAACTGCGACGACGGACGGGTACCTACTACACGCCCAGCGAGGCAGTCCGCTTCATGGTCCGGTTCACCGACGAGGTGCTGCGTGTTCGGCTCGGCCAGGAGGACGGGTTCGGCAGTGAGGACGTCACTGTGGTCGATCCCGCCATGGGCACCGGAACCTTCCTCATCAACATCGTCGACCACGTCGCCAAGGACCTGGCGCTGAAGCACGGCGACGCCCTCAAGAGCGGACTTCTGCGTGAGCTCTCGGGGCGCCTCATCGGTCTGGAGAAGCAGACCGGACCGTACGCGGTGGCAGAACTCCGCGTGCACCACGCCTTCAAGGCCCACCAGACCGACGTCACCGGCTACGCGCCGAGGCTTCTGGTGGCCGACACACTGGACGACCCCACCATCGAGCACCACCTGGGCCTGATGTACGAGGCGATCGCCCGACACCGCCGACTGGCCAACAAGGTCAAGGCCGAGGAAAAGGTCATGGTCGTCATCGGCAATCCGCCATACCTGCGTGGTGCCAGGCAGTCAGGGGTTGGGCGCTGGGTCGCCGACGGGAATCCCAACAACCGGGGGGCGATCCTGGCGCGCTTCCATCCTGAGGATAACGGGCGGGTGGGATACGCCCTGGACAATCTCTACGTGTACTTCTGGGCATGGTCGACCTGGAAGGTCTTCGACCAGGTAACCGCCTCGGGGGCGCCAGAGGCGCCCAGCGGAATCGTCGCGCTCATCACCAACTCCGGCTTCCTGGACAGCGAGGGAGCCGCTGGCATGCGGCGCTATCTGCGCGAGTCGGCCGACGAGGGCTGGATCATCGGACTCTCTCCCGAAGGCCCGTACTCCGACCCCCGCACGCGCGTCTTCCAAGCCGTGAAGCGCGAGGTCTGCATCGCTGTCTTCGTCCGCCGAGGACCGCCTGACCTGACGCGTCCGGCGCGCGTGTGGCGAATCGACGTACCCGCGGGAAGCAGGGAAACGAAGTTCAGCTGGCTCGACGGACTTAGCATCAACGGACACCAAGACGGGGGCCGGCACAGGGACGGGATACCGTGGCAGCCTTGTTCCGACGGCTGGACCGCCCCCTTTCAGGCCGTAGCCGCCGCCGAGTGGACAGCTATGCCCACAGTGGACGCCCTGCTGCCGTGGACGAGTTCCGGCAACAAGAACAACCGCAGTTGGCCGGTATCGCCCAGCCCGAGCGTTCTACGAGAACGCTGGCGGACACTCGTCCAGGCTCCGGCAGCGGCCAAAGGGACGCTGCTCAAGAGCACCCGCGATCGCCGTCCGGACAAGCCGGAGCAGCCACTGCCAGGACACGAACGGCGAAGCACCCTCGCCGAGGAGACGGAGCAGACGCCGGTCCTTGTCCCGTACGGCAGGATGACTTTCGACCGGCAGTGGATCATTGCGGACCGGCGCGTAATCGACTTTCCTAGACCTGCCTTATGGTTCGCGCACAGCGACCGCCAGATCTATTTGTCCGAACTGCACTCGGAGTCGGGGCGGGCAGGGCCGGCGGTGGGGTTCACAGCTCTTATACCCGATATGCACCACTTCAAGGGTACGGAAGGCGGCCGAGTCGCACCGCTCTATCGTCACGCGGAACTTGCCGAGACGAATGTGACGCCCGGGCTGCTGAAGACGTTGTCGCAAATCCATGGGGTGGCGGTGACAGCAGAGGACCTCTTCGCTTACATCGCGGGCATAGCCGGCCACAGTGGCTACACCCGTCGCTTCGCGGAGCACCTGGCCACCCGTGGCGCCCACATTCCGCTGACTCGGGACCCCGCACTGTGGGCGAAAGTGGCTGAGGCTGGCCGACGTACCGTGTGGATACACACGTACGGGCAGCGCTTCACGTCGCCACAACACGCCCGCCCGTCCGGGCAGACCCCGAGACTTCCCGTAGCGGAACAACCAGTTTGCACCGTCCCCATCGGTGAGGACGACAGCGGGGTGCCCGACGGCATCTCCTACGACGCGAAGACGCGCACCCTCACGGTCGGAGTCGGCTCCATCAGCCCCGTGGCGCCGGAGGTCTGGGACTACCGAATCGGCGGCGTGCAGGTGATCCGCAAATGGTTCGGCTTCCGCAAGCGCAGACCCGACATCGAGTGGCAGACCCCATTGAACGACATTCTGCCACCAGCATGGCCTGCGCGATGGACGGTTGATCTACTGGATCTCATCAATGCACTCGCCCTCCTGATTGCACTCGAACCCGAACAGGCCCGGCTCCTGGATGCCGTGAGCGCAGGCCCACTGATTACGACGCATGATCTCCGAGAGCAGGGCATCCTGCCGGTTCCACCCTACGCAGCCAAGGAACCGAAGCCGCCGCGAGCGTCTCGCCGCACGCCGGGAACCGGACAAGGGACCTTCGATTTCCCAAGCTGAGTGGGGTCCGCTCGCTGCCTCTACTTCCGGCTCTTCGCCGAGAGTCTGGTCGACCCGCGTCAACACCCTCCATGCGGCACCCGCTGGTTCGCCACGACCAGTCAATGCAGAGATTACTGAGGTTGAAACTCAGGTTGTGCTTCGTAGCGGCACTCGAACATGCGAGCGTTGGCCGGGCGGCGGTAACGGTGTCCGGCGGGGACCACGCCCCGTCCTTCGCAGGACCGACGTCCCCTGGGTGGTCGCCTCCCTTGGGAGCCATGTGGGAGCCAACCCGCTCCCCAAGCCCCCTCCGGACCACCCGAGACCACCGCACCCCAACTCCCTGACCAGGACAAACACCAAACCGCCTGGTGCTAGCCCCACCCGAACCTCATTCGGGACGAAGAGGTCGTGGGTTCAAATCCCGCCACCCCGACGCTGGTCAGAGGGCCGTGAGTAAATTTACTCACGGCCCTCTGTCGTGCTTGGGGGCCAAACAGGGGGCCAAACGGATTTGATCAGGCTCCAGCGACGTCCTCTGCCGAGTCTTCCGTCTCCTCCCCTTCCTGATCTTCGGCGAAGATGTCGTCCATGGCTTCGGCTCCCTCGGTGATCACGGGCCGGAGCTGCTTCCGGTAGACCGCTTCTGTGGTGGCTTGGCTGCTGTGGCCGACCAGGAGTGCGATGCGCTCCAGCGGGATGCCGTGATCGGAGAGCAGGGACACGAAGCTGTGCCGGAGCTCCCGAGGCGTCCACTCCGGCTTGAGCCCGGCCCTCTTCACGATGGCCTTGAAGTCGCGACGGACGTTGGCCGCATCGAGCGGCTCGCCGGTCCGAGTCGTGAAGACGCGGCCGGCCGGGCTCCACTCCATCCCTCGCGATGCCCGCTCCTGATTCTGCCAGCGCAGGTGCTCTTCGAGGACATCGACCACCTGCTTCGGCAGAGCGATGGTCCGCCGGCTCTTCCTGGTCTTCGTCTCGCCGTGCTTGCGCACCGAGCGCCACACCGCGACGTGAGGCGGGATGCCGCCCTCTGTCTCCAGGAACACATGATCCCAGGTGAGGGGGCGTGCCTCTTCTGTGCGGACACCGCTCAGCAGCGAGACCACAAGGTAGGCGTACAACCGCGACGGGCGCGCCGCGACGAGCACGGCTTTCGCCTGCTCCAGGGTCAGTGCCTTGCTCGGCCGGCCGGGGCGCCCCTCCGGCGCGGTGACGAGCAGGGCGACGTTCCGCGCGGCCTTGTCCCGGCGCTGAGCGTGCGCGATGGAGCGGCGCAGGAGCCCTTGCCATCCTCCGCGAGGATGGGCTCATCATGACCACGCCGCGCGGCAGCTACGCCCGCGATCCGCAGCAAGCCACGGACTCCAGCGGGGCCGAAGCGGTTGTCGACCTCCCCGACGTCCTCCGCCAACTCGAACATCTCACCTCCCAGGTCTCGGAATTGCGCGGCAGGCTCGAAGCGCTCGAAGGCCGCTCCGTGCCGGGTGGTGCGCGATCTGCAACCAGCATGCTGCGAACGGGAGTTGAGAGGTAAGTGACAGCCAGGGGACGGCAGTTCGGAGCCGGGGACATGTCCGGTGACACCCGCCTGTCACCTTCCCTGTCCCCCCGCCTCACGCGCGAGACTCGGAGCAGGCACTCGGAGGAGGGCGCATGACCGACGACAGGCCCGCATGGGCGCGGCGCATCGCGGCTGAGCGGATGGCGCGCGACTGGTCGCAGCGAGACGCAGTCAGGGCTCTGCGGGCGCACGCTCCCACGGAGCTGCCGGCGGAAGAAAGCATTGATTTGCCAGTGGAAGCGCTGGGAGTCAGGCCAGATGCCGAACGACTTCTACCAACCGATCATGGCGGCCCTCTTCGGCACGGTGACACGTTCCCCGCGCCGGCACGGCGGGACGGAGACAGGGAGATCCTGGCAGCGTCCGGCATGGAGACGCTGGAGATCGTGAGCCGCCTCAACCGATCCGACGTCGACAACGCCACGCTCGATGCCCTGCACATCACGACGGACCGGCTCGCCTCGGAGTACCCGTACATGCCGAGCGAGCAGCTCCT
The DNA here is from genome assembly GCF_019091475.1 of Streptomyces sp. GbtcB6. NCBI lineage: Bacteria > Bacillati > Actinomycetota > Actinomycetes > Kitasatosporales > Streptomycetaceae > Streptomyces > Streptomyces sp. GbtcB6. Next base: position 18,592 of record NZ_JAGXJL010000025.1, on the reverse strand, counting down.
CATCGAGGGGCGCCAGTGGCTTCGTCGTGTGGTCGAACTCCACACGAAGAGCCTCACGCTCGCACAGCACTGCGAGGTGCTCGCCCTGTCCGGTTGGCTCGCTCAACTGGTGGGCTGTGTCGAGTACGACACCGGCGACCGCTACGCGGCCGAGTCAACGCGGCAGGCCGCGCTTTCGCTCGCGACCGAGGCGGACCATGCGGAGGTCGCCGGGTGGGCACATGAGATGCGGGCGTGGTTCGCCCTTACGACCGGCGACTACCGCGGTGTAATTGCGGCTTCTCAGGCCGGGGCCGAGGTGGCACAGCACCACGGCGTAGCAGTCCAGCTCGCAGCCCAGGAGGCCAAGGCGTGGGCGCGAATCGGTGACCGCCGGCAAGTCGAGGTGGCCTTGGACAAGGGGCGGCAGCTACTCGAAGGGATGCCGTACCCCGCGAACCTGGACAACCACTTCGTGGTGGACCCGGCCAAGTTCGACGTCTACGCGATGGACTGTTACCGCCTGGTCGGCGAGGACAAGCTTGCGCGCACGCTCGCTAACGAAGTGTTGAGGGCAGGAACGGACTTCGATGGCACTGAGCGCTCGCCTATGCGCAACGTTGAAGCCCGCGTCACGCTAGGAGTCACGGCGGCGCGAGAGGGCGACTTGGAGCAGGCACTGGACATGGGAGAGCGGGCCCTGGAAGGGGACCGCCAGTCGGTGCCGTCCCTGATCATGACCAGTCGAGAACTTGCTGCCGAGATGAGGCGTCGGTACAGCGCTGAGCCGGCGGCGCAGGACTACCTTGCGCGGCTTCACTCGCTCTCCGAGCAGAAGCCCGGATTCATGTCCAGGTAAGGAAAACAGTCGTGAGGGCGTCGACGGCTAGACTCGACGCCCTCACGTGTGGCGCGTACCTACCGGCCAGGACTGTCAGCTCTCTTCGCGCATCAGTAGTACAAGAAGGAAGAAAGCAAGAAGAATCTGAAGCGACGTGGACGTCCGCTGATCAGCATTCGACGCTACGGCTAGCATGAACTGCACCAGATCCCCTGGGCCGAATCGTGCGGGTTTCTCAGACACGAGGCAACACCCTCCCCTATATTTTAAGAGCCTGGGTCAGGAGACCCAGCAGATCCAGGCTGGACCAAGGGGTGGGTGTTGCCGCTACTGTCACGCGTTGCCACCTCTACGGCAACACTCGCAGACCGGAAGGGGTAAGAATGGGCGAGCTGGTTCCCCTCAGTGAAGGAATCCCCAACGAGGCACGGGAACTTGCCATCGAGTTGCGTAGGTTCTTCCAGTCTCTGAACATTTCAGTGCGCAGATACGCGGCGCGATGCAATTATGACCCCGCAACAGTATCTCGATATTTGAATGGCAAGAGAGTTCCACCATGGCCATTCATTCAGAGGCTACTGGCGGAAGTATCTGAGCAGCGTGGATTTCCCATCCAGCAAGGGGCTCTGGAGGTTGTTCGCAAGCTACACAGGACAGCTCTACAAGCCAGCAATAAACACCTCTACACAGTACAGATACTTCAAGACAAACTGGCCGAAGCCGACAAAGAATACAAGAGGGCGGGAATTCGCGAAAAGGCACTACTGGAAGCCGTGGAGATCCGACAACACCGCATCGCCATGCTAGAGCTAGAAACTCTTGAGCTAAACTCATCGCTACTCGAAGAGAGAAGCAAGTCGACAACGCTTCAGAGGCAATTGGAAAGCGCCCAAGCTACTGAAGACGAGCTTGGCGAACTCAGAGCAGAGGTACAGGAACTCAAGACGCAGCTCGGTCGAGCACAAGAACTGACCCAGCAAGCCGAAGCGCGGTGCGAAGAGCTGGAACAGCAGCTACGGGAAGCCGAAGAGGCCGCAATTTCAGGACAGGAAGCAAGAGAGCAAGAGCAATTGGAAGTCGCCCTGCGGGAAGCCTCGGAGGCCAGGTCACTTGCCGATCGACTCAGGGAAGAACTTGAAGAGGTGCGCAACGAAATTGATATCCATGAGGCCAACACAAAACCTGCCGCGAAACAACCCACCAAAACACCGCTGACACCAGGAGAACAGCTCGCCAAGGCGGCACTCACCATGGACCCCATAGACCTGGCTAAAGAGCTTGTCAGGTTGAATCTATCTAGCGAGCTTGAGGAGTTTCGAGCATCGAACGAGATTGCAATGAATTATCCCCTACCAAACCTTGGCGAACTCATCCTAGAGATTGATAAGCTCTCCCACTCTCAAGCACGTTCCCTCATGTTGGCAATCGGGCGATCACGCACCCCGGAAGACACCTATACTCTAATTCGAGATTTCGGCCATCACACCGTTGATGGCAGTTCAAACCTGGGATCCGATGCAGTTAATTGGTTTACCAGGGGTCAGGACTGGCCCAAAATCAGATCCTTGATGGACATTCTGGAAAATGCGGGATGGAAGGAGCTGGCGCAACAATGCATCACAGATACAGGAAGCAACCAGGAGAATCGCCGATTTATAAATACTCTCAACGAGACTTCCGGAGTCGAACGCGCCACGCTACTTCGAAGCTCAGCACAGAATCGAAGCGCTGAAAAGCTACTCGAACTGCTTTCCATACTCAACACGTCCGATACGAATCTCCTTTCCGATGTCTTGACATCGATAGTTGACGAAAATCCGAAACGCGCCAAAGATATCCAGCGGATTTTGGATACGCTCGGAATCGTCTGGAGCAGGTGACGCCTGCGGCGCTTGGTTCTTCAGGGACCCTCCGCAACAGACCAGGTTCACCACAGGCCTATCGGCTGCTCAACCTCTCAGGTCTTGAGCCCAACGGGGGCCAAACAGGGGGCCAAACGCGTCAGCCGCACCAAGACCGTCCCGGACAGTAATGGACAGCGCCGGAGGCAAACCAGCAGGCCAAGAGCCTTAGAGCAAGGTCATGCAGGGCCCGATCGCGTTCGGGACGAAGAGGTCGTGGGTTCAAATCCCGCCACCCCGACGCCGTAGTACCAGGTCAGGGGCCTGATCCGCATCGCGGGTCGGGCCCCTGAGTGGTTTCCGGGACCTGCCGGGAGAAATCTGGGAGAAGATCTTGAAGTGGCGAAGCCGTTCCTCCGCCAGTGCTCCGCCTGGTCGACTGCGCCCCCGCCGCGGGTGAACCCGAGAGCGTCAATGGCCTCTCGTACGCGCGCCCTAGTGGCTTCGGCTACGGCGTCCGGTCGGTTGAGGACGTTGGACACCGTGCCAGTGGAAACGCCGGCACGTCTCGCAACGTCGACCACCTTGGCGCCGGTCTCGCCTGTGCGGGACACGCCCTGTCCACGGAACACGTAGGTGTTGCCGTGGCAGGAGCAGGGCTTCGGCTGCGTGCGTGCGATGTGGCCCGTCCACAGGTCAGTGAGCCACCTCGGCGCGTCGATGGTGCGGTAGCTGTCGTCCTTGGGAGGGCAGCGCTCAAACTCACCCGAGTCGAGTTCGTAGAGCTGCCATTCCACGCGTACAGCCGCACTGCGGACGAACTATGTCTCCAGACCAACGATTTCGCCCCACCGCATGCCCGTATAGCCCTTGGTGACAACGGCGACGAACTCGTCATCGCGCCCAGAGAGCAGCGAGGCGCGCTCAGCAGACAGCAAGATGCCAAGCGGATCCGTGACGACCTTCTCGGGCCCACGGCCGCGCGAACGGCCGGCGCGCTTTCCCCTGCCGCGCCGTTTGGTGGCAGGGTTGGCGCTGATGAGTTCGTCATCGACCGCGTCTTCGAGGACCAGGTGCAGCGTGCCGCGCCACGTCTTCACACTCGACACGGCGTAGAGCGCCTTCTCCTTCTTCTCCCAGGTAACTGAGAGGCAGCCGGTCCGGGGGCCAAACGGGGAAACTACGCAGGGACGACGCCGGACAGTAATGGACTCCTATGAAGGCGGATGCGCAGGTCAGCATCTCCGACGCGCTCGAACGCCTGCATGGCGCCCCGGACGGCGAGCCGGACTAGACCACCCGCCCCGACTGGGGCGGGGCAGGCGGCCCGGTCGGTCGGGACTGCCTGCTACGGGTTGAAGTTGAACGTGAATTCCGGGGCGGTCACGGTGAACTCCTGCATGAGAATCGTCCGCGAGCCCGTGTCCGAGACATTCGAACACCACTCGAAGACACTGAGCGGGACCGTCTCCTGGTATTTATCCCGCCACTCGACGCCGTCGCCCGCGTAGGCGTAGCAGTACCAGATCGGGTTGACGGCGTTTGCGTCACCGCCGTAGACGACGGCGGTCTCCCCGGGGCCGATCCGCCACCAGCCCTCCTTCAGCCAGTTGCTGCTGGCAGAGCAGTTGGGCTGGTACCGCTCGACCATCGCCCAGATTTCGCGCTCGTAGTTGTTCTTGAACCTCAGCGCCACGGCGCGCCTCCTACTCCCCGCTCGGCTGCCTGCGGGCAGCCGGGCTTCCGTCGGACCGGGTCAGAGCGTTTTGCGGGCGCGAATTGTCCGTCCCGCCGGGGTGAGCGCCGGACCGGCCCGCTGCGATGGCACGCTCCAGTGCCTCTTCGTCCGCATCGGTTTTCGGATCAACCGCCTCGGCAGCCTCCTGCGACATGGGACCTCCTATCTCCGTCGGTCAGGTGCGGAGGGGAGGTTCCCGGGAGAAGGCGCGGCGTACCGCAGCGGGCGGGGAGGTGCCCCGTACGGGACCTCGGCACAGGGCCCGATCAGGCTAAACAGCCTGCTGCCACCCGCATCGTCTTGATGGCCTCCGCGACGCCCCGCACCGCGATATCGGGCTCACGGGGGCCATCGCTCCATGTACGGCCATAGGCCGCCCACGCCGTACGAAGCCCCGCCGCGCGCCCCCTCCTATATCCGTCTCAGCGTTGTCCCCGACCATCCACCCTCCGGAGCTGGGCCTGACGCTGCACAGCTCGGCGGCAGCCTCGACGAAGTGCTCGTACGCCGGTTTCATGGCTCCGATCCCCTCCGAGACACAGATGCCGTCGGAGTACGATGCGAGCCCGGTCGCGGCGAGCTTGGCCCGCTGGATGTCCCCCGCCCCGTTCGTCGCAATGCCGAGCGTCCGCCCTGCACCACGCAGCGCTTCAAGTCCTTCCCTCACCTCTGGGAGGCAGCGCACCGACCGCGCGCCGCCGTCGACGTACTCGCGCGAGAGGTCGCCCGGGTCGTCGCCGCCCCCGAGCGCCTCCCACAGATGGACGAAGTCCGCCGGATAGGCTCGCTCTCCGATGGCGGGCGCTTCACGGCCCTTCCAGGAAGCTCCCACGGGAGGCCAAAGCGGGGGCCAAACGCGACAGTCCGAACCGGACCGTCGCGGACAACCACGGACGGAACACGGGCCGTTGGACCTGGCCAATCACTCGCCCCACAAGGTCAACTACCCCCGGAATCGCGTTCGGGACGAAGAGGTCGTGTGTGATGGGTATCCGGCTGATGCAAACGACCCCGTGCCACCCAGCGCTTCAGTAGCCTGAACGAGTGATCGCTGAGTCGTCGGAGCCATCGTCCCAACTCGGGCTACTCGACCTCACGGTCGACCTCTCCGTCCCGCAGGTGTACTCAGGTACGGACTTCACCGTCTACTTGCACGTCAAGAACCCTTTCGCGGTGCCCGTCTGGATCGATGCGGTGGAGCTGAGCCTGCCAACTCAGCTGTTCTGGCGGATACCCGAGTTGCCAGAGGACCGGGACCCTGACGCCCTGCCCACGGCAGAAGCGGATGCCTTGCGGGACGCGATCCGGGAGAGGGTGGCCCGCCGAAACGCACTACTGCAGGACCGGAAAGGCCTCGATCCCACCGACCATGACGCACGGGAGCGCATCAACGAGGAAATCTGGGAACTGCGGGACGAGAACGAGCTTGACTTGCAGCGGCTGCATGGCGGCACGGGGCAACTTCACCTGGACGCCTCCGGCGAGTCGATCGTCAATCTCCACGGTAGTGCCCAACAAATGCACATCAAGGCTCGTGGTGAATCAACCGTCAACGTCTATGACCCGCTCGCGAAGGATCGCGAGCGGGTCCCGCTGGTGGGCTCGCTGCCGCCCGGTGCGGCACTAGAACCCGGCTGCACCGACGTCTGGACCATCCGTCTCGGCACCAGCCGCAGCCCGTTCTTCATCCCGGCCAGCTACCGTCTGCAGATCACCGTGATCTATGGGCTGACACAGGCACCCGGTGCAATGGGCCCAGACGCGTTGCCGAATGGGCAGGGCAACGAACCCGCCCGCCGACGGGTCTTCTCCAACACCACCTCTCTCACAGTGCCACTCAAGGCTGCTCTGTGGAACGTCATGTCCGGTGGCGCCCTCGGCGGCGCGGTGGGAAGCGCTGGCCGCTCGCTCCAGGACGCCGGCAGCCTGAGCCCCCTGTTCCACCACCATCTCGGAACAGCCATTGGTTCACTGGTGCTCGCGGTCATCCTCAGCACCGCCGCGATCGTCTTCGCAGCACGGAAGTCCGAGGCACAGTCCTTCATCACCGTGGAGGACTTCTGGGGCGGGGTCCTCATCGGCTTCCTGATCGGCTACTCCGGAACAGCTGCGTTCACAGAGCTCACCGGTGTCAGCAGCTAGGACCCCGGTCACCTACGCGCGCTGATGCACCGACGCGAACCCGACGAAGAGGTCGTGGGTTCAAATCCCGCCACCCCGACAGCCGAAACAGCAGGTGAGGCACCTCCCAAATGTGGGAGGTGCCTCACCTGTTTCTGCGTGCGCGTATATCTGCGTGACTAGCGTTTCGTGAGTGCCTACGGCTGCCGATCCTGAGTGCCGAAGATGCCATCCATGACGACAGCGCCGGTCTGGATCACGGGTCGGACCTGCTTCCGGTAGACCTCCTCGGTCATGGCAGTCCCGGAGTGCCCGACGAGCCGGGAGATCTCCTCCAACGGGACGCCCCGGTCGGAGAGCAGGGACACGAAGCTGTGCCGGAGCTCCCGAGGAGAAGACGAGCCCGTGTTCCTCCCACGCGGGTGAGTGCCCGCAGTTCCTCGGTGCGAGCCCCGGTCAGGAGCGCGAGGACGATGTACGCGCACATCGGAGTTCCTTCGGCCCCCTTGAGCACGGCGCCGGGCCGTCGTGGGCCGTCCGAGGTCGACCAACAACGACAGGCGACAGCAACTAGCGGTAAGTCTCCCCCAGTTCGGAGACGGTCGCAGGTGTCCACCCCCGGAGCAGAGTTGAGGAACGACAGACGACCGCTGTAGCGGGACCGCCTAGATCCAAATCGACCAGGCGCCTGCCACTGTCGCGATTACGACACCCGCGCCGGCGAGCCAGGCCGGACCATGAAGACCGCCACAGATGGTCATCAGGGTCAAGGTCAGTTTCACGGCCAGGCCCGGCTCCTCAGCTTGATGACGTGGCTGGCAGGGACAGCACGGCACGCTCACCCTGTGAAGATGCTGACACCCAGCCCCCGCTCTCTGTGGTTCACCACGGCTTTCAGGGGGCGGGCGGGCAGCCGGGCCCGCGATCCCGCCCCGCCTGAAAAGCCGTCCCCAGCAAAACTTGAGAGTTGAGGGAAAATTGCGTCCGCAGCGTCCGGCCACCCTCCGCTACTAAGTGGTCCGCTCCGTAAAACCTTCGGGATCGAGGCGTTTGACAGCGAACCCAGTCGTTCAGGCTTCCCTGTCAGTGAACCTGGTCATGCTTCGGCCCGATGTCTTTGATCCTGGTCGGAGTTCCGTCCGGGGCGAACGGGTGGTGGAAGGTGAAGGCGTGCGGTGCGGAGCCGTGGTCGTGGAGGTGTTCCAGCCTGGAAACCCCGTCCTGCCAGGTGGGTATCACGCCGTCGGAGACCCACCAGAACACGTAACTCGGGTGTCCTGTCCTCTCGAACCAGTCGTAACGCCTGTTCAGCGCCTCACGGTGCAGACCGGTGTAGATGGCGTCGAAGGCGGGGCGCAGGTCGGTCCAGAGTGAGAGGGTCGCGGCCAGGGCGGTGGTTTCCACCGTACGGCCCTTGCCGTACCAGGTCGGTACGGCGAACTCTCCCCATGCACCCCAGTCCGCCTCGAAGAGCATGCCCCGGTCACCGTCTGCCGCTTCGGCACGAGCGAGGTACCCGGGGTGCCGGCTGATCTTCCGGTAGACGGCCTCACCGCTGTCGTAGAACTCGCGCGTGAGAGGTGCGGGATCGGAGAGAGGTGACTTCAGGACGCCGAATGTGTACAGCGCGAGATGGGGCATGCGTCTCTCCCTGGTTGGGGGTGCCTGGTGTGGACCCGGTTCGGCGGCTTACGCACGGGGCGAGGATTCGTGGGGCGTGGCCAACTCATCCCGTCGCGGGCGGCTCAACCTGAAGGAACTCCTTGCGACCGTGGGCGATCGCCGAAGACCAGGTGAAGGTAGCTGCCTCTGCGGGCCATGTCGAAGTTGCGTTTTCCCTGTCCAAGTGGCCTCTTGCACCGGTCATTGCGGGGGCTGGGGCGGTGACGGGCGGGGCAGGCTGCGGGGTACCAGTGATCCACTTCGGCCGATCGGTTCGCCCGCCATGCCCGCACGCTGGTCGTGCCCGGAACTGGCCCGCGAGGCCGCCCGGCGGGGCATCGCCCCGTTCATAGAATCCTCTGTCGCACCGGCAGCGTGAACAATCCCCGAAGGATTTGCGGCGCCGACCACCAAGGGCGCGTTTCCGCAGGTCAACACGGCTCTTAGCGTGGGGCCGGTTGCGGACGCCGCCCCCTCCGGAACAACGAAGAGACCACCCATCCGGGGTGGTCTCCTCCCGCGAGGGCCTGTCCGACGGGTCGCGGCGCCGACCCCGCTGTCACCCGAATGGCGCAACATGACGTGCCACCCACATGGGTGAAGATCAAGCTGGCTAGTGCCCCAACCGAGGCAATGCGTGAAAGGGGAACTAAATGCGCATTCGACGAATCCTCGCCGCCGCCATCGCCACGGCGGCCCTCGCCGGACTCGGCCTCACAGGCGCCGCCACCGCCACCGCACAGGGTGCCCCATCCTCCGTCACCCCTTCCGAGTGCAGGCAGGGCGGCGGAATTCCCGCGATCAATGAGCCGGGCAACCCCTGCAAGGGCGGTACGCACGACGGGGAGACGGTCGACTAAACCTCACAAGGCGCCCCGCAGCCACGCGCCGCGGGGCGCTCCCGCGCGAGCACAGCGAGCTGCCGAGGTTTGCGCGGCTGTAGGCCGCACCTTCTCCGCGGAGATCGCGGCGCGGCTCGGAATCGCCGAGGGCGAGCCGTGTGTCCGGACGACGTACGAGTTCCTGGCGGACGGCAGGTCAGTGCAGCCGTCGACGAGTTGGGAGCCGTACGACCTCACCGCCGGCACTCTCGTCGTCCTCCCTGAGGGAGGGCCCCACGCGGGGGCGGGCGTTGTGCACCGCATGGCCGTAAGTGGGGTCACCGCATCCAGGCGGCGTCCGCGTCGGTCAGCGGGTGCGGAGACTGCCGGTGTACACGTCCGTACGGTTCTGTGGTGTGCCGGAGTTGGTCTCGGTGAGCACCGCCCGTACTTCCTTGCCGTCTGCCACCAGGCCTTGGTAGTCGCCGAGGAAGTAGCCCCCGGCGAACGGCGCCTGCAGCCAGTCGAAGACCCGCGAGATCCGTCGTTCGGTCCGGGGCTTCGGGTTTCCGTGCTGCAGTGTGGCCAGTTGGTAGGCGGTGGGCAGGGTGGTGGTGTTGCCGGGCTTGAGGAAGCGCAGGTCGTAGTAGGTGAGCGCGACCGTGCCCCGCTCGGCGACCGCGATCGACGGTGAGAAGGCCGGAACGCCCTTGGGGCTGATCAGCTCCGGGGTCCCCCAGGTGCGTCCGCCGTCGGTGGACCGCACAAGCTGGACGGAGTCGAACTTTCCACCGGAGAAGTCCGAGCCCTCGTAGGCCATGTACAGCGTGCCTGTCTCGGGGTCGACGGCCGGGCTCGGCAGGGTGGCCGCGGCGCGCAGCAGCTTGGTGGGGTCGTTCGGGTCGACCTCCGGTACGGAGGTGTCCCGAGCCACGGTGACCGGGGCGCTCCAGGTCTCCCCGGCGTCGGTCGAGGTGACCACCTCGTAGCGGGCTTCGACGACGGTGCTCAGGTCGTCGGCGTAGGTGATCCGGTCGAAGAAGTCGTACAGGGTGCCGGTGCGCCGGTCGGCGACGATCAGATGGCCGATGGTCTGGGTGTTCGGCACGGTGCTGGTGTCGACGAACGGCCGGGCCCTGCTCCAGGTGCGGCCGCCGTCACGGGTGAGGGAGATGTAGCCGGGACCGTCGAGGGAGCTGGGGCCGGGTGGGTCGTTGTCGAGGCGGTTCCAGACCTGGTAGGCGGTGCCCTTGCGGATCGGATCGGCGGTGAGTGACGGCTTGTCGTTGAAGAACGGCTGCTCGTCGACGTGCGTGGTGGTGAGGTTGTGCCAGGTGCGGCCGCCGTCGCGGGACGTGGCGGCCAGGAGGCCGGTGCGCGTGCTCTTCGTGAAGTCGACGCCCTCGCCGCTCGCGTAGACGGTGCCGTCCGGTCCGGTGCTCACCCAGGGGTCGGTGGCCCGCTCGAAGTCCGCGCCGCCGGGGGCGCACAGGCTGAACGGCAGCGTGCTCTGGTGGAAGGTGTGGCCGTCCGTGGTCCAGCCGGCCACCAGGCCACGGGCGCCGCCGTCGTTCCAGCGGTCCTGCTGGAACACGGTGACCACGCGCTTGGGGTCGCGCGGATCGACGGACAGGTACGGCTCGACCTCGGTGGCCGGGTAGACGATACTGTCGGGCGACCTCGCTCCGATGGTGCACTTCGCGTACGGGTCGCCGTGGGACACCTTGACCAGTGGTGTGCCGTCGGGGTTCCGGTCTGCTGCGGCGGGAGTCGCGCCGGTGACCGTGACGAGCAGGAGCGCGGCGGTGGTGACGGCGGTCAGGGGCAGGAAGACGCGCATGCGGGATTTCCTCCGGGCCTGTCGGCCGGCGTACGGGACCGCCGTCGGCGGGGCGGCCTGGGGCGCGGAGGCGTACCGGAACGCGAGGGTGGGGCGACTCCGCTTGGTCCTTTTCGGCGTTGCAGCCGGTGCCCTTGATGGGCCGAACGACGGAGTCGCCCCCGGGGTCGTCGAGGAGCATGGCGGAGCCGACCGGCGGGTGCACCGTGCCGGTCGGCTCCTTGGTCGTTGCTGTTACGGCGCCGTCTCGTAGGTCCCCGGAGAGGGCCGTGGGCCGCGTGCCGGTCGGCGACGCCGGCGGGGTCGGCCTTGGCTGGGAAATCCGAATCAATACAGCTAGGAAATGCGAACCCGTCATCGCGAGTGCCGCGGTGTCGAGACGGGCGCGGGCGATCCACCCGACGGTGGACCGGGTGCTGTCACTCCATACCTACCGCGCCGGGTGCACCGGCCGGACCGGTTGTCCAGCCGTGCGCCGACCGGTCAAGTGATCGCCTGCCTGGTCCCGTCGGGCAGCTCGCAGGCGTAGCCGGCGTAGGGGCGTGAAACGATCTGTCCGCCGGCGGCCGTGCAGTCGTCTCTGGAGATGTTCGGAGACGAGGCGGCCGCGGCGTTGACAGCGCCGACGGCGCTCGCGCCGGCAAGGGTTGCCGCGGCCAGGGCGAGGCCCAGGATTCTTCGCATGCGCATGACTTCCTCCTCCTCTCAGGCGCCTTCGTTCGGCCTTCGGGAAGGACAAGTCTCAGGACGACGGCGCCCTCTTGCTCAGCATGGGCGCTCCGCATGAGGCCCGCGAGGCAAGGCTGGGCGCCGCGCCCGGAGAGGCACGACGTCACCGACCTCGACCGGCCGCACCGCCGGTAGGAGCGGGGCGACGTCGATGTCCTTGGCGTCGAGACTGCCCACCGGGGCCGCGTTATGTCCGGGCAGGCCGGGGGTTGCCTGCCTCCGACCGGTGCCGGTGGGCGGCTGCCCCGCGCGGTCCTCTAGCGCGGTTCGTGGGCCGCCGCCCGGCAGGCACCGGTCGCGGCGCCGCCCGCCACTCCGGCCCCGGTCAGCCCGGTCACACAACTCTGCAGGTCTCCGACCACGCCACGGCTGCAGGCCGCTGTGACGGAGTCGGAAGCGGTGGCACCGGCCAGTTCGGCCATCTTTGTGCAGGCGGGGATGTCCGCCCGGACCGCGGGAGCGGCGAGGACCGCACCACCGAGGGTGAGGGTCAGGCCGGTGAGGGCACCGGCGATACGGGTCGACGTGCGCATGGGACGCACCTGCCTTCCGGGGTGGTCGCGCGGTCCTGGTCCCGGCGGGCCGGATCCACGCGGTAAGGCCGCCTGGCGACGCTCGGTGAGTGGTGCCCCGGCCGGCGGGCTCACAGACTGACCGCACGATTCTGCGTCGCATCCGTTGAGCCGCACTCGGACCTCCACTCGCGGGCCCCTCACTCCAGCGTCGCATCCTCTCCCCCTCCCGTCCTGGGCATCCGGGGGCGGCCGCGCTGAGTAACTGCGATTGCGCGAAGCGCGGTAGCCGGCCCGTCCGGCCTCTGCCATGGGTCTGGGGACGAGACCTGCGTCACATCTCGCTCCAGTCCCCGTCGTCGGCCGCCAAGCGCCACGCCCCCTCCGCATGTCAATGAACAGCGATCTCCTTTCCTATGCCGTGCGCAGTGTCGCTGCGCATGCATTGTGCGAGCGGTTAGGTGGGGATCTGGCGACCTATGGCCACCGTTGGCCGCTGCTAAATTCTTCTTCATTGAGCCTCTGGATGACAGACCCGTCCCACGAGGTCATGGACAGGGATTCTGCGCACCAACGCTGCGCAGTCACTATCGGGATCGAAGACAGGGGGCGCGGCAGAGTGAAGGCGTTCTTCGAACTGCTTGGGAAAGCGATGCAGAGCACGGGCATGACGCTGCGCCTGTGCCTGCTGATGCTTGTTGCCGCAGCGGCGTATGCGATCAGCCAACTCAAGTAAGCCGGCCTGGAGCGAGGAGACCCATACGTGGAGACCACGGAAAGCCACGCCTCGAACGTCGTTGACCGGCTTTGGCGGGCGTACGCGCCCTACCAGCGGGGCCGGAACACGTTCGACGACCTGACATCCATGCTCGCGATCCTGTTGCTCGCCGGATTCGTCGAGTCTGTGGGCGGACCGGAGGACGAGTTCGTCAGGCGGTGGGCCCGTGCGGTCGCGGAGGCCCGTATCGGTCTCTCGCCACTGATGGACCTGCGCGCCGCGTTGGCCGGCGCCGGAAGGCACAGGGACTTTCCGGTACTCGACCTCCGCAACCTTGAAGTCGGGCTTCTCGACGATGACGAAGAGTCGGGCGACGTGCCGTGGGCGGCCGCCTTCCTCACCGCGCTGAACCAGCGTCCGTCCTGGGCCAAGGCCGGATTGGCGGAAGTCTGTGAGCTGCTCATGGAACGCCACGTGCAGGAAAGCACCCTTTCCGCCGGGGAGTTCTACACACCGCGCGCGGTCGCGCGCCTGCTCATCGAGTCCGCGTCTCCTCAGCCCGGAGACCGGATCCTTGACCCGGCCTGCGGGTCCGGCGGTCTTCTCGCGGCCGCGGCACAGTGGATCGCCGAGTCCGGCCGCGTGGACGGAGCCACTTTCGAGGCATACGCCACGGATCGCAGCAATCCGCGGCTGGCGATGATGAATCTGGCCATCCATGGGGTGGATCAACCGGTCGTAAGCGCCTCCGACCCGGTGTCGCTGCTTCGGCGCCGAAGCAGCGGCCTTGCCGACCGGGTGGTGAGCAACCCGCCGTTCAACCAGCGCATCGAGGACATCGGCATAGTCGACTGGCCCTTCGGCCGGCCTCCCGAGTCCAATGCGAACTTCGCCTGGCTCCAGCTCGCGTGGAGCCGGCTGAGCGAGCACGGGACCGCCGCGATGATCATGCCGCAGGGGGCCGCCTGGTCCAACGGCCGCCAGGCGGAGATCCGCAGGAGAATGATCGCCGGCGGCGCACTCCTCGCCGTCATCGCGTTGCCGCCCAATCTCTTTTATGACACCTCCGTTCCCGTGCACATCTGGATACTCGCCCGCGACAAGTCCCACCAGCTGCCGCCCGGCGATGCGAACGACGTCCTCTTCATCGACGCCAGTCTGCTCGGCGCACAAGTGCCGCGGCGGCCACGCGTCCTGACCGCAGAGGACGTGGAACGCATCAGCGGTCGGTTCCGCTCGTGGCAGCGGTCTCCTCGTGCGACACCCGATGAACCGGGGTTCTCCCGTTCGGTCGCGCACGAAGAGATCCTTGAGAACGACGGCAGTCTCGACCCCCGGCTGTACGTCGAAGCCGAGCAGGAACGACCGTCGACGGCGCCGGCTCTGAGTCCCATGCTCGACGAGCTGGATCGGCACGACGAGGCGACGGCCGGTTCGAGAATCGGCCTGCGGAAGAGTTTCAGCACGTGCGAACGCCTGACCCGCAACGGGAACCGGCCGCCGCGCGTACCTCTCCGGAGCATCGTGGCCGGCACCGCGGAGGGAATGTTCGAGAACTCGACGTCAGGTGTACTGCTCGCCGGGCCTTCGGGAAGTCTCATCCGCGCCGAAGACTACGTCGAGGGCGGTGGCGTTCCCGTGGTCATGCCCAAGGACCTGACAGGCAGCGGATTCAGTGTGGCAAGCATCAGACACATCACCGGGCAGCAAGCCGAAGGGCTGGAACGCTTCCGCCTCCACCGGGGCGACGTCGTGCTGGCACGCCGTGGAGAACTGGGGCGATGCGCTGTTGTCCGCGAGGAGCAGCAGGGCTGGATCTGCGGAACGGGCTGCTTCGTGCTCCGGCCTCCCGCCGACCTCGACGCCGACTACTTCGCGGCGTACCTCCGCAGTCCGGAGGCACGCAAGTGGCTCGAAGCCCACTCCACGGGAAGCATGACCATGAAGACCATCTCGCTCGACGTATTGGGCGATCTGCCGGTCGCATTGCCCGATCTCGGGATGCAGCAGGCGATTGCCGGCGCGATGGCACGACTGGACGAGCACGAGCGACTGTTGCGAGAGCAGCTCGCGCTCACGCGGAAAATCCACGCTGATGCACTGAACGGGATCCTGGCGAGCTAGGACCTCATCACGAATCCAGGCAGACGTCAGCCTGCCCGTGTCCGAGTCGTCGGTGTGGGCTGGAGGCCGCCCATGTGCGGTGGCCGCCCCGCGGAAGCGGGTGCCGCACGCGAAAACGCCCGCCTCCGGTGTTCTGTGTCAGCGGTGCGGCGTACGCTGGCAGGTCGCTGTCGCAGGGTGCGGGGGAGGAAGCGGGAGTTGGCTACGGGCAGAGCGGGTTCCGGTGTGTCCGCTGGGGCCGAGGACGGTTCGTGGGCGCGGTTGCTGGAGGATGTGGCCAGGAGCGGACGGCGGCTGCGACGCGAGGAGTTGGAGTCGCTTCGCGAGTACGGCGACCGGGCCGCCGAGGAGGGGCGGGGGCTCGCCGAGCTGGTCGACGAGCGGCTGGCCGCGACCGGCAGGGTCTGGGAGGGGCAGCCGGTGGACGCGGCGTCGATGGCGGCGCTGCGGGCGGCGGTGGCCGCGCTCGCCACGGGCCACGGCCGGGCCTACCGGGAGCGGTTGCGCCGGGAGGAAGCCGGACGGCGGGAGTTCGTGGCGGACCTGCTGAGCAGCCGCAGTGACCTGGGGCGGCTGGCCGAGCATGCCGAGCGGTTCGGGCTCAATCTGGCGTGTGCGCATGTCGTCGCGGTCGCCGAGGGCGACGGCTACGACCTGGAGGATCCCCAGGTGCGGGCGCTGGAGCGGCAGTTGCTCGGCCGCTTCGGTGAGGAGGAGGTCCTGCTGGCGGTGAAGCACGGGCGGCTGGTGTGCATCGTACCCGCCGGCCCGGGGGAGCCTGCGGCGATCAAGGCGTTCGCGGAGCTGACGCAGGGGCGGCGGGTCGTGGTGGGCCGTCCGCACAGCGGGCCCGGCGGTGTCGTGCACTCCTACGAGGAGGCGCGGAACGCGTTGGAGCAGGCGGCCCAGCTGGGGCTGGACGCGAAGCTGCTGAACGCGGCCGATCTGCTGGTCCTGCCGGTGCTGCTGCGCGACCGGGAGGCCCTGGAGGATTTGGTGCACGGGGTGCTGGGCCCGTTGCGGAAGGCGCGTGGCGGGGCTCAGCTGCTGCTGGACACCTTGACCGCCTACGCAGAGTCGCGCTACGTCGCGGCGGAGGCGGCCCGGCGGCTCGGACTGAGCGTGCGGGCCCTGGCGTACCGCATCGCGCACATCGTCCGGCTCACGGGATTGGATCCGGACGACGCGCTGCAGCGCTACACCCTGGAGACGGCGGTGTTCGGTGCGCGGCTGCTGGGGTGGCCGGATCAGTCGGCGGACGGGTAGGCGGCGGACGGGTAGGCGGCGCACAGTGCGTGCCAGCGGGCCGTCTGCTCGGGGGTGGAACGGCCGCGGAGTTGGGCGAGCTTGAGAAGGTTGGCCTCGGCGGCGCTGCCCAGGGTCCGGGCTTCGGCGAGGTAGTGGTCGTCGAGCAGGGCCTCGACCTCGGCGTCGCTCTGGACGGGGTCGATCCGGGCGGCGAGCTGGGCCATGGTGCGGTAGGAGCCCTGGAGCAGGAACGGCGGTTCGAGGCGGTCGGTGTCCTCCTGGGCGGCGGAGGCGATGTAGGCGCCGTTGACGGCCAGGACGGTCCGCTGCACGCGCCGCAGCCGGGTGAGGGTGGCCAGCACCCGGTCCAGGTCCTGCACCGGGTGGGTGAGCTGGTCGGCCTGTGCGCCGGGGTCGCCGGCGGCGAGGGCGGTCAGCAGGCCGAGGTCGGCCGGGGCGGTTCCGGCGAGGGGGGCCAGCACCGGGTTGGCGGCGAGGGCGTTCTCCAGGAAGGAGAGGGCGAACAGGTCCTGGTGGCCGGTGAGCACCTCGCCGAGGTTCCAGACGTCGGCGCGGTTGGCGAGCATGTCGGGGATCTGGAAGCGCTGCCCGTTCGCGGTGTGGGGGTTTCCCGCGAGGCAGACGGCGAAACGGCGCCCGCGCAGGTCGAAGCTGCGGGCGACGCCGTCGCTGACGGCCTCGACGCGGCGCTGCGCGTCGCACAGCGGGATGAACTTCTGGAGCAGTTCGGCCGAGACGTGCTGGATGTCGTCGAGGTGGAGGAGGACGTTGCTGCCTGCCTCCAGGGCGAAGACGATCTTCTCGACCTCGCGGCGGGCGGCCGCGTCGGGGGCGCGGTCGGGGTCGAGCGATGTGGTGCCGGTGCCGAGCGCGGGACCGTCGACGCGGACCATGAGCAGGCCGAGGCGGTCGGCGACGTATTCCAGCAGGGTGGTCTTGCCGTAGCCGGGCGGGGACAGGAGCAGCAGCAGGCCGCTGCGGTCGGCGGGGCCGGCAGGACCGGTGGTGTTGAGCGTGCCGAGTTGCTTGGCCAGGTTGTCGCCGACCAGCGGCAGATAGACCCGGTCGATGAGCTGGTTGCGGACGAAGCCGGCGAGCGGACGGGGGCGGTGGTCGTCCAGGCGCAGCCGGGCCCGCTCGGCGGCCAGGACGTCCGCGCGCTGTCGCTGGAAGGCCCGGAAGGCCGGGGCTCGCACCTCCCGGAACACCCGTGCCCGGTGCGGGAGTTCGTCGATGCGTACGGTCAGCCGGCCCTCGTGGACGCGGGGGTGGGTGCCGAGGAGGCCGTCGACGGTCTCGCCGACGGGCGCGGTGATCTCGTAGTGCGGCAGGTCGGGTGCGCACAGGTGCGCCACGGCCTCCGGCACGCCCTCGCCGTCGGCGTCGTCCACGTGGACGGCCGCGTACGCGCCCAGCCAGGCGGCGGCGAGTTGGTGCCGTGCGGGCAGGTCGGTGCCGAGCGCGTCCAGGTCCGAGGCGAGGACGGGGGCGGCGGTGGTGTGGCGGAAGCCGTCCAGGAGGGTGCGCGCGGCGATCCCGGTGGCGAATCCGTCGTGCGGGTCGGCGAGTTCCTCCTGGAGGTAGTCGCCCGCGTGAGGTGCCGGCGGCAGGCCGGTGGCGGCGGTGGACGCGGCCACCGCGTCGGTGAGTTCGGCCGCCAGGTCGGTGGAAGCGGTCGCCACGCCGTCGGCTCCGAAGTGGACGCGGGCCAGCGCCAGGGAGCGGGCGCGGCGCTGCCAGGCGGCCCGCTGGGCGTCGGTCGCGCCGTGCGCCCAGAACAGCTGGGCGGTGGCGCGCACCTCGGCGGGGTGCTGCAACAGACCGGCACCGGCCCGCAGCCGCAGCAGCGCGCCGAGGACGGCGGCGGCGTCGTGGTCGTGGACGCCGCGCTCGTACCCCTCGTCATAGCCCCGCTCGGCCGCGCGGCGGACCTGGTCGAGCAGCGGTTCACCCGGTGCGCCGGTGGCCGTGGACAGCAGCGAGGCGGCCAGGTACTCGGCGCGGTAGAGCGCCGGTGACTCGCTGACCAGGGGCTGTGTCCAGAACTCGCGGCCGGCCAGCAGCTCGGGGAGGTCGGCGGACCGGCGGTAGCCGGTTCCGGTGACGACGAAGGCCAGGCCGTCGCCGTCCGGCTGGAGGGTGAGTTCCACCGGTTCGCGGCGGACGGCGAAGCGGTGGCGGCCAAGGCGGACGGTGGCTCCGCCGTCCTCGGACAGGTCGGCCCGGTCGCGCAGCTCGCGCAGGGCGGTGCGGACGGCACCGGACAGGCCGTCCTCCAGTTCCTGGGCGCGCACCTGGTCGTCGAGGTCGCGCAGTTCCCCGGCGAGCGACGCGGTGAGACCGTTGAGCGCGATCTCGTCCAACGGGAGCGGCTCGTCCTGCCCGGTCTCCGAGGCG
>NZ_JAGXJL010000248.1:0-299 GCF_019091475.1 Streptomyces sp. GbtcB6 | reverse complement strand
GGCGCCCTCGGGGCGAACGGACTGCGGGCCACCATGTTCAACGAGGGCCAGTCCGCGGCCGCCAACCCGGCCCAGGTCAGGGCCCAGGTCAGCGCGGGCATGTGGGACGGGAACCACAGCTACACCCATCCGCACCTGACCCAGGAGACGCGGGCGCAGATCGACTCGGAGATCTCCCGCACCCAGTCGGCGGTCGCCGCTGCCGGCGGCGGGGCACCGGTCCTGTTCCGGCCGCCCGACGGCGGGGCCAACCCGACCGGGCGGGCGGTCGGGGGCCAGTACGGGCAAGGCGGGGGCCA
>NZ_JAGXJL010000247.1:0-300 GCF_019091475.1 Streptomyces sp. GbtcB6 | reverse complement strand
CCCGCACAAAACCTCCTCCGTCCGCGTCACCGGCCCCCGCGAACCACCCACACCCACATCAGGCACAGGCAAAGCCCCACGATCGACCTTGCCATTGACCGTCAGCGGGAAGGCGTCGAGGACGACGACCACCGACGGCACCATGTAGTCCGGCAGACGCGTGGCAGCAAACGCCCGCAGTTCATCGCCGTCCACTTCACCCACGGCATAGCCGAACAGACGGCCCTCCCGCACCAACGCCACCGCCTGCTCAACCCCCGAATGAGCAGCAAGGACAGCCTCGACCTCACCCAGCTCGAC
>NZ_JAGXJL010000246.1:0-301 GCF_019091475.1 Streptomyces sp. GbtcB6 | reverse complement strand
GATCTCCATTGTTGGTTTTACATAGCTATTGTTTTAGTGAGTAATCCTCCCTAATGGAGGAACGTTCATTAGCAAGTTAGCACCGTTTAATCTCGAAAGATAAGTAATCTTGTAAGTTTTTTATATAGTTTATGCTCACCCTAATGGTGGCGACTGTATAAGACTTGCAAGAATATGAAACAATGGTGGAAGCTCATAAGATAGAATAGCCTTGACTCTCGCCTAAACGGGACAACGCGGATTCACATCTTGATCGAATAAAAGGTTGCTAGAATGTTGATCATTGTAGATGAGGTGCGCT
>NZ_JAGXJL010000245.1:0-303 GCF_019091475.1 Streptomyces sp. GbtcB6 | reverse complement strand
CGCCGGCCCGCTGGCCCTCGCCCGGGCCCAACGCGCCCAGACCGCCCGCCTGTTGATCGAGACGACCGCCCTGCCGTTGGCGGAGATCGCCTTCGCGGCCGGCTTCTCCTCGATCCGCACCTTCAACGACACCGTCCGCGAGGTCTTCGCCCTCTCCCCGAGCGAACTGCGCGCCCGCCGCCCCAAGTCGGCGCATCACGCCCCGGGCGCACTCACCCTCCGCCTGCCCTTCCGCCCCCCCCTCAACCCCGACAACCTCTTCGGCCACCTCGCGGCCACCGCCGTACCCGGCGTCGAGGAGTG
>NZ_JAGXJL010000244.1:0-304 GCF_019091475.1 Streptomyces sp. GbtcB6 | reverse complement strand
GCCGGTAGTGATCATAAGGTCATACTTGATCTTCACATTAAGTCCATAGAGATATTTTCTTTCTTACTGAAATCGGTTGGCGCAAATCCCGAGGCTAACCTCGCCAACCAGCTGAACTGAGTAATATATTCCGTCATGCTCATATTCACTCGCTGGGTCAGGTGGGCGAACTCTTTCCTCTTGGCGCTTCTGACCGCCTCATTGTAATACTTTGCGTTGAAGAGTTCTTGGAACCTTTCCCAAGTCATGGTGGTGACATCATGAATCTGAGACACCATGTCCCACCATACCAGGGCGTCCTCCT
>NZ_JAGXJL010000243.1:0-305 GCF_019091475.1 Streptomyces sp. GbtcB6 | reverse complement strand
GCGCTGGGGCGGCAGCGGGGCGCACCTGGCCACGCCCACCGGCGCCAACCACGCACCCGCCGGCCGCTGACCGCCAGGAGGAGTGAGTCATGGAACTGCGCCTCGAGTTCACCGTCCCCGTCCCGGTCGACGACGCCTGGCACGCGCGCCTCGACATCGAACGGGACGCGCCGTGCCTGCCGGGCGCGGTGGTCGAGGACTACGACGGCAGGACGGTGTGGGGGTCGGTGAAGGTCAGGGTCGGCCCGGTCACGGTGTCCTACCGGGGCACGGCGGGCTTCGCGGGGCAGGACGGGTCGGGGCAC
>NZ_JAGXJL010000242.1:0-306 GCF_019091475.1 Streptomyces sp. GbtcB6 | reverse complement strand
GCCACACGCCGGGGTAGGTGTCGAAGTAGCTGTCGTGGTAGCGGCTGCCGTCGGGGGCGTTCCAGAAGCGGATCGGCATGGAGGGCATGGGGTTGGTGACGACCAGTTCGCCCACTTCGTCGATGGCGGGACGGCCGGCCGGGTCCCAGGCCTGGAGGTCGGTACCGAGGCCGGGTGCCTGCGGTTCGCGGGTGTAGACGGGGAGGGTGGGTACGGCGCCCGCGAAGCAGGAGCACACGTGGGTGCCGCCGCTGACGGAGCCGACCCAGAGGTCGTCGCGGACCTCGTCGTGCAGCCAGCGGAAGC
>NZ_JAGXJL010000241.1:0-308 GCF_019091475.1 Streptomyces sp. GbtcB6 | reverse complement strand
AATTAAGGATTTAAATATAAATAAAAGAATTATATATAAATATTAGGGAAAAAAACAAAAAAATACAAAAAAGGAAAAAAAATTACAAAAATACTTTGGGCCGGCCCATTAAACATTTGTACAGTCCACATACAAATATTTACAAAAATACCACATGCACTAAGCCTTCAGCTGTACAGAGCGAACCATGAAGATGAAAATACGCGCTCGTTTCAAAACCGCAAAACAACCAAAATGAAACCAAAACGAGAAAAATACAACTATTAATTCTGGCAAAATCAATTGGAAAAGAATACCTGCAATGATCT
>NZ_JAGXJL010000240.1:0-309 GCF_019091475.1 Streptomyces sp. GbtcB6 | reverse complement strand
CCATGCCCCCAAAGTCGGACAAGACGAAGCCATGGTTAATTAGGTTCTTGGAAAGGCGCCCGGCCTCGGCAGCAAGCTGGAAAAAGATACAAGTATGAGTAAAAGTCCTTAAGAGAAAATAATGAGGAAAAAAGTAAACTACGAAATATTTACCACGGTGAGGGAGTGGCTGAGATCCTGGACTTGGAAGATGGAGTTCAAGGATGCGCAAGCAGTGAACCGCCTGGGTGCACACCGGGTAAGCTGAGACGCAAACTCGCCGGTCATCTCCGCGGCAAAGGGAGCTAGTGTGGGCCCGAGGAAACGACC
>NZ_JAGXJL010000239.1:0-318 GCF_019091475.1 Streptomyces sp. GbtcB6 | reverse complement strand
GAAATATATTATAATTAGAAGTTGAATTAATTAGTCAATGAAAGTCTAGATAGATATTATCTGTTTTGCTTGAAGTATTTTTCAAGTGTATTTAATTAAATAGAAAATTAATATTTTAGTTGATTCTTAATCATGATACTCAAATATTTGAAATTTTTCTTAAATATTTAATTAAATAGGAAAATTATATTTTTTGTTGTAAATTAATTTTATTAATTAATTTTGGGCCAACATAAAATTAAGATATTTTTTTCAGGATTTATTTTTTTATGTTATTTTGAAGCATTTTCGAAAGTAGTATTCTTATACACTTCATTT
>NZ_JAGXJL010000024.1:0-188145 GCF_019091475.1 Streptomyces sp. GbtcB6 | reverse complement strand
CGCCCCCCGGGCCCCCCCCCCCCCCCCGGCCCCCCCCCCGCTTTACCCCCCGCTTTGCCCCCCGCCGCCGGCCCCGGCGCCGGCGCCGCGCGGGAAGCTGACCGCATGGAAACGTCACCCGCCCGTCGGCCGACGTCGCCGCCGAACGGGGCATCACCCGCTCCAGCGCACACTGCCTGATGGCGATGCAGTCCTACTACCACTTCGTACGACAGGATGCGGCCTCGCGCTCCTTCCGTCCCGGCGCCGTGCTCCGGCGCCGAGGACCACGTCGTCCGCCACGGCAACCACACCACCGCGCAACTTCCATCAATATTGATCGAGTCAATCCATGCTGAAGCGGCTACGGTGACGCCCATGCGCGATCAACACCCCGCTCCCGGCAGTCCCGCGCGGCGGCTGAGCACCAAGGAGACCGCCGAACTGCTCGGCGTGAAGCCCGAGACCGTGTACGCCTATGTGAGCCGGGGCCAGCTCAGCAGCAGACGTGAGCCCGGGGGCCGCGCCAGCACCTTCGACGCCGGGGAGGTGGAGGCGCTCGCCCGGCGCAACAGGCGGGAGGCCGCCGGGAGTCCGGGCTCCGGCGGTGATCTGTCGGTGCGCACCCGGATCACCCTGATCGACCAGGACCGGTACTTCTTCCGGGGGGTCGACGCCACGGAACTCGCCGCGCACCACTCCTACGAGGAGGTCGCCGAGTGGCTGTGGACGGGCCGCATGACCCGGGGAGTGACCTTCACCGCCCCGGAGGCCACGGTCACGGTCGCCCGCCGGACCGTCGACGCGCTGCCCGAACACACCTCGCCCACCGACCGGCTGCGGGTCGCCACGATCGCCGCGGCCGCCGAGGACCCGCTGCGCTTCGACCTGTCCGAGGAGTCCGTCCTCGGCACCGCGCGCGTACTGATCCCCACGCTCGTCGCCGCACTCCCGGTGCAGCGCCGGCGGGGGCACGACGACGGCCCGCTGGCCCACCGCCTGTGGCGCCGGCTGACCGGCATCGACCCCAGCGACGCCGCGCTGCGCGTCCTGGACACCGCGCTCGCGCTGCTCGTCGACCACGACCTGGCCGCCTCCACCCTCGCGGTCCGGGTCGCGGCGTCCGCGCGTGCACACGCGTACGCGGCCGTGTCGGCCGGGCTCGGCGTGCTCGAAGGCCCCCTGCACGGCGCCTCCAGCGGCCTCGCCCACCGGATGCTGGTCGATGTCCTCGACCAGGGCAGCGCCTTCACGGTGATCGCGGACGAACTCCGCGCGGGCCGCCGTATCCCCGGCCTCGGCCATCGCCTCTACCAGGGCGAGGACCCACGCGCGCGTGCACTGTTCGCGCTGCTGGAGGAGGTCCCCCGCGCGGAGCCCGCCCTGCTCGCGGCCCGGGACATCGTCGCCACGACCGCCCGGCACACCCCGCTGCACGCCAACGTCGACCTGGCGCTGGCCGTGTTCACGGCCTCCTGCGGCATGCCCGCCACCGCGGGCGAGACGATCTTCGCCGTCGCCCGGACGGCGGGCTGGATCGCCCACACCCTGGAGGAATACGGCGAACGCCCGCTGCGCATGCGTCCCAGCGGCCACTACGTAGGCCCGAAACCGCCACAGCCCCTGCCGTAACCGCCCCTTCGACACCCCTTCGGCACCCCCTTCGGAGGCGCGAACGGACGAGGCCGGAAGCCACCCCGGGCAAAGTCAGGTTAGGCTCACCTCTGTGAGTAGGTGCGCAACCGTCTCCCGGATGCTCGACGAGCCCGTTTCGGGTACCGCAGCCACCGCGACGACGTGGCTGCTGCTGGAACAACCCGGCCCGTGGGGTGCCAAAGCGCTCACTTCGAGCCATCTGGACCCCGCGCTGGGCCGCGCCCTTGAGGCCGCCGCCAAGGGGACCGGCGTGCGGATCGCGCTCATCCGCCGCCCCGGCCGCCACGCCGACCCCGGCACCCCTGCCGTACGTCAGGTGTACGTCGCCCACACGGTGCCCGGGAACGTCTGGCTGCACAGCGCCACCACCCGCGACCCGAGCCGGCTGCTCGACCTCGACTTCGTCGCGCTCGGCACGGGCGACCACCGTTCGTTCGACGCGGCGCTCGACGGCCGGCCGCACCAGGGCGGCCCGCTCGCGCTCGTCTGCACCAACGGCAAGCGTGACCGCTGCTGCGCCCTGCTGGGCCGCCCGCTCGCCGCCGAACTGGCAGCGTCCGGCGTTTCGGGCACCTGGGAGGTCACCCATCTGGGTGGTCATCGCTTCTCGCCGACGGTGCTCGTCCTGCCGTACGGCTACGCGTACGGCCGTGCCGAGGCCCATGCCGTCAAGGAGGTCCTGCACGGCATCCACGAGGGCCGTGTGGTGCTGGAGGGGTGCCGCGGCTGCTCCGCCTGGGAACGGCCCGGCCAGGCGGCCGAACTGGCGGTGCGCGAGGCGGCGGGCGAGTACGCGGCGGGCGTGCTGAGCGTCGTACGGACCGAGGGCGCGGCCCCGCGCTGGGAGGTCACGGTCGCCCACGCCGACGGCCGCCGCTGGCGGGTGTGCGTGGCCCAGGGCGCCTCGCTGCCGCCGCGTCCGGAGAGCTGCGGGGTGTCGGTGCTGGGGTCGCCGGCCCGGATGGACGTGGTGTCGCTGCGGGAGCTGCGGACGACGACGGCGCTGGCGAGCTGACCCGGACTTTCCCAAGAACTGGTCAAGAGATCCACGCCACACCCTCTTAAGCGCGGCATACCCGCGCACGTACCGTCGTGGGTATGAGCCCCACGCCCCCTGTACGCCGTCTGCGTCCCCGGCTGCCCCGGAAGGTGTTCTCGCAGATCCTGCTCATGCAGCTGGCGATCGCCGCGGGGGTCGCGGTGCTCGCGACCGGACTCTTCCTGGCGCCACTGAGCAAACAGCTGGACCAGGAGGCGATGCACAGGGCGCTGGCGATCGCCCAGACCACGGCCCAGGACCCGCAGATCGCCGAGGGCCTCCTGACCACCGCGCCGACCGTGAACGGGCCGGTGCAGAAGGAGGCGGAACGGATCCGGCTGGCCACCAACGCCGAGTACATCGTGGTGATGGACCTGGGCGGATTCCGCTGGTCGCACACCACGCCCTCGGAGATCGGCCGGCATGTGTCGACCTCGCCCAAGGAGGCCTTGGACGGCCAGGAGGTCATGCAGATCGACAACGGCACCCTGGGCCGCTCCGCACGCGGCAAGGTGCCGCTGTACGACTCGAAGCACCGGATCATCGGGGCGGTCTCGGTCGGCATCGCCTACGACAGCGTGCGGGCACGGCTGCTCAGCACCATCCCCGGGCTGTTCGCCTACGCCGGCGGTGCCCTCGCGGCGGGCGCGCTGGCCGCCTGGCTGATCTCCCGGAGGGTCCAGCGGCAGACCCGCGACCTGGCCTTCTCCGACATCTCGGCGCTGCTCTCGGAGCGTGAGGCGATGCTGCACGGCATCCGGGAGGGCGTCGTCGCCCTCGACCGCGGCGGTCGTATCCGGCTGCTGAACGACGAGGCGAGACGGCTCCTGGGCATCGGTGACGAGGCCGTCGGCCGGTCCCCCGACGAGGCGCTCGGCGCGGGCCGTACGACCGATGTGCTGGCCGGCCGGGTGACCGGCACCGATCTGCTCACCGTGCGCGGTCAGCGGGTCCTGGTCGCCAACCGCATGCCCACCGACGACGGCGGCGCCGTCGCCACCCTGCGCGACCGCACCGAGCTGGAGCAGCTCGGCCGTGAACTCGACTCCACGCGCGGTCTGATCGACGCCCTGCGCGCCCAGGACCACGAGCACGCCAACCGCATGCACACCCTGCTCGGGCTGCTGGAACTGGAGATGTACGAGGACGCCGTGGAGTTCGTCGGCGAGGTGGTCGGCGACCACCGGGTCACCGCCGAGCAGGTCACGGAGAAGATCCAGGACCCGCTGCTGGCCGCCCTGCTGGTCGGCAAGGCCACCGTCGCCGCCGAGCGCGGGGTCGCCCTGTGGGTGTCCGACCGCACCTGGCTCCCGGACCGGCTGATCGACCCCAGGGGCCTGGTCACGGTCGTGGGCAACCTGGTGGACAACGCGCTGGACGCGGTCGGCGGTACGCCGCACGCGCGCGTGGAGGTCGAGTTGTGCACGGAGGGCCGCGCGATCGTCCTCAGGGTGCGTGACACGGGGCCCGGGATCCCGGCGGCACAGCGGGAGCTGGTCTTCACCGAGGGCTGGTCCACCAAGAAGCCGCCCACGCACGGCAAGCGCGGCATCGGGCTCCCCCTGGTGCGCCGGCTCGCCGAACGGCAGGGCGGCAGCGCGACCGTGGGCGAACCGGAGGGCGGGGGCGCCCAGTTCACGGTCGTGCTCCCGGAGGCGCTGACCGCGCCGGAACTGGAACGGGAGCCGGCGCTCACCCCGGCCGAGGAGGAGGCGCGATGATCGAGGTCCTGGTCGTGGACGACGACACCCGGGTCGCCCGGGTCAACGCCGCCTACGTCGACAAGGTGCCCGGTTTCCATGTGGCGGGCGAGGCCCACAACGCGGCCGAGGCCCTGCACCGGTTGGAGACCCTGCCCCGCCTCGACCTCGTCCTCATGGACCACTACCTGCCCGACGACACGGGCCTCGCGGTGGTCCAGGAGATGCGCAGGCGCGGCCACCAGACCGACGTGATCATGGTGACGGCGGCCCGGGACGTGTCGACCGTGCAGGCGGCGATGCGCCAGGGCGCCCTGCAGTACCTGGTCAAGCCGTTCGCGTTCGCGGGGCTGCGCGCCAAGCTGGAGGCGTACGCGCAGCTGCGGCGCACCCTGGACGGCGGCGGCGAGGCCGAACAGGCCGAGGTGGACCGCATCTTCGGCGCGCTGTCCGCGCCGTCCGAGCCGGGGCTGCCCAAAGGGCACTCCCCCACCACCGCCGAGCTCGTGCGCCAGTCCCTGATGAGCGCCGAGGGCCCGCTGTCGGCCCAGGAGATCGCCGAGCGGACGGGGGTGAGCCGCCAGACCGCCCAGCGCTATCTGAAGCTCCTGGAACGCACCGGACGGGCCCGGCTGACCCTCAAGTACGGCGACGCGGGCCGCCCCGAACACCGTTACGTGTGGGCGACCCGCGGCTGAGACCCGCTCACCCGGCCGTCACTTGGCGGCCTCGACGAACTCGGTCGTGTAGGTCTTGCTCAGGTCGACATCGGCGTTCTGGATGTTCGTGTTGAACGCCTTGAGCACCTTCTCCACGGTCTCCGGGCCGTTCGCGGGCATCACACCGTCGTCGGTGAACATCGGCAGCGTGCTCTTGATGGACTGCGTGTAGAGGGCCTTGTCGCCCTGGGAGTAGTCGGCGGGCATCTTGGCCGCGATCTCGGCGGCGCTGTGCGTGGACATCCACTTGAGCGTCTTGACGAATGCATTGACCAACTTCTGGACGGTGTCCTTGTGACCGTTGACCCAGTCCGTCTGCATGTACAGGCTCGACGACGGGTACGGGCCGCCGAGCGCCTTCTGGGAGCCCTCCGGCGTCCGCATGTCCAGCAGGACCTTGCCCGCCTTCTTGTCCAGGATCGTCGCGACGGTCGGGTCGGTGGTCATACCGCCGTCGATGGAACCCTGCTGGAGCGCCGAGATGAAGGTCGCGCCGGCACCGACCGCGACCGGCGAGAAGTCGCTGACCTTCACCCCGTTCTTGACGGCGAGGTACTTGGTGAGGAAGTCGGTCGACGAGCCGAGGCTGGTGATGCCGAGCTTCTTGCCCTTGAAGTCCTTGGGCGAGGTGATGTCACCCGCCGCCTTGGTGGAGACGATCTCCACCTCGCCGGGCGCGCGCGAGAACTGCACGACGGACTCCACGGCCTTGCCCTTGGTCTGGAGGTCCAGCGTGTGGTCGTAGAAGCCGACCGTCCCCTGGACCTGCCCGGCGACGAGCGCCGTCTCGGCCTGGACGCCGGCCGGCTCGGTCAGCAGCTCCACGTTGAGGCCCTCGGCGTCGAAGTAGCCGAGCCGCTGGGTGAGCATCGCGGGCAGGTAGATGACCTTGTCCAGGCCACCGACCATGATCTTGACCTTCGTGCCCTTGCCGGAGCCGGTGGAGGCCGTGCTCGCCGCGTCGTTGGCACAGGCGGTGAGGGAGGAGACGGCGAGCAGGCCGGCGGCGGCCAGGGTGCTGTATCTGGCGGACTTGCGCATGCGGTTCACGTCCTTGTGAGAGGGCGGTGCGGGGAGGAGCGGAGGAAGCGGGAGGGAGGTGGTCAGCTGTCGGAGTCCGACGGCTTCCACCGGAAGATGCGGCGCTCGGCGAAGGTGAGCAGCCCCTCGGCGGCGAGCGCGACGACGGCGAGGATGACCATCGCGGCGTACACACCGGCCGCGTTGAAGGTGCCCTGCGACTGCGCGACGAGCAGGCCGATGCCCTTGGTGGCGCCGATGTACTCGCCGACGATGGCGCCGATGAGGGCGAATCCGAAGCTCACGTGGAGGCTGGTGAAGATCCACGAGGTGGCGGACGGGATGACGACCTGGAGGGTCACCCTGCGGTCGCTCGCGCCGAGGATCCTCGCGTTGGCGACCAGGTTGCGGTCGACCTCGCGGGCGCCCTGGAAGGCGTTGAAGAACACCGGGAAGAACACCAGCACGACGGCCGAGGCGACCTTGGAGGACGCGCCGAGCCCGAACCAGATCACGAAGATCGGGGCGAGCACGATCCTGGGGATCGAGTTGAGCACCTTGATGTATGGACCAAGGACATCGGCGAGGAAGCTGATCCGGCCCAGTGCGAT
The DNA here is from genome assembly GCF_019091475.1 of Streptomyces sp. GbtcB6. NCBI lineage: Bacteria > Bacillati > Actinomycetota > Actinomycetes > Kitasatosporales > Streptomycetaceae > Streptomyces > Streptomyces sp. GbtcB6. The sequence continues at coordinate 181,421 of NZ_JAGXJL010000024.1, read as the reverse complement.
ACCGAAGACCACACCGGCGATGACTCCGATGATCCAGCCGAGCAGCGCCTCGTAGAGCGTGTACCAGATCTGCTCGCCCAGGGGGCCGAGCGCGGTGCCGTGGGTGACCCAGGTCCAGATCTGGTCCCAGATCTTCGACGGCATCGAGAAGTTGAACGGATCGATGACCTTGGCCCGGGACAGGACCTCCCACAGGCCGAGGACGGCCACCAGGAGCAGGACGCGCACGGCGAACACGATCGCCTTGCGTCTGCGGGCGGCCTGGGCCCGCGACCGGGCGCGGTCCGGCACCGCCTTGGCCGTGTCGACGACCGGTGTGCTGAGGGTGTCAGGCGACATGAGCGGCACCCCTCTCACGGGTGATGCGGACCTCTTCGCCGAGGGACTCCCAGATTTCGCGGTAGATCTCGATGAACCGCGGCTCCAGACGCACCGACTCGACCTTGCGGGGGCGGGGCAGGTCGATGTCGAAGACCTGCTTCACGGTGGCGGGCCCGGCGGTCATGACAACGACCTTGTCGGCCAGCGCGATGGACTCCTCCAGGTCGTGGGTGACGAAGACGACTGAGGCGCCCGTGCCCTCCCACAGCTCAAGGAGTTCGTCCGACATCAGGGCCCGGGTCTGCACGTCGAGCGCGGAGAACGGCTCATCCATGAGCAGGATCTCGGGGTCGTTGACGAAGGTCGCGGCGAGCGCCACGCGCTTGCGCTGGCCGCCGGAGAGCTGATGCGGATAACGGTCTTCGAAGGCGGCGAGACCGACCTTGGCCAGCCAGGCGCGGGCCTTCTCCTTGGCCTCCGCCTTGGGCACGCCCCGGAAGCGGGGCCCGGCCATCACGTTGGACAGCACGGTCCGCCAGGGGAAGGTGGCGTCCTGCTGGAAGACGAAACCGACCTTGTCGCCGACGCCGGCGACCGGCTCACCGGCCACCAGCACCTCGCCCTCGCTGGGCTCCTCCAGCCCGCTGACCAGGGTCAGCGTGGTGGACTTGCCGCAACCCGTCGGCCCTACGACGGCCACGAACTCACCACGCCCCACGGTGAGGTCGAGGTCGCGGACAGCCGTGTGCAGACCCCCCGACGGGGTCTTGAAGATCTTGCTCGCGCCCCGCAGCTCGATGGCGGGGCTGGTGTCTGCGCTCATGGGCCGGGACGGTAGGTGTGACCCGGACCACGACAGCAGTCTTCTGGGCGCAAGCCGTTCTTTTGCTCGCAAGCATCTGTTGTGCTCTTTTTGCTCGCGCTACAACTGCGGAGCCGAAACACGGGCTTAACGCTCGCCGGCCTTGAAGGAGAGGCCTGATGATTGACGTCCTGGTGGTCGATGACGACTTCCGCGTCGCCGAGATAAACGCCAAGTACGTGGGGAAGGTTCCCGGCTTCCGGGTGGCCGCCCGCGCGCACAGCGCCGCCCAGGCCCTGGCCGCCGTGAACCGCGGCACCATCGACCTGGTCCTGCTGGACCACTACCTGCCGGACCGGACCGGCCTCGAACTCGTCCACCAGATGCGGGAGCAGGGCCACGGCACCGACGTCATCATGATCACAGCGGCCAGCGATGTGACCACCGTCCAGAAGGCGATGCGCCTGGGCGCCCTGCACTACCTGGTCAAACCGTTCACCTTCGCCGCCCTGCGCACCCGCCTGGACTCCTACGCGGCCCTGCGCCGTACCGTCGACCGGGTCGGCGGCCGGGGGCTGACGGGCCAGGAGCAGGTCGACCGGATCTTCGGCGCCCTGCGCACCTCACCGGCACCGTCCGCGCCCGGCCTGCCCAGCGGCCAGTCCGAGCCCACGACGGACCTCATCTGCGGCGTCCTGCACCGCGCCGACCATCCGCTCTCCGCCCACGAGGTCGCCGCCGAGACCGGCCTGAGCCGCTCCACGGCCCAGCGCTACCTCCGCCACCTGGAACAGGCCGGCCGCCTCAGCCTCTCCCTGAAGTACGGCGACACGGGCCGCCCGGAGCACCGCTACGCCTGGGTCGCGCCGTAGTCCCTAGACCGCCCCCGCCCCCGTCAGCGACCGCACCTCGGTCTCCGCGTGCCTGGCCTCGTCCGGGACCTCGTCCGAGGTGACCGTGCCGAGCCAGCCGGCCAGGAAGCCGAGCGGGACGGAGACGATCCCCGGGTTCTGCAACGGGAAGTACTGGAAGTCCACCCCCGGGAACAGCGCGCCCGGGCTCCCGGACACCACCGGGGACAGCACGACCAGCGCCAGCGCGGGCACCAGCCCGCCGTATACGGCCCACACCGCGCCGCGGGTCGTGAAGTTCCGCCAGAACAGCGAGTACAGCAGCACCGGCAGGTTCGCCGACGCCGCCACCGCGAAGGCGAGCCCCACCAGGAAGGCGACGTTCATGTCACGGGCCAGCAGGCCGAGGGCGATCGCCACGACACCGATACCGACCGCCGCCGTGCGCGCCACCCCGACCTCGCTGCGACGCCTGGCGTGCGGCCTGCGCAGGGTGGCGTAGAGATCGTGGGCGACGGACGCCGAGGAGGCAAGGGTGATCCCGGCGACCACGGCGAGGATCGTCGCGAAGGCGACGGCGGCGACGATCGCGAACAGAACCGTTCCGCCTGTGGAGCCCGAGCCGCCGCCCAGGTCGAGCGCCAGCAGCGGAACCGCCGTGTTCCCCGACGCGTTCGACGCACGCACCGCGTCGGGCCCGACCAGGGCCGCCGCCCCGAAGCCGAGCACGATCGTCATCAGGTAGAAGCTCCCGATCAGCCCGATCGACCAGACCGCCGAACGCCGTGCCGCCCGCGCGGTCGGCACCGTGTAGAAGCGGGACAGGATGTGCGGCAGGCCCGCCGTGCCCAGCACCAGCGCCAGCCCCAGGCTGATGAAGTCCACCCGCGCGCTCCAGCTCCCGCCGTACTTGAGCCCCGGCGCCAGAAACGCCTTCCCGTGCCCACTGCGCTCGGCGGCCGTGACCAGCAGCCGGTCGATGTCCCCGTGGAAGTGCAACAGCACCAGCACGGTCAGCACCACCGTCCCGCTCAGCAGCAGGACCGCCTTCACGATCTGGATCCAGGTGGTGGCCCGCATCCCTCCCAACGACACGTAGATCACCATCAGCGCGCCCACCCCGATGACCGTCCACGCCTGCGCAGCCTCGCTGGTCCGCCCGAGCAGCAGCGCTACCAGGCTGCCCGCCCCCACCATTTGCGCCACCAAATAGAGAACGGACACAGTGACCGAGGACATGCCCACCGCGATCCGCACCGACCGCTCGCTCATCCGCGCCGCGATCACGTCGGCCAGCGTGAACCGCCCGCAGTTGCGCACCAGTTCGGCCACCAGGAACAGCACGACCAGCCACGCGACCAGGAAGCCGACCACATACAGCAGCCCGTCGTAGCCGAACAGCGCAATCAGCCCGGTCACCCCGAGAAAGGAGGCCGCCGACATGTAGTCGCCCGCGATGGCAAAACCATTCTCCATCGGCGAGAAGAGCCGCCCGCCGGCGTAGAACTCCTCCGCCGAACCATGCCGCTTCCGGCTCACCCACGTGGTGATCCCGAGCGTCACGGCGACGAACGCACTGAACAGCAGCAGCGCCAGGGTCTGGTGATGGCCCGTCATGACGCACCGCCCCGGGCGCCCCGGGTCAGCTCCTGGGTGTCCCAGCGCAGCTCCAGCGCGGCGCGGTCCCTGCGCAACCGCGCGTGCCGGGCGTAGGCCCAGGTGAGCAGGAACGTGGTGAGGAACTGTCCGAGCCCCGCGACCATCGCCACGTTCACCGCTCCGGCGACGGGCCGCGCCATCAGCCCGGGCGCCGTCGTGGCGGTCACCACGTACCCCACGTACCAGGTGAGGAAGACCGCGACACCCGGCACCACGAATCTCCGGTAGCGGCTGCGCACCTCCTGGAAGGCCGCGCTGCGCTGCACCTCCAGATACACGTCACGGGCGCGAACAGCCGCCTCTTCCCGCCCCGCTCGTGCCCCCGGTACGGCGGGAGCCGGCCCCCCGGTGCCGTCCGGCTCGCCCCAGCCGGAGGCCAGTGCGTCGTACCAGGGGTCCTCGTACCTGACTTCTCGGGAGGCCGCGCCGTACTCGCCCTGGTCCTCGTGCCGCCCGGCCGAACTCTCGGAGCCGCCCCCGCCGTCGCGGTGACGCCCGTTGCTTGACTGCATGCCCAAGGATGGACAGATCGGGAAGATCCCTGACTCTTCTTCCCCTGGCTCTTCACCCCATCAGGTGACTCAATCCGCTGGTGGCCGCACCAATCCCTTCCCGTAGGCGTAACGCACCGCCTGGGCCCGGTCCTTGAGACCTGTCTTCGCGAACAGGTTGTTGATGTGTGTCTTCACGGTCGCGGTGGAGACGTGCAGCTTCCGGGCGATCTCCTGGTTGGTGAACCCCTCGGCGATCAGCACCAGGACCTCGGTCTCCCGCGCGGTCAGCCCGTCCGGCGCCTCGGTGGCCACCGGCGCCGGCTCGGGCTGCGACAGCCGCTCCAGCAGCCTTCGCTGGATGCTCGGCGACAGCCCCGCGTCTCCCGACAGCACGCTCTCCACGGCTCGCACGATCTCGTCGCCGCCCGCGTCCTTGGTCAGGTAGCCACGGGCGCCGGCTCTCAGCGCCGGGAACAGCGACTCGTCGTCCGCGAACGTGGTGAGCACCACGACCTGGGTCCCGGGGTACTCCGACCGGATCCGCCGAGTCGCCTCCACGCCGTCGCAGCGCGGCATCCTCAGGTCCATCAGCACCACGTCCGGGGAGAGTTCGGCGACCAGCCGGACCGCCTCCTCCCCGTCGCCCGCCGCTCCGACCACCTCCACGCCGGGCAGCAGCCCGAGGAGCATCACGATGCCCTCCCTGACCACTGTCTGGTCGTCGGCGACCACGACCCGCGCGGGCTTCTTCTCCCCCTCCGTCTCCGTCATACGGGCACCCTCAACCTCACCTCGAACCCGTCGTCATCACGTCCCGCCTCCAGCGACCCGCCCAGCAGCTCGGCCCGCTCCCGCATACCCAGCAGACCGTACCCGCCGCCGGCGCCGGCGAGTTCGCCGGGACGACCGCCCGAGTCGCGTACGTTCAGCGTCACTTCGTGCTCGCTGTAGTCCAGCCGCACATGGACCTTGGCGCCGTGGGCATGCTTGCGAACGTTTGTCAACGCCTCCTGGGCCACGCGTCGTACGGTCTGCGACGCCTCGGCGGGCAGGGATCTGCGTTCCCCCGTGACGGTGACGTCGGCACCGTCGGTCGAGCCGACCAGTCCGGTCAGGAAGTCCTCCAGCGGGGTGAGCTCACCGCGCAGGGCGGACAGGGCCTGACGGGTCTCGGCGAGCCCGGCGCGGGCCATTCCCCGGGCGGCCACCACCCGTTCGAGGATCTGCTCCCGGTCGGCTCCGCGCTCGATCAGCAGCCGCGCGGCCTCCAGGTGCACCATCTGGGCGGAGAGGCTGTGGGCCAGCACGTCGTGGATCTCCCGTGCGATCCTCGCCCGCTCCGCCAGCGCCGCCGACTCGGCCTCGGCCGCTCTCGCGGCGCGCTCCTGGGCGAGCAGCCGCTGAGCGCTGCCTCGAGCCTCGGCGTCGAGTCTCATGACATAGCCGGCGAGAGCCATTCCGACGACGGTGGCCGCGGTGGTGAGCCATACGTCGTTGTTGAACGCGGAGTACGAGGCCAGGCCCACCGACGCAACGGGCAGGGCGATCGCGACCGGCAACCGCTCCAGGGCGGAGATTCCGCAGCCGCACCAGATCACCAGGGCCGGTCCCTGGAAGCCGGTGGTCTCCGCCACGACCGCGATGGCCAGGAGGACGGTGATCAGCGCCAGGGAGGGCACGAGCCGGTGGGCGTAGGTTGTCCGGAAGAATCCCCAGGAGACCACGGCGGTCACGACAACCCCCGCCACGGCCGCGGCCACGCCCCAGCCTTGGACGTGCGACTGGTTGAAGGCACTCCACAGCAGCAGGGCGAGGACGAGCAGTCGCACGCCCCAGGCGAGGGAGCGCCGGGGCCGGGAGAGCCCCTCACGGCTGAGCGCTTCGCGCGAGGGCCAGCGTGTCCAGGCGTTCTCCGTCACACGCCTTCCTTCCTGGTGACCCGGGCCATGTCGTCACCGTACGCCCGGGTGGGGCCGCTTGCGGAAGCGGCGGAGGGGAGCGTCTGAGCACGCCAGACGAGGATGCCGGAGCGGACCAGCAGGGTGACCGCCAGGCCGAGCATCAGGGCCGAGCTGTCCTGATGGACGCCGACGACGGCTCCGAGGGCGTAGAGACCGACACGCACGGCTATGCCGGCGAACCAGACGGCCGCGCTGGCCTTGGTGCTCTTGGTCCAGACGACACCGTCGGCTTCCGTCCACACCCGGGTCGTCCAGGCCCAGCCGGCGCCCAACCCCAGCCCCACCAGCACCTCGGTGGCGAGCAGCAGGGCGGACTCGGTGCGGTGATGGGCGTCGAGTATGCCGGGTTCGCGCAGCGCGACGACCGCGAGAATCACGGGCAGCAGCCAGAAGCGCCGTCCTGTGCTGATCGGGCGGGCGCGGAACTGGCGCGCGATCACCACGACGACGACGGCCACGATCAGCAACGCGTTGACGAGCCCGGACATCAGAGCCTCCGTGAGCGGGAAGGGGCAGTGCCGGGAGCGGGAGCTGCCGACGCCTTCGACGCTACGGAAATGCGCGGGTCAGCAGATCGGAGCGGGGGTGGATCACGGGTGGATTCCAGCGAGCGGGATCTCTCCACCCCCGGGTGGAGAACCACCCGCTGGGCCGCATGGTCGGCGGAAGGGCCTCAGGTGCGCCGATAGGCCTCGGACGGACCGACGGACCTCGGGTAGACCGACGGGCCTCGGACGGACCGACGGACCTCGCGTAGACCGACGGGCCTTGAATGAGCCGATGGGCCTGGGACGGGTCGGCGGCGGGAGTCTCGCAGAACGGCCAGGGTGGCATCGCGCGGGAAAGCCGGCAGGCACCCCGCAGCACAGCCCGAAGGCAGCTCGCGGCAGAGCCGACAGGCAGTTCGCGAAAGCGGCCGGTCGGTACCCAGGACAGCCGGCAGACACTCGCAGCACAGCGACAGACCCCTCGCGAAACGACCAGCGGGCACCCCAGCACAGCCGCCAAACACCCCGCGGCACAACCGAACAGACCCCTCGCGAAACGACCGGCCGGCACACCCACGACACACGGCCCAGCACCCCGCAAAACGGGCGGTCGACACCCCGCAGGACGAGCGGCAGGCACCCCGCGTGAACGGCCGACCGGCGTGTGGCGGGGCAGCCGGCGGGTTTACTTGCCGACGCGGTGGGCCGGACAGCGCACATCTCACCGCTGCCCGGCCCACCGTGCCCCGGCCCGCCGGCCGCCTCTTCGGCCGAAGCCCGGCGCAGCGGCTACGCGTCGATCCGTGACCGGTCCAGCGTCGCCGCCGAGCTGGAGATGAACTCCTTGCGAGGAGCCACGTCGTTGCCCATCAGAAGGTCGAAGACCTGTTCGGCCGCGTCGAGGTCGGAGAGGTTGATGCGGCGCAGGGTGCGGTGGCGCGGGTCCATCGTCGTCTCGGCCAGCTGGTCGGCGTCCATCTCGCCGAGACCCTTGTAGCGCTGGATGGAGTCCTTGTACCGAATGCCCTTGCTCTGGAACTCCATGAGCTTGTCGCGCAGCTCACGGTCCGAGTACGTGTACACGTACTTGTCCTGGCCCTTCTTGGGCTGGACGATCTCGATCCGGTGCAGCGGCGGCACCGCGGCGAAGACCCGGCCGGCCTCGACCATGGGCCGCATGTAGCGCTGGAACAGCGTGAGCAGCAGGCAGCGGATGTGGGAGCCGTCGACGTCGGCGTCGGTCATCATGATGATCTTGCCGTAGCGGGCGGCGTCGATGTCGAAGGTGCGGCCGGAGCCCGCCCCTATGACCTGGATGATCGCCCCGCACTCGGCGTTCTTCAGCATGTCCGTCACCGAGGACCGCTGGACGTTGAGGATCTTGCCGCGGATCGGCAGCAGCGCCTGGAACTCGGAGTTCCGGGCGAGCTTCGCCGTACCGAGCGCGGAGTCGCCCTCGACGATGAACAGCTCGCTGCGCTCGACGTCGTCGCTGCGGCAGTCGGCGAGTTTGGCGGGCAGGGACGAGGACTCCAGGGCCGTCTTGCGGCGCTGCGCGTCCTTGTGCTGGCGGGCGGCGATGCGGGTCCGCGTGGCGGCGACCACCTTCTCCATGACCACGCGGGCCTGGGCGGCGGCGTCACGCTTGGTGGAGGTGAGGAACGCCTTCAGTTCCTTGGAGATCACGCTGTTCACGATCCGGCGGGCAGCCGAGGTACCGAGGACCTCCTTGGTCTGACCCTCGAACTGCGGCTCGGCGAGCCGGACGGTGACGACGGCGGTGAGGCCCTCCAGAGCGTCGTCCTTGACGATGTCGTCCTCGGCGACGCGCAGCAGCTTCTTGGCGCGCAGTGCCTCGTTGAGGGTCTCGCGGATGGCCTGCTCGAAGCCGGCCACATGGGTGCCGCCCTTGGGCGTGGCGATGATGTTGACGAACGACCTGACGTTCTGGTCGTAACCGGTGCCCCAGCGCAGCGCCACGTCGACGCCGAGTTCGCGGGTGACCTCGGTGGGGGTCATCTGGCCGTGTTCGTCCAGGACCGGGACGGTCTCCTTGAAGGTGCCCTGTCCGGAGAAGCGGAGGACGTCGCAGACCGGCTTGTCAGTGGCCAGGTACTCGCAGAACTCACTGATGCCGCCGTCGAAGCGGAACGACTCCTCGCCCTTGCTGCCGCCCTCGCCGAGGCCGTACTCGTCCCGGACGACGATGGTCAGGCCGGGCACCAGGAACGCGGTCTGGCGGGCACGCTGGTGGAGCGTGTCCAGGGAGAGCTTGGCGTCCTTGAGGAAGATCTGGCGGTCGGCCCAGTAGCGCACGCGCGTGCCAGTGCGGGTCTTGGGCACCCTCTTGGTCTTGCGCAGCCCGCTCCCGGCCTCGAACTTGCCGTCCGGGCCGACGCCGGTGAAGGCCCCCGGCACGCCACGGCGGAAGCTGATGGCGTGCACACTGCCGCCGCGGTCGACCTCGACGTCGAGACGCGCGGAGAGCGCGTTGACCACGGAGGCACCGACGCCGTGCAGACCGCCGGAGGCGGCGTAGGAGCCACCGCCGAACTTGCCGCCGGCGTGCAGCTTGGTCATGACGACCTCGACGCCGGACAGACCGGTCTTGGGCTCGACGTCCACGGGGATGCCGCGGCCGTTGTCCCGGACCTCGACGGAGCCGTCGTCATGGAGGATGACGTCGATGTGGTCGCAGTAGCCGCCGAGGGCCTCGTCCACGGCGTTGTCGATGATCTCCCACAGGCAGTGCATCAGACCACGACTGTCAGTCGATCCGATGTACATGCCGGGACGCTTGCGCACGGCTTCCAGGCCCTCAAGGACGAGCAGGTGCCGCGCGGTGTAGTTGGAGCCGTCCCGGTCTGCTCCTGCCAGCAGCGCAGTGGACGGCACGGACGTATCGGCGGTCACGCGGTTCGCTCCTCGCTGAATTTCAATGGGGCCCCTTTGGGGTAAGGGGTCGGCTTCGGTCGCCGCTCAGAGGGTACCGAGGCCTGGTAGAGCCGTTGTAACGCCACCCTCGTGGTGAACTCACACTAGTCCAACGTCGTATACGTGTTCGATCCCTCGATGGAGTGAAGTACATATCACGTTCCCTTCGAGGCATGAACCATTTAGGCTCCGGGCACGTCCTCACAAACAACCGGCAACCCGGCCGGGAGGATGAGACCGATGAACCGCGCGAACCCGTAAGCACTCAAGAAACGCAATACGGCACATTCGCCGCCAACCGGCAGCAGACGGCCACCTCGAAAGATTTTTTTCGAGGAGAAGCCCCGAGCGGGAACGTTTTCGGGCTGGTTGGATGTTGACCCTGGTACGACAGCTCGTCGAGCTAGAGAAGAGGCGACGTGACTACTGTTCTGACCCCCGCGAGCCACCTGACGGCCGCCGATCGCTGCGACCGCTGCGGCGCCCAGGCATACCTGCGCGTCGTGCTGCTCAGCGGCGGAGAACTGCTCTTCTGCGCCCACCACGGTCGCAAGTTCGAGCCGGAACTCAAGAAGATCGCCGCTGAGATACAGGACGAGACGGAGCGGCTGACCACCGTTCCGGCCATCGCCTCGGAAGATGAGCGCTGACCTCTCGCATCCACGACGAGCCAGCTCCGGCACAGGCCGGTGAAGGGCGGCCGCTCCTCCAGGGGAGCGGCCGCCCTCGTCGTAGCCGCGTAGAGGCCGTCAGGAGGGCGTGTGAGGCCGGCGTGAGCCACTGAGGGCACCGCCGGGGCCCAGCGCCCGTACGACCTCCGAGACGCGCGTGTAGACGCCGGGATTCCCCGGGCGCCCGCAGCCGCTCCCCCACGACACGAGCCCGATCAGCTTCCCGTCGGCGACCAGCGGCCCTCCGCTGTCGCCCTGGCAGGCGTCCGGGCCGCCCCGGGTCTCGCCCGCACACACCATCGAGTCCGCCCGGAAGGTGCCGTCGGCGCCGCCGGGATAGGCCCGCTCGCACGTCTCGTCGGGCAGCACATGGAGCCGTGCCGCGTACAGCCGGCGTGAGTAGTCGCCGCCGCCCGTGATGTCACCCCACCCCGAGACCAGGGCACTGGTGCCGGGGCCGTAGGCGGCGTCCCCCTGGGGGGCCATCGCGATGACCGCGTCGCCGGGCAGGGGCTTGGCAAGGGTGAGGACTGCGAAGTCACCGGTGTTGGCGTCGGGGTCGTAGCCCGGATTGACGCGGACGACAGTGACGGGGATCTCCTGTCCCTGCGCAGCGAGCAGATCCGTGCGGCCCGCGATGACCTTGAGGTCGCGGACCGGGTCGGACGGCCCGCCGACGACCTCGTCGGTCAGGCAGTGGGCCGCGGTCAGCACCGTGGTCCGCCCGATCGCCACTCCCCCGCAGAACTGGCCGGCCCGCGTACCCCCGAACCGGTCACGGCTGGACAGCGCGACCGTCCACGGGGCCTGGGAGACGTCGACGGGGAAGCCGCCGACCACGACGCTGTCGGCGGCGGCGGGAGACGTGGTGGCCAGCGGTATGGCCGTGGCGACGGCCGCCAGGATCAGCGGCCGGATCAGGACCGGGGCAACAGAACGGCGCATGCACGCTCCTCACTCTGGGTGGTACCGGGACACCCAGAGTCATGCAGCGCACCGCGACCCGCAGCGCGAAGGCCCGGCTCCCTCCCGAGGGGACCGGGCCTTCGAGGTCGTACGAACGCGACCTAGTCGAGGTAGTCGCGCAGCACCTGGGAACGCGACGGGTGGCGCAGCTTCGACATGGTCTTGGACTCGATCTGGCGGATGCGCTCACGCGTGACGCCGTAGACCTTGCCGATCTCGTCGAGGGTCTTCGGCTGACCGTCGGTGAGACCGAACCGCATGGAGACGACGCCGGCCTCGCGCTCGGACAGGGTGTCCAGCACCGAGTGCAGCTGCTCCTGGAGCAGCGTGAAGCTGACGGCGTCGGCGGGGACGACGGCCTCGGAGTCCTCGATGAGGTCACCGAACTCGCTGTCGCCGTCCTCACCCAGGGGGGTGTGCAGGGAGATGGGCTCACGGCCGTACTTCTGGACCTCGATGACCTTCTCCGGGGTCATGTCGAGTTCCTTGGCCAGCTCCTCCGGGGTGGGCTCGCGGCCCAGGTCCTGGAGCATCTGGCGCTGCACGCGCGCGAGCTTGTTGATGACCTCGACCATGTGCACCGGGATACGGATGGTGCGGGCCTGGTCGGCCATGGCGCGGGTGATCGCCTGGCGGATCCACCAGGTGGCGTACGTGGAGAACTTGTAGCCCTTGGTGTAGTCGAACTTCTCGACCGCGCGGATCAGACCGAGGTTGCCCTCCTGGATGAGGTCCAGGAAGAGCATGCCGCGGCCGGTGTAGCGCTTGGCCAGGGAGACCACCAGACGGAGGTTGGCCTCCAGGAGGTGGTTCTTGGCACGGCGGCCGTCCTCGGCGATGATCTCCAGCTCGCGCTTGAGCTTCGGGGCGAGCTTGTCGGCGTTGGCCAGCTTGTCCTCGGCGAACAGACCGGCCTCGATACGCTTGGCGAGCTCGACCTCCTGCTCCGCGTTGAGCAGGGGGACCTTGCCGATCTGCTTGAGGTAGTCCTTGACCGGGTCGGCGGTGGCACCGGCCGCGGCGACCTGCTGCGCCGGCGCGTCATCCTCGTCCTCGTCGGACAGGACGAAGCCCGCGCTCTCGGCGCCCTCGGGCTCCTCGGCGCCCGCCTTGGCCTCCTCGAGGACCTCGTCCTCAAGGATCTCGACGTCGTCCTTCTTGGCGGCGGTCTTCTTGGCCACCGTCTTCTTGGCGGCGGCGGTCGCGGTCTTCTTCGCGGCCGCCTTCTTGGCGGTGGGGGCGGCCTTCTTGGCAACGGCCTTCTTCACGGTCGCCGCCTCCTCGGCCGGATCGTCGGCGACGGCTGCGGAAGCCACGGCCGGGGCGGCCGTGGCGGTGGCCTTCCGGGTGGTCACCGTCTTCGCCGCGACCGTCTTGGTGGCGGTGCGCTTGGCCGGACTCTTCGCTGCGACGCTCTTACGGGTGCGCTTGGGCTCCGCGGCACTGACCATCAGCGTCACACCCTCTTCCTCAAGGATCTGGTTGAGGCTGCGCAGTACGTTCTTCCACTGAGTGGCCGGAATCTGGTCAGCTTCGAAGGCCCGACGCACATCGTCGCCGGCGATCTGCCCATCAGCCTTTCCCCGCTCAATGAGAGCCATGACAGAGACGGACTCGGCGATCTCCGGCGGGAGCGTACGGGATGTGCTGGCCGACACGAACAACCTCTCGGAACGTTGGAAAACGGCTTCCGGCCCCGTCCGGGACGGACTGGAGCCGACCGCCGGCTTGGGGATGGGCCGACGGCGCGGGCGGGGGGCCGGGAAGATTCACAGCGCCATGAATGGCGTCCGTATTCCCTCCGCGGCTGTCACCTCTTAGGTCATCGCGTTGTTCGCAAGAGCGTTACGCCCAATCTACGTGGCCCGAGTCACACCCCGTAAGCGCTCAAAAACGGCCAGATGCGGACAGAGGTTGCCGTTGACGATCTGTCCGGGCCGTTCGGACCGCCGCGGCGCCTGCCGACGGCAGCCGCGGAGCTGATCGTACGACCGCTGCGGAACACGTCGCACGACCGGTCACCGCGCACCACAGCGGCCCCGCCGCGCCGCCGGGCCCCGCCGGATCCCCTGAGGCTCCGGCGGGGCCCGGCGGCGGCCGGCGGCGGAAGCAGACTCCCGGACCGACGGCACCCCGAGACCGCGGCACTGACCGAGCACACCGCTCCCGACGCGGGTCAGTGCTCGCGCGGTGCGGGCACCACGCGCTCCACCTCGGGGTGGATGGTCAGCAGCTGGCGCATCGCCGACTCGGCCGCGGTGCCGTCGCCGGTGCCGAGCGCGTCGACGATCCGCGCGTGCTGGGCCAGGGACGCCTCGTTCGGCCGCTCACAGCCGGTGACCGGGCCGCCGGACACCTGGAGCGCCGCCGACACGATGCCGGAGAGGTGCTCCAGCATGCGGTTGCCCGCGATCTGGATGAGCAGCGAGTGGAACTCGGCGTCGGCGCGCGAGAAGGTCAGCGCGTCACCCTGCGCCATGGCGTGACTCATGATCTCGACCATGTCGCACAGGCGCTGCTGGACGTCCTCACGCCCGTGCCCGGCGGCGAGGCGGGCGGCGAGCGGCTCGATCGTCCAGCGCAGCTCGCTGAGCTCACGGCGCTGGTCGTCCCGCTGCGGCCCGAAGGCCCGCCACTCGATGATGTCCGGGTCGAGGAGGTTCCAGTCACTGACGGGACGCACGCGCGTGCCGACGTTCGGGCGGGCGCTGACCAGGCCCTTGGCCTCCAGGACCCGGAGGGACTCGCGGACGACGGTGCGGGAGACCTCGAAACGCTGGCCGATCTCCTCGGGGACCAGAGGGCGGTCCGCACCCAGGTCGCCGGAGACGATCATCTGACCCAGCTGCTGGACGAGCTGGCCGTGCAGTCCGCGGCCGCGGCTGCCCGCGGCGCGCCGGCCGACACGGCCCAGCTCCGGATCCGCGCCCTCCCAGGAGGGCGTACCCACACGATCGGCGGCGGGGACCTCCGCATAGGGGTAGCGGTCGAGTTCGCCCGGGCCGACCAGACCAGAGTCTGCGGAGCGGGCGGCGGTCATCATGGTGTGCGCAAGGGTACTCACGGATCCTTTGTCGGCGCTGCCTTCAACTCCCTTGAGGTCTTTGGTGAAAAGCACACGAAAGGGTGATCGCTCACCCCGTCGCAATTGACGCCTTATCGGAAAGAAACGGGCTTTCTGCGGGGAGTTGTGCGCACGGCGGGAACTCAAGCGCCCGGTCCGCGGTCATCGGACCCTGGCCCGCAGGGTGCTGTACAGATACGCGCAGAGCAGCGCGGCCAGCGACAACGCCAGTGCGCCGCCCACGGGTTGGGCCAGCATCCGGGCCGCTCCGACCAGATAGCGCTCTCCCCCGAAGGGCCACTTCAGCAGGAACAGCTCCCGCATCCGCACAGGGAATCCGGCGGCCATCCGTACCTCCGTCCCCTGCACAGCCTTGTGTACGACCGGCACGACGAGTACAGGTACGGCGAGCACCGCGGCGAGACCGCCCGTGGTGGACCGGAAGACACCTGCCGCCAGTACGCCGGCCCAGGCACAGCCGACGACCAGCCCGAACCAACTCGCGGTCAGCGAGAACCAGTCTGCGGGAACCTGCGCGAGCTCCCGACCGTAGACGAGGTAGAGCACTTCGGCGTCGCAACCCAGGGTGAGGAACGAGAGCAGGACCGCGGTGGCTCCGGAGACCAGCAGTTTCGCGGTGAGCAGCCCCAGCCGACGGGGCACGGTGCCGCGGTCCGCCGCCAGCGCGGGGTGGCGGAACTCGTCTCCGAAGGCCAGCGCCCCCAGCAGTCCCGCGCCGAGCGCCGCCGGGGGCAGCGGCAGCTCCCGCGGCCAGGCCGCGAACAGCCGGGTCTGCGGGGTGTGCCCGACCCGGGCCAGCAGCACGGCGATGAGGGCGGACAACAGCAGTACGGCACCGCAGGTGAGGAAGCCGGCACCGATCCCGGCGGCCCGGCGGAGTTCGTAGCGCAGGGGGCGGAGAGGACTGGGGGCGGGGCGGACGCAGATGGGGGGCGGAAGCGGGGACAGTGGGTCCAGATCGTCGACGGCTCCGTCCTGACGCGCGGCACCGGCCGGGGCCGACTCGTCGCCGGCTGGCGAGGCCTTGCGGGGCCGCGCCCCCGGCTGCGGGTGCCCGGCGGACAGCTGGACGGTGGGGGTCCCGGCGGGTCCGGCGTGAGCGGGCGGCCTGCCTACGGGGGCGCCGGCGGGCACGGCGCGGATCGGCGGCTCAGCGCCGACGGTTTCGGCGGATACGTGCGTCGGCGGCTGCGCGGTCGCGGCTTCGACGGGTAGTGCGCGGGTCGACGGCCGGGCTGAGGGCGCTTCGGCGGGTACGGCGTGAAGCGGTGACTGGGCTGTCCGGCCTTCGACGGGCACCGCGGCTTCCACGGACATCGCCCGGGTCAGCGACTGGGCGGAAGTGGCGGCGGGTGGCTGGGCGGGCACGGCGGGCGCCGTCCTGGTGGACCCGGCATGCCCGGAGGGCTCGGCGGAGCCGAGGGAGGCCAGCGGCTTGGCGAGGGTGGGAGCGGCCGGAGGCTTGGCGGTCGCCGGAGGAGGCAACTGGTCGGTGGGACGCCGGTGGGTGGAGAGCTCCGCGTCCTGGGTCACAGGCAGAGGCATGACGGTCGGGTTGCCGGTGAGCCCTGCGGCGGCGACGGAGGGCTGCGGTCCGGCCGCGCCGGAGGCTTCCCCGGCAGCGGCCGGTCGGCTTCGGCCCGGCTCCTGGCCGGTGGTGCGCGGCTGTTGTACGGAGCTGGGGGCGGTCGCGGGTTGCGAGCGGCCCAGCTCCGCCCTCGGCTGCGGGGCGACCGCGGGCGTGTCCGCGTCCTTGCGCCGGTCCGCGCGCGGCGCGTCCTGCCGATCGGCCGAAGGAGCCTCTTCAACGGCTCGCTGCGGATACGCCGGCCGGGCACCGTCCGCCGCGGTCTGTTCGCCCTCCCCCTCGCCTTCGCTCTCGCCGCGTCGCCGCTCGCACGTCGGCCGTCCCTCGTCCGCCGTGGCCGACTCCCCGGGGTCCGGCTCCCGCCGTACCGTCTCCGGCGCCTCGCCCGTCGGCGGCTTCGCTCCGGCGCCCGGCCCCATGTCGCCGGTCTCGTCAGCGAGTTGATGGATCAGGATGCCGTGGCGGAAGGCGGTCTCGCCGACTTCGGCGGTCGTACTGCCGTACACGGAGAGGCGATTGCCGCCTTCCCGCACGACCTCCACCGAGCGGTGGTCGGTGCGGGCCTCCTTGCCGAGAACGGCGGCGAGCCGGGCGGCGTGGGGGCTGCGGACGGCCACGCGTGGGCGGAGCCGCGTGCGGGCGAACTCGCCGGCCTTCTGGTCCGCGACGAGCCTGCCGGCCTCCAGGGTGACGACCCGGTCGGCGGCGCGCGCGGCCTCCTTGGGGTCGGCGGTGGTGAACAGGACCGTGCCGCCCTGTGCCGCGTGTTCCCGGAGCATGCGGTGCATCCAGTGGGCCTCACGGGTGGGAAGGCCGTCCGTGGGTTCGTCCAGGACGAGGGTGTGCGGGTCGGGGAGGAGGGCGCAGGCGAGGCCGAGCCGACGGTCCATGCCGTGCGACAGCGTGCCCAGGCGCTCCTCGCGCAGGCTGACGAGCCCGACCGCTTCGAGCACTTCGTCGGCGCGCCGGGCCGGCACCCCGGTCGCAGCGCACAGCATGCGCAGATGCCCGCGGACGGAGCGGGACGGATGGCCGGGGACATCACCGAGGAGCACGCCGACCTCACGGGAGGGGTGGGCGATGCAGTGCAGGGGGCTGCCCCTGAAGTAGGTGAGCCCACGGCCCTGTTGGAGTTCGAGCATCAGTCTGAGCGCCGTGCTCTTGCCCGCGCCCGCCTCGCCCAGGAGTGCGGTGACGCGGCCCTCGGCCGCTTCGAAGGTCACATCGTCGACGGCGGGCGGGCGCGCCTTGCGGGGGTTGCTGGTCAGTCCGAAGGCCTGGATCACCTTAGGGAAGATAGCGCGGAATGACCGTTTTTCCGGGTATAGAGGGTTTTAATCCTGCCCGAGTTCGCGCTGTCGGACGGTCACACCTCGGGCCGCAGCATCGGCGGGTTGAGCAGAGTGGCCCCGCCGGCCCGGAAGAGCTGGGCCGGGCGGCCGCCCTGACGGGTGGTCGTACCGCCGGTGGGGACCAGGAAACCGGGGGTTCCCGTCACCTTGCGATGGAAGTTGCGCGGGTCTAGCGCCACGCCCCACACCGCCTCGTAGACCCGGCGCAACTCGCCGACCGTGAACTCGGGCGGGCAGAACGCGGTGGCCAGGGACGAATATTCGATCTTGGAGCGGGCCCGTTCCACACCGTCGGACAGAATCTGGGCGTGGTCGAAGGCGAGCGGCGCGACGGGCTCGCCGTCCCGGCCGTAGCCGCCCTGCGCGAGCAGTTCCCCCACCGGCGCCCAGCGCGCGTTGCTGGCGTCGCCGCCCGCACGCGGTGCGGGGAGGTCGGGGGCCAGGGCGAGGTGGGCCACACTGACCACGCGCATCCGGGGGTCGCGCTTGGGGTCGCCGTAGGTCGCCAGCTGCTCCAGGTGGGCTCCGCCCTCCTGGGCGGGGGCGTCGGGGTCGTGGGCCCGCAGCCCGGTCTCCTCCGCGAGTTCCCGCGCCGCCGCCTGCGAAAGATCCTCGTCGGCCCTCACGAAGCCGCCCGGCAGCGCCCAGCGCCCCTGGAACGGCGACTCGCCTCTGCGTACCGCCAGCGCGTACAGAGCATGGCTGCGCACGGTCAGCACGACCAGGTCCACGGTGACGGCGAACGGCGGAAAGGCTGACGGGTCGTAGGGCATGCGGTGATCATAGTCGTCTGCCTGACGATAAACACTCCCTTCGGTGCTCACTCCGACGGCTGATCCACTTCGCTCCGGTATGCGCCCCCCGGTTCGTTCCGGCACACGTTCTCCACTCGGCCGTCCTTTCGTCGCGGCCGTGCCGCCCTACCGGCTCGCTCTTCTCCCGGCAGGAGCTCACACCCCCAGCTGCAGGCCGTCCGCGGCCTCCTCGACCATGGCCAGACCGAGCCGGCTGACCCGTACCGAGAAGGGCGCACCGGCTACCCGCAGTCCGGTCAGGCCGAGTTCGCCCAGGGGCGCGCTGTGGACCGGGCGGAGGGTGACGGTCCCTGCCGGTGCGTCGGGGCGGATGCCGGCGAGCGTGGTCAGGAGCAGAACCCCGGCAGCAGCGGCCGTGGCCGCCGGACGGCAGGCCGCGGGGTGCGGAAGGGGAGCACTTCCCTCGGAGCGCTGCTCGCCGGCGAACATCTCCGGCAGTCGGTGACCGAAGTGTTCGGCCGCCGCCAGCAGGCCGTGCAGCAGCCCGCCCGCCTCCCTCTCGTAGCCCGCGGCGGCCAGCCCGGCGACGGCGAGTGCCGTCTCCTGGACCCGGACGGCGCCGGACCGATGGCCGAACGGGCTGTGTCCCGTCTCCTTGGCTCCCAGGCCCCGCAGCCCCCACCCCGAGTCCATGGCCGGTCCGCCGAGCAGCCGGGCGAGTTGCTCGGTCTGCACCTTGTCGAGCAGGCCGGCGGCCAGTTCGCCCGCGCCGAGCAGGCCGGTGTCGAGAAGGTGCACGGCGGCGGAGCCGAGTTGGACCAGGGGGCGGCCGTCCGGGGTCAGGGCCGCCGCAGGACGGCCGCCGCCTCGCTCGTCGACCCAGAAGTCCACCCGGAACGCCTTCCTCAGCTCCGCCGCCCACTGCCGCAGCCCGGCACCGCCGGGCCGGTCGCAGGAGTCGAGAAGGTCGGCACCGAGCAGGGCGGCCCGGTGGGCGTGGGCCTGGGTCTCGCCGCGCACGGGGCCACCGGGCTGCGGGTCGCAGAGGTAGGTCCGGTCGCCTGCTGTGGCGCGCAGCCAGGTCAGGCAGCGCTCGGCGGCGGGCAGCAGTTCCCGCGTCTCCGGTTCCGGGAGTCCCCAGCGGCGGGCCTCCGCCAGCAGGACGGGGAAGAGCAGGGTGGCCTCCGTACCCGTGCAGCCCGGTGGCAGGTGTGCTCCGGCGTCACGGCGCGGGCCGGGGATCATGCCGGTCTGAGGTCCCGGACCGCGAAGTTGGGTGCGGGCCAGGGTGCGCAGTGTTCCTGCGGCGAGGCGGGTACCGAGGGGCAGGGTCATCCGGGCGGCGGAGAGTGCCTCGGCCGGGGCCAGACCGCAGCGCCAGGGCGCCCCGGCGGCGAGGTAGCTGTCGGAGGGGTGCGCGGGGTCGCGGAGCAGCAACGCCTGGAGGTCCTCGATGCTCTTCCTGAGCAGCGCCGTGACCCTCGGGTCGTCGCCCGCGGCCCTGGCCGGTGCCAGCGGGCTGGTCGCGGCACGGCCCACCGCGCGCAGGGGGCCCACGCCGTCCGAGCGCACCCGCAACTCCACGCTCGCCGTTCCGCCCGGCGGCAGTTCGAACTCCCAGCGCAGCAGTCCCGCCGAGGCCAGCGCATCGGCGGGTGGCGGGTCCGCCGTGACCGACGCATTGCTGGTGGGGGTGGTCCAGCGGAGGCCGGAGTCGTGGACACTGGCCGAAAGTTCGGGTCCCGGGGCGCCGGAGGCGATGGTGCTCAGGTCGGCCAGGTCCGTGCCCAGGGCCGTCTCCAGTGGCAGGCGCAGCGGGTGGAGTGCGCAGTTGCGCAAGGTGATGCGTTCCGTGCCGTCGGCGTGCCGGATCCGTTCCACGACTACGTCCGGATCCGGCCCCGCCCCCGGGGAGACCCGGAGCGTGCCGACGAAGCGGGCGGAGTCCGCCCCCGTCATCCGGGCCTGCACTGCGAGCGGTTCGCGGCCTGCGACACGGACCTGGCAGCGCGCGAGCAGCCGCCGTCCCGCGCGGTAGAACCCCTCCAGGCCCTGGCCGGTCAACTGACCGTGCTCCGTGGAGATGGCGAGACCGGGCAGCGCGACGCAGATCAAGGCGGTGTGCGTGGGCGGCAGTCCGCCGACGCGCCCCGGGCCCGTGGGAACCGGCCGGGCGGAGGTGGGCCGGGGTGCGCGGCTGCGTGGCTGCGCCGGACCGCCTTCCACCGGCGGGGGCCAGGGCAGGCCGTCCCGCAGTCGGCGGTTGTCGGCGGCGGTGGAGGGCGGAGTCGGCTGATGCATGAGGAGGCCTCTTCTGCGCGCTGTGCGCCTGTGGTGTGCCGGGCGCCGGACGGAGAGCTCCGGGGGGACGGGGGACGGACGGCGGCACGGCCCGTCCAGGCGTTCCGCCACTCAGGTGAACGGAAACGGGCTCCTCCTGGTCACGCCCCCGCCCGCCGAAGCCGATCGAATGCCGGGGCGGTGCTGCGTCGTTCGGCCCCGTCGGCCTGCGCCTCTGGCTGCGGACGCCCGGGGCCGGCAGGCCGACCCGATGCCCGTCGCCGGGCCGACGGTCCCGGCGCCGCTCCCCTCCGCCGAGGCCCCGGGCCCAGCGGCCGACACCGCCGGCCCAGGTCCGCCCGGCCGCCACCCATGATCGTCCTCCGATCATTCGTCCCCCTCGTTGCGGCCGTTCCCGGATCGCCTGCCCTCCGGCGCGGCCCGGCCGCCCCCTGTCTCACTCGGCTCCGCTTTCTTCGCCGCACGCGTGCGCGTGCCGCCTGGCCCGGACGAACCGGGGCGGGTGTGCTCCGAGCCCGCCTGTCGCGGCCGCGTGTCTCCTGACCACGGCCGTCGGTCGTCGGCGGTGTCTGCGGTGCGCGGGCGACGGCGACGGCGGATGCCGGAAGCGGCGGCCCGCCCGCCGGCGGGGTCGGTGTCGGCATCGGTGTCGGCGTCGGCGTCGGCGTCGGCGTCGGCGTCGGCGTCGGCGTCGGCGTCGGCGTCGGGGTGAAGCGGGCCGGCGTCACCGGCCGCTGCCGGATGGTTCGCCCATACACGGCCCGTGCGCTCCGTGCGCTCCGTGCGCAGGCAACGGCGGATCGACTCCGGGTCCAAGCCCTCGTTGCAAGCCTGGTGGAGCAGCCGGGCGAAGAGGTAGTCGGGGTCCGCTCCCAGGGCCATCGCCAGGGCCTCCCGTGCCTCCAGGTCGTCACCGGTCGACCAGGCGACCCAGCCCGCCAGGGTGAGGGGAGCGGCGGCGTGCTCGCCGTACGGGCCGACGCAACGGCGGGCCAGGGCTCGCCACAGGCGCAGGGCCGGTCCGGCCTCGTCGCCCTCCATCCATGCGGCCGCGCGGTCGCGGGTCGTGCGGTCCTGCAGTCCGAGAATCAGCGTCGCGGCCTCGTCGTGGGAGAGCAGGGCGTCGTCACGGAGATCCGCCTGGTGGGTGCCGGACACGGGGGCGGCACCGGCGTACCGGTCGATGACCCGCCCGGCGAGGGCGAGGGTCTCCTCGGCCACGTCCGCCCGGAAGGCGTCGTCGAGGATGCGGGGCACCAGTGCCATTCCGGCGCTGTCGAGGGCGATCTCCTGCTCCACGGCGCCGGTCTCCCAGGGGAGCAGCCTGGCCCGCAGCTCCCGCAGGCTGCCGCGCACCTGGATCCCGGCGTAGGTGGCGGCGGCCGCGAGCACGGAGGTGCCGGGCAGGCCCATGGGGGCGCCGTCGGGCGGACAGCATTCCTCAGTCGGGCAGCAGTAGGACCAGAAGCGGCCGTCCGAGACACACAGTGCCTCGATCACGGGCACGTCGAGCCGGCCGCACTCGGTACGCAGCAGCTGGGCGAGCGGCATGAGCCGGCGCATCACGTCCCGGCCCGATTCGCCGGGCGCCGGTTCCTGGCAGACGTAGGCGACCATCTGCTCGGGCCGGACTCCCCGGCGCTCGCCGCCGGTCACCAGGCCCTGTACGAGCTGGCGTGCCGCCGACTCCCAGTCGTCCTTGTTCGAGGGGATGCCGAGCCGGGCCCGGCCTCCGAAGCGGCCGCGGCCGGCGCGGTCGTGCAGGGCCACCAGCACCATGCTGTCCTCGGGGCGGTACCCCAGCAGATAGGGCAGCGCGTCCGCCAGTTCGGCCGGGGTGCGCAGGGTGACCTGGGTGTCGTGCGTGGATCGCCCGAGGGGGACCGCACCTCGGGTGAGGTCGCCGTTTTCGGAGGGTCCGGTGGTTTCGCTGTGATTCGTCATGCGCAGACGATCTCGCGGATCTTGTGATTCCGGTTGGGCCTGTGGATAAGTCAAATCAGGGACACGACAAAGCCGTCTCCCGTGTCCACAGGCCCGCACGGCTGTCGGTCCCGTCCTGTTGTATGGGGCGCATGGAGCACACGAGCAACGCGGAACTCCGGGCCCGGGCGGATGCCGTCCTCGCCCGTCTCGTCGGGGACGACACAGGCACCGCCCGGCTGCGCGAGGATCAGTGGCGGGCGATCGAGGCGCTGGTCGCGGACCGGCGCCGGGCCCTGGTCGTGCAGCGCACCGGCTGGGGCAAGTCCGCGGTGTACTTCGTGGCGACCTCGCTGCTGCGGGCCTCGGGCGGCGGCCCGACGGTGATCGTCTCCCCGCTGCTCGCGCTCATGCGCAACCAGGTGGAGGCCGCGGCCCGGGCCGGCATCCACGCCCGCACCATCAACTCGTCCAACACGGAGGAGTGGGAGTCGATTCAGGCGGAGATCGCGGCCGGCGAGGTCGACGTCCTCCTCGTGTCCCCGGAGCGGCTCAACAACCCGGACTTCCGCGACCAGGTCCTGCCCAAGCTCGCCGCGGCGACCGGACTGCTCGTCGTGGACGAGGCCCACTGCATCTCGGACTGGGGCCACGACTTCCGGCCCGACTACCGGCGGCTGCGCACGATGCTGGCCGACCTGCCGCCGGGTGTGCCGGTGCTGGCGACCACCGCCACGGCCAACGCGCGCGTGACCGCCGACGTGGCGGAGCAGCTCGGCACCGGCGGCACCTCGGACGCGCTGGTGCTGCGCGGTCCGCTGGACCGGGAGAGCCTCAGCCTGAATGTGCTGCGGCTGCCGGACGCCGCGCACCGGATGGCCTGGCTCGCGGACCACCTGGACGAACTGCCGGGTTCCGGCATCGTCTACACGCTCACCGTGGCCGCCGCCGAGGAGGTCACCGCGTTCCTGCGGCAGCGCGGGCACACCGTGGCGTCGTACACGGGGAAGACGGAGAACGCCGACCGGCAGCAGGCCGAGGACGACCTGCTCGGCAACCGGGTCAAGGCGCTGATCGCCACCTCCGCGCTCGGTATGGGCTTCGACAAGCCCGACCTCGGGTTCGTGGTGCACCTCGGCTCGCCCTCCTCCCCCATCGCCTACTACCAGCAGGTGGGCCGCGCGGGCCGCGGTGTCGAGCACGCCGAGGTGCTGCTGCTGCCGGGCAGGGAGGACGAGGCGATCTGGGACTACTTCGCCTCGCTCGCCTTCCCGTCGGAGGACCTGGTGCGCCGCACCCTGGATGTCCTCTCCCGGGCCGGCGGCCCCATGTCGCTGCCCGCGCTGGAGCCGCTGGTGGAGCTGCGCCGCTCCCGGCTGGAGTCCATGCTGAAGGTTCTCGACGTGGACGGCGCGGTCAGGCGGGTCAAGGGCGGCTGGGTCGCGACCGGGCAGCCGTGGATGTACGACGCGGAGCGGTACGCCTGGGTGGCACGGCAGCGCGAGGCCGAGCAGCAGGCGATGCGGGCGTATGCGGCCACGACGGACTGCCGGATGGAGTTTCTGCAGCGCCAGCTGGACGACGAGGAGGCGAAGCCCTGCGGCCGCTGCGACAACTGCGCACGGCCCCGCTTCACGGCCGGCACCTCCTCGGCCGCGCTGGACGCGGCGCGGGTCGACCTCGGCCGCGCGGGCGTCGAGGTGGAGCCCCGCCGGATGTGGCCGACCGGCCTGCCGGCGATCGGCATCGACCTCAAGGGACGTATTCCGGCCGGTGAACAGGCGTCGGCGGGGCGGGCCTTGGGACGGTTGTCGGACATCGGCTGGGGCAATCGGCTACGGCCGCTGCTCGCTCCCCAGGCCCCGGACGCGCCCGTGCCGGACGATGTCGCCCGTGCCGTGGTGGAGGTGCTGGCCGACTGGGCGAAGGGGCCCGGCGGCTGGGCCCCGGGCGCGGCCGACGCACAGCCGCGCCCCGTGGGCGTCGTCACCGTCGCCTCGCGCTCCAGGCCACGGCTGGTCCAGTCGCTGGGCGCGCGCATCGCGGAGGTCGGCAGACTGCCCCTGCTGGGTTCCGTGGAGTACGCGGGCGAAGCGCCAAGGGTCTCGCGCAGCAACAGTGCCCAGCGTCTCAAGGCCCTCGACGGCGCGCTGACCGTACCGCCCGGCCTGGCCACCGCTCTCGCCGAGGTCCAGGGACCGGTCCTGTTGGTGGACGACTTCACCGAGACCGGCTGGACCCTGGGGGTTGCCGCTCGCATGCTCCGCAGGTCCGGAGCGCGGGGGGTGTTGCCGCTGGTCCTCGCCGTGCAGGGCTGACCGGCCCGCCGCTGTTCGAATACGGCATCGGGTGCGGCGTACGAACGTGCCGCGCTCGAACGTCCCAGGGGTCGCCGGGCGCCTCATCGGGTAGGGATATAAGTCACGCACCACCAGATAACAGTCGGTGGCCCCATTTGCTCGTTGCCGCATCCAAGTTCGACAGCAAGAATTGAGGTCCGCTCCCCGCACGGCTCGTCCGTGATCCGGTTGGGCTTTGCTGCGGTGCGCGCGGCCCCGAATCCGATCTCGCCCGCTGTGTGGGCGCGTAGCCGAAGGGAGGAACGTGACCTTCGGATTCGCTCCGTCCTCGGCGGCGTCGTTGTCGACATCCTCGTCCGCCGCTTCTGCCAGTCGTCTGCTCGAGCCCGCGGAGTGGGCCGACGCCGGAATTCCACTGCTGCGTAACCCCCGCGAGGTCGTCAGCGGCCTGCATGCCCGGCATCGCCCGCGTCCGGGCACCGCGGTCGTCGCCGTCCTCGATCCGGAAGAGCGGCTGTGTGCCAGCGCCTCCTTCGGCCGACGCTCGGCCCCGGCCGACGGCTGGATGTTCCGCAACGCGCTGCTGGCACAGTTGCGCCGGGTCATCCCGCACGACCTGCGCCGCCGCACCCCGGTGCGGACCGCCGTCCTGCTCTACTGCCGTGAGGGGGACGCGCGTTGGACGGAGGAGGACGGTGCGTGGATGTGGGGGCTGCGGGACGCCTGCACTCTGCACGGGCTGCGCTGCGGGGCCTACATCACGCTGACGCACGACGGCTGGCAGGTGCTGGGCGAGGGCCGCGGCGGCCGGCGCCCCAACGCCGACTCGCCTCCCGAACCCTTCGCCCTGTCGGAAGCCCCGCCGCTGTCGCCGCGCACCGGAGGCGCCGCCTCCGAGGTACTGCGCCGCGCGGCCGCCCGCTGAACCACCGGCCCCCGCAAGGGGGAACCGGGGCCGGGCACGCTCCGCCGGGCACGGCGCCCTGGACATGACCTACGGCTACATGACCTACGGCGTGCTCGGCGGTCACGCCGCGCTCCGCGACGGGCAGTGGCACCCGCCCGTCGTCCGGGCATGCCAAAGGCACCACTGTGCGAGTCACCGCCGCGGCTCCTTCGGTACCTCCGGAGTCCCAGAGGCGCCGGAGACAGCTCAGACGCCCGCACCCAGCAACGAGTTGATGCGCTGCGGGTCACCGCAGACGATCAGCAGGGCGCCGGCCCGGGAGAGGGCCAGCGGCAGGGCGGTGACAGCCACGGTGTCGGGTCCGCCATTGACGGCGACGACCACCACGGCGCGGGTCGCGGCACGGGAGGCGACGGCGGCGTCCGTGTAGAAGACGTCGTCGCCCGCGTCATGCTGCGCCCAGTAGGAGGCTTCGCCGAAGGACAGCTCGTGGTCGGCCCACGGGTGCTGCGGGCCGGTGGTGATCACCAGCACGTCGCCGGGGGCACGACCCGATTCGAGGAGCAGGTCCACTGCTTCCTCGGCCGCGTCGAGAGCGCTCTCGACCGAGGCCGGGATCAGCTGGATCTGCGGGGCCGCCGCTGCCGCGGCGGGGACGGCCGGGCCGGACGGGCCTGGCTCGGCCACGTCACGCAGCGCGCGCTGTACCGGCGGCGTGGGCCGCAGAGGGCCGTGACGACCGGGACGCGACGGAGCCGCGGGGCGGGGGCCGGGTACGGGACGAGGGGTCGGCGCGGTACGGCCGGTGGCCGGAGTGGCGCGGGGACCCTGGGCACTCTCGTGAATCTGAGGCTCCTCGGGAATGAGAGGCATGAGCTGATATCTATCAAACGTTGGTGCAGGTCACGTGAACCGGGTGGCACAACAGTGCGACTGGAAGGTCAGAAATCGAAGCCGAGCTGACCCTCGATCTCCGGAGCGCTTCCCTCCGCCCAGCCGCGGACCTTCTTGAGGTGCCGCCACTGGGGCAGCGCATCAAGATACGCCCACGACAACCGGTGGTACGGGGTGGGTCCCCGCTCCTCCAGTGCGGCCTTGTGCACGGGCGACGGGTACCCGGCGTTGTCCGCAAATCCGAAGTCTGCATGGTCGATACCCAGTTCGGCCATCATTTTGTCGCGCTGAACTTTGGCGATCACCGAGGCCGCGGCCACGGCGACACACGACTGGTCACCCTTGATGACCGTGCGCACCCGCCACGGGGCACCGAGGTAGTCGTGCTTCCCGTCGAGGATGACCGCATCGGGACGGACCGGCAAGGTCTCCAGGGCACGGGTCGCCGCCAGTCGCAGTGCGGCCGTCATCCCGAGGTCGTCGATCTCCTCCGGCGAGGCATGACCCAGGGCATAGGCCGTGACCCATCCCCGCAGCGCCTCGGCAAGTTCCGTACGTCGCTTGACGGTCAGCAGCTTGGAATCGGTGAGGCCCTCGGGCGGTCGGCGAAGACCGGTGACCGCGGCACAGACGGTGACGGGCCCGGCCCAGGCGCCGCGCCCCACCTCGTCGACACCGGCAATGACCTTGGCTCCGGTCGTGGCGCGAAGGGAGCGCTCGACGGTGTGAGTAGGCGGTTCGTACGGCATGGCGCCCTTAGGGTACGCCGCACTGATCCCTTGGCGACACCCCGGCTTCCCCGACCGTGCCCCGGACCAGCCGAGCCGCGACTCAGGCCCCGTGCGACAGCAGCAGCGGAAGCATGAACCGATCGATCATCTCTTCGACCTCCTGATCATTCCATTCGCTTCCGGAAATCTTGTTGCGGTACATCATCATCGCCGGAATGGCATCGAGGACATAGCCGTTGGCCGCGTCGGCGCGCACCTCGCCCCGCTCAATACCTCGGGCGACGATGTCACCGATCAGCTGGATCGTCGGCCCCACAACCCCGTCGAAGATCACGCCATGGAACCGCTCGACCTGCACGGGATCGCATTCGTGAATCACCGACCGCAGTGCGAAGCCGGGGCGCGAGAACATCGCGTCCCGGGCCTGCCGGCACAGGGCCAACAGGTCCTCACGCACACTTCCGAGGTCGGGAGCCTCCTCCAAACGTGGCAGTCCGGCCTGCAACGCGTCCGCGACCAGCTCCTCCTTCGAGGGCCAGCGGCGGTAGACCGCCGCCTTCCCGGTCTGGGCACCGGCGGCGACACCTTCCATGGTGAGGCCGTTCCAGCCGACGGTACTGAGCTGCTCCAAGGCGGCGTCCAGGATCGCGCGTTCGAGGACCGCACCGCGCCGACGAGGGGAGGCCGCCTGAGGAGGAGCGGCAGTCCAGCGCGAGGTAACCATCTGAGTTTCTCCAGCGAGCGAAGGGGAGCGGGGATTCCGGAGCGGGGGCGCGGCGCACGACGGCAAAGGGGGGACGCGGCACGCGACGCGCAGTTAAGTGAACGCTTGCGTTCTCTACCGAGGACTCACTACCGTTGGCACGGCAGTGAACGCTGGCGTTCACTAACACCTTCGTGGGGGATCCATAGTGACAACCTCTCAACTGATACAGGACCGGCAACCAGGTGCGGCCCGCCGACAGGGACGCCCCGGCATCGCACTCACCGTGATTGCCGCTTGCCAGCTCATGGTGGTACTTGATGCGACGATTGTGAACATCGCGCTCCCGCACATTCAAGACGCGCTCAAGTTCAGCACCACGGACCTCACGTGGGTGGTCAGCGCCTACACCCTCACCTTCGGCGGCCTGCTGCTCCTCGGCGCGAGGGCCGGTGACATCCTCGGCCGGCGCCGGGTGTTCATGACGGGCATTCTGCTGTTCACCTTCGCCTCGCTCCTCGGCGGTCTCGCCCAGGAACCCTGGCAACTGCTCGCCGCCCGCGCCCTCCAGGGCATGGGTGGCGCGATCGCGTCGCCGACCTCGCTGGCGCTGATCACCACGACGTTCCCCGAAGGTCCGGAGCGGAACCGGGCGTTCGGCGTGTTCGCCGCGGTCTCGGCGGGCGGCGGGGCCATCGGCCTGCTGGCCGGGGGCATGCTCACCGACTGGCTCGACTGGCGCTGGGTGCTCTTCGTCAACGTACCGATCGGGCTGTTGATCGTCGCCCTCACCCCGCAGTACATCAACGAGTCCGAACGGCACCCCGGGCGATTCGACATCGCGGGCGCGCTGACCTCCACCCTGGGCATGGCCTCTCTGGTCTACGGCTTCATCCGGGCCTCGGAGAAGGGCTGGCACGACGGTCTGACCCTCGGGTCGTTCACCGCCGCGGTGGTCCTGCTGCTGGCCTTCGTCTTCATCGAGACCCGGGCGAAGGAGCCCATCACCCCGCTGCGGATGTTCGCCGACCGCAATCGCTCGGGCACCTACGTGATCATGCTCAGCCTGGCCGCGGCGATGTTCGGCATGTTCTTCTACATCGTGCTGTTCGTGCAGAACGTGCTGGGCTACAGCCCGATCAGGGCCGGCCTGGCCTTCCTGCCCGTGACGGCGGCCATCGCCGTCGGAGCCGGGCTCTCGCAGCGGTTCCTGCCCGTCCTGGGCCCGAAGCCGTTCATGATGGCCGGTTCGGCGCTCGTGGTCGTCGGACTCACCTGGCAGACGTTCATCAAGCCCGACAGCTCCTATGTCGGCGGGATTCTCGGGCCCATGCTGGTCTTCGGCTTCGGCATGGGGCTGAACTTCGTGACGGCGACCGTCACCGCGGTCTCCGGTGTCGCCCCGCACGAGGCCGGAGCGGCTTCCGGACTGCTCAACGCCATGCAGCAGGTGGGCGGTTCGCTGGGCCTGTCCATCCTGACCACGGTGTTCGGCTCGGCCAGCAAGGACGAGGCGAAGAAGCAACTGCCCAAGTTCCTCGCCGGCGGTTCGCCGGAGCAGAAGGCGGAGTTCGCCAAGACCCATCAGCTGCCCGCGCCTTGGGGGCACGAGGTGCTCGCGCACGGCATCTCGACCGCGTTCATCCCCGCCGCCGCCATGGCCGGGCTCGGCCTGCTCACCGCCTGGCTGGTGATCAAGGTCCGCAAGAGCGATCTCGAAGCCCTCGCCGGCACGGCCGGCCCGGGGATCGGCTGACCCCACCGGGTCCGCGCAGAGCCGCGGATGGCCGGACCTCCGCCAGGGGACAGACGGCAGAGGCAGAGGTCCGGCCATCCGCATCACGGCCGTCGGCGCCGCGATCATCACCACGGCGCACACCATCAGCAGAGCCGACCCGACCCACATGACCGACACCTCCCCCGCCACTACGCCTCCCGCCCACCTTCCGGCACATGCGTCAAGTGGAGCGGCTGCCGGGAGAACGCCCGGCGGTCACGCAGAGTTCCCGGCGGGTACGGAGAGTCTCCTATGCGGACCACGGGATTCAGCATGGACCACAGATGCCGGGGACGGGCCGGCCTCGGACCGACGAGGCTTCACCCCGGCACGCTTCGACGGCCCTGAGACACCGGGCCCGCCACGAGACGGCAGGCAAGGCCTCGCCGCACGCCTCCCAAGCCTTCGGGGCGCCGCGGCCTCGCGACCTTCCCTGCGAGCCCGCTCCGAAGGGGCGCCGAACCGCATCGTCGCCGTACACGGTCCGAGCCCGACCTCGGTCGGTCACCCGCCGGCAGCGGTCCCCGTCCCCGCCGGCACCCATTCCGGCAGTGCCTCGGTCCGCTCCGCCCATGCGGCCGGCGGTGCTCCCTGCCGGCCGCCCGCGAGCACGCCGCCCACGATGGCGCAGGTGGTGTCCACATCGCCGCCCACCTGGGCGGTCGTCCAGAACGCCGTCTCGTAGTCGCCGAGGGCGCGGGCCGCCGACCAGAGGGC
This sequence comes from Streptomyces sp. GbtcB6, assembly GCF_019091475.1. Taxonomy (NCBI): domain Bacteria; kingdom Bacillati; phylum Actinomycetota; class Actinomycetes; order Kitasatosporales; family Streptomycetaceae; genus Streptomyces; species Streptomyces sp. GbtcB6. Next base: position 151,241 of record NZ_JAGXJL010000024.1, on the reverse strand, counting down.
GAAGGGGACGGTGTCATGGGCGGACGTACGCCGTCCGCAGCCCAGGACGGCCGCTACGGTGCCCGCGTCGGCGTAGTCGAGCATGTCCCGGGCGCGCCGCAGGCCCTGGCCGACGGCGCTCCTGGGGACGAGGGCGACGACCCCGTCGAGGAGCGCCTCGGGGCTCGGCGGGCCGCCGGGCGCGGCTGCCAGCGCCGCTGCGGCCGCCACGGCCATGGCACCGACCACGGCCTCCCGGTGCTGGTGCGTGGGGTAGGCCGAGATCTCGGCCTGGTGGGTGGCCTGCTCCGGATCGTCCGCGTACCAGGCGCCCAGGGGCGCGATCCGCATAGCCGCGCCGTTGCCCCAGGACCCCTGGCCGTTGAAGAGCCCGGCGGCCAGCTCGCGCCAGTCGCCGCCTTCCCGGACGAGGCGTAGCAGGCGGTTGACCGCGGGGCCGTAGCCCCGGTCGAAGTCATGGTGCGCGGCGAAGGAGTGGGCCAGCGCGTCCTGGTCGATGCGGTGGTGGGCGGCCAGGACGGCGACGACGGAGCAGGCCATCTCGGTGTCGTCGGTCCACTGCCAGGGAGCCGGAGGCAGTTCCCGCCGCTTCAGCAGCGGGTAGTTCACCGGCACGAAGAACTGCGAGCCCAGCGCGTCGCCGACCGCGAGTCCGCGCAGGCTGGCCAGGGCGCGCTCCAGGCGCCCGGGGGTCGGGGAATCAGTGGAGGAGATCATCGCGGCCAGCCTAACCGCTCATCCAGTAGGGCTCCGGGTCCCGCCAGCGGTCGAAGGGCTGGTTGAGCGTGTACTTGCCGTCCTCCCCGAGAACGAGCATCCGCATCTCGGCGTTCCCGGGGTTGGAGAGCGACTCGAACTCCGCGACCGTCCAGTGGAACCAGCGCATGCAGAACAGCCGCATCGCCAGGCCGTGGGTCACCAGGAGCACGTTCGGCGGGTGGTCCGGCGCCTCGAAGCTGCGGAACAGGCTCTCCAGGAAGCCGCCGACGCGGTCGTACACGTCGGCACCGGACTCGCCCTGGGGGAAGCGGAAGAAGAAGTGCCCGTACGCGTCCCGGTACGTCTTCTGCACCCGCACGTCGTCGCGGTCCTGCCAGTTTCCCCAGTCCTGCTCGCGCAGCCGGGGCTCCTCACGCACGCGTATGAGATCCGGGTCGAGGTGGAAGGCGCGGAGGGTCTCGTGCGTACGGCGGTACGGGGAGACGTACACGCTGACAGGTTCCCGGCCGAAGATCTCCCGGACGCGCTTACCGGTCTCTTCAGCCTGCCGCCAGCCCCGCTCGGTCAGGGCCAGCGCGTGGTCGGGTTCCCGCTCGTACACGGAGTCGTCGACATTGCCGGTTGACTCGCCGTGCCGGACAAGGACGATGCGCCGTGGTCGTGCCATGCCAAAACCCTAGATCGAGTGACGAAAAATCGAGCACTCGAACGGGCCCCATACAGCGCAGGTCACACAAATCGTGGGTTGGATATTCAAACGATCCAGCTCGGCTCGAGCTCCACGATGTCACCCGTGAGGGCCGCGATGTCGGCCTCCGTCTGGGCCCGCAACGCCAGCCGCTCCACCCGTTCGGTGCGGTACTTGCCGTGCTCGGCGGCCGACCGCCACATGGAAAGGATCATGAACTCGTGTGCCGGGGCCTCCGCGAACATGCCACGGATCATGCCGGGCGAGCCGGCCATAGCCGGGTTCCAGACCTTCTCCTGCATCAGCGTGAAGTGTTCGACGCGCTCCTCGTGCACCCGGCACAGGGCCACCCGGACCAGGTCGCTGTCCGTGAACCGCGGTTCGAAGCCGGTCTTCACATCGAACCGGTACTCGAACAGCTTGACCTGCTGGTCCTTGTACGTGCCGGACTGGGACGCGGCCAGGCGGTCGTGCGAACGCGCCATGAAGGAGTCGTAGAAGGCACGGCTCTCCCAGAACGCGAAGATGTGCGCCACTCCAGGGCGCTGCCGACTCCATCCCCCGCCCTGTCCCCGAAATCCCGGCTCCCCCAGAAGCCCCGCCCATTTCCGCTGCCCCCGCTCGAAGCCCCGGCGGTCAACCACGGTGCAGCGAATCCACTTGACCAGCACCGCGCCATCGTAAGGCCATGGAGCGTGGCGCCGGTCACGCTCCGGCTGAGATCACCCGCGCATGCGCCCCCGCGCGCGTGGCACGATGGACAAAGAGCCTGGGCAGCCCATCAATTGGGCAGTGGACCTCTAGGGGGAAGGGGACGCGTGATGAGCGGTTTCAGCAAGGCGATCAGCAAGGTCGAGGTCGCGGTGAAGTGGGATCCCAGCCCTTCCGGGCAGCCGCCCACCGATCTCGACGTCATCGCCGGGACGTTCACAGCGGCCGACCCGTACGGAACTCCGGCCTATCTCGTGCACTTCGACAGCCGTTCGCCCGACGGCACGATCTTTCTCAACCGGGACAGCCAGGACGGCAAGGGCTTCGGCTGGGACGAGGTGATGACACTCGAACTGGACCGGCTCGACAGCCGGTACGCGCGCGTGGTGGTCGGAGTCGTCATCCAGCAGCGGGTCGCGCACCGCACGTTCGTGAATGTCCTGAACCCGGCCGTCCGCGTCCGGGAGGGCTACAACGTGCTGGCCGAGGACGACTTCGGCTCGGTTCTCGGGGCGACGGCGGCCGCCGTCGCGGAGTTCGTACGCGACGGGTCCGGGGACTGGAGCTTCCGGCCCGGCCTGCACGGCTTCGAGGATGATCCGGTGGTCTTCACCCGGGAGATGGGCGGACTCGGCCGTCCCTGACGGCGAACGACCACCCGGGCGGACAAACGGTAAGGGGCGCCGGCCATGGCCGGCGCCCCTTACTTCACGTCACATCGACTCGTCAGCTGCAGCCGCTGGTCGAGCCGCAGCCCTCGCAGATGTAGCAGGAGCCGGCCCGCTGCATCTTGGTACCGCAGGAGAAGCAGAGCGGGGCGTCGGCCTGGATGCCCAGCTGCATCTCCACCAGCTCGGCGCTGGTGTGCGCCTGCTTCGGGGCGGGCTTCGCCGAGCCGACCTCGGTCCGCGGGGCGGCCACGGCCTTCAGCTCCTGGGCGCGCGGCGCCGACTGGGCCAGGCCCTCGACGTCGACCTCGTCGTCGATGGCCGGCTCGTACGAACCGGTGTCCAGGTGCCGCTGACGCTCCTCGGCGGAGTGGATGCCGAGCGCGGAGCGCGTCTCGAACGGCAGGAAGTCCAGCGCCAGGCGGCGGAAGATGTAGTCGACGATCGACTGCGCCATCCGCACGTCCGGGTCGTCCGTCATGCCGGCCGGCTCGAAGCGCATGTTGGTGAACTTCGAGACGTACGTCTCGAGCGGCACACCGTACTGGAGGCCGACGGAGACCGCGATGGAGAAGGCGTCCATCATGCCCGCGAGGGTCGAGCCCTGCTTGGACATCTTCAGGAAGACCTCGCCCAGGCCGTCGTCCGGGTAGGAGTTGGCCGTCATGTAGCCCTCGGCGCCGCCGACGGTGAAGGACGTGGTGATGCCGGGACGACCCTTCGGGAGGCGCTTGCGGACCGGGCGGTACTCGATGACCTTCTCGACCGTCTCGCGGATGGTCGCCTCGGCCTTCACCGTGACCTCGGCCTTCTCCTTCTCCTTGGTCTTGGCGGAGAGCGGCTGACCGACCTTGCAGTTGTCGCGGTAGATCGCGAGCGCCTTGACGCCGAGCTTCCAGGCCTCGAAGTAGATCTCCTCGACCTCCTCGACGGTCGCCGTCTCCGGCATGTTGACCGTCTTGGAGATCGCGCCGGAGATCCAGGGCTGGATCGCGGCCATCATGCGGACGTGGCCCATCGGGGAGATGGCGCGCTCGCCCATGGCGCAGTCGAAGACCTCGTAGTGCTCGTGCTTGAGGCCGGGAGCGTCGATCACATTGCCGTTCTCGGCGATGTGGGCGACGATCGCCTCGATCTGCTCCTCCTGGTAGCCCAGGCGGCGCAGGGCCTGCGGGACCGTGCCGTTGACGATCTGCATCGAGCCGCCGCCGACCAGCTTCTTGAACTTGACCAGGGCCAGGTCGGGCTCGACGCCGGTGGTGTCGCAGGACATCGCGAGACCGATGGTGCCGGTGGGGGCGAGGACGGACGCCTGGGAGTTACGGAAACCGTTCTTCTCACCGAGGCGCACCACGTCCTGCCAGGCCTCCGTGGCGGCGGCCCAGACCGGGGTGTCCAGGTCGTCCGTGCGGACGGCCACGGTGTTGGCGTCGGCGTGCTGCTTCATGACGCGGTTGTGGGCGTCGGCGTTGCGGGCGTAGCCGTCGTAGGGACCGACGACCGCCGCGAGCTCGGCGGAGCGCTTGTAGGCGGTGCCGGTCATCAGGGAGGTGATGGCACCGGCGAGGGCGCGGCCGCCGTTGGAGTCGTAGGCGTGGCCGGTCGCCATCAGCAGGGCGCCGAGGTTGGCGTAGCCGATGCCGAGCTGGCGGAAGGCGCGGGTGTTCTCGCCGATCTTCTGGGTCGGGAAGTCCGCGAAGCAGATGGAGATGTCCATCGCGGTGATGACCAGCTCGACGACCTTGGTGAAGCGGTCGACGTCGAAGGACTGGCTGCCCTTGCCGTCGTCCTTCAGGAACTTCATCAGGTTCAGCGAGGCGAGGTTGCAGGACGTGTTGTCCAGGTGCATGTACTCGCTGCAGGGGTTCGAGCCGTTGATCCGGCCGGACTCCGGGCAGGTGTGCCAGTGGTTGATGGTGTCGTCGTACTGGATGCCCGGGTCGGCGCAGGCCCAGGCCGCCTCGGCCATCTTGCGGAACAGGCTCTTGGCCTCGACCTCTTCGATGACCTCGCCGGTCATCCGGGCGCGCAGACCGAACCGGCCGCCCTGCTCGACCGCCGTCATGAACTCGTCGTTCACGCGGACCGAGTTGTTGGCGTTCTGGTACTGGACGGACGTGATGTCGTCGCCGCCCAGGTCCATGTCGAAGCCCGCGTCGCGGAGGGCGCGGATCTTCTCCTCCTCCTTGACCTTGGTCTCGATGAAGTCCTCGATGTCGGGGTGGTCGACGTCCAGGATCACCATCTTGGCGGCGCGGCGGGTGGCACCGCCCGACTTGATGGTGCCTGCGGAGGCGTCGGCGCCGCGCATGAAGGAGACCGGGCCGGAGGCGTTGCCACCGGAGGAGAGCAGCTCCTTGGAGGAGCGGATCCTGGAAAGGTTCAGGCCGGCACCGGAGCCGCCCTTGAAGATCATGCCCTCTTCCTTGTACCAGTCGAGGATCGACTCCATGGAGTCGTCGACGGACAGGATGAAGCAGGCGGAGACCTGCTGGGGCTGCGGGGTGCCCACGTTGAACCACACGGGGCTGTTGAAGCTGAAGATCTGGTGCAGGAGCGCGTACGCCAGCTCGTGCTCGAAGATCTCGGCGTCGGCGGGCGAGGCGAAGTACTTGTACTCCTCGCCGGCCTTCCGGTACGTCTTCACGATGCGGTCGATCAGCTGCCTGAGACCGGTCTCGCGCTGCGGGGTGCCGACGGCACCGCGGAAGTACTTGCTGGTGACGATGTTGACCGCGTTCACCGACCAGAAGTCGGGGAACTCGACGCCACGCTGCTCGAAGTTGACCGAGCCGTCGCGCCAGTTGGTCATGACGACGTCACGGCGCTCCCAGCTCACCTCGTCGTACGGATGCACGCCGGGGGTGGTGTGGATGCGCTCGATACGCAGTCCCTTGGTGGCCTTGGTTCCCTTCGCGCGGGAACTCCGTGCCGGACCGCTCGCCGTCTCTGTCATGCCGCCTCCCTGTACGGGCTAAAACGCCCTGAAATGCCACGATGTTCCCGTGACACACTGTTCTGTTTTCACGTCACGAGTGCTCTCAGCTACCACCCGCGACAAGTCCTGGATCGCCGTCCGACAACCGGATCCGGGCCCTCCGCCCGGTTCCGGTCCGCCCGTCAGCCGGCGATGTGAACGGGTGCGGGCACCTGTGCGCTCCCGCCTGGCCCGTGATCGTCCTCCCGACCCCCCGCTCCCGCGTCTTCGTCGTCCGCGGCGGGGTCCTGCGCAGCCTGCCTGAGCTCCGCGATCGCGGCCTCGAAGTCCTCGAGCGAGTCGAACGCCCGGTAGACGGAGGCGAATCGCAGATAGGCGACCAGGTCGAGTTCCTGCAACGGACCGAGTATGGCCAGCCCCACGTCGTGGGTGGTCAGCTCGGCGCTTCCGGTGGCCCGCACCGCCTCCTCGACCCGCTGGCCGAGCTGGGCGAGTGCGTCCTCGGTGACAGGCCGCCCCTGGCATGCCTTGCGCACGCCGTTGATGACCTTGGTACGACTGAAAGGCTCGGTGACTCCGGATCGCTTGACCACCATGAGCGAGCACGTCTCCACGGTCGTGAAACGACGGGAGCAGTCCGGACACTGGCGGCGCCTGCGGATCGACGTGCCGTCATCGGTCGTACGACTGTCGACCACGCGGCTGTCGGGGTGCCTGCAGAAGGGGCAGTGCATGATCTCCAACCCTCCTCACAGCAGACTCAATAGCCTCGCTGGGCCACATGGGCCCCTCGAAGCAGCCCCAAGCATAGGCGATCTCAGAGAGACCGGAGACCCGGGGGACCACAACTTGTGGGCTGCCGTAGCAATCCAACCACTAGATGTGGTGATTGGCTGATACATCGCCAGGTTGCGCGTGTCGCACACGTACCGCTACGGCGGATACGGAGATACCGTGGGCGCCGCACGGAGGTCACGTGCGACTCCGGCGCAGATGGGGAGGTACATCCCGGTCGGCGGCGGCCAGGATGGCAGACTGGGCACACCCACAAGGCCATCACCCCGGCGGTGAAGAGTACAACAATGGGCCCTTTTGCCCGCCGGGTACCGCGTGAGCCATACACCCAGACATGTGATCACGTACGGTGAACCGCGTTTTTTCACTCGAACGTGTGTTTGGCGCAACCTTTCGAAAGCAACTACCGTTGTCCAGCAGGGAGACCATCGAGAGGGGCCGACGTGACCACGACCGCAGACAGTGCCACCATCACCGCCCAGGACCGCTCCCAGGGCCGACTCGACCCGGTGCATGCCATGAACGAAGCCGTGAATCCCGAGGGACACAAGCGTTCCCTGCCGGGCCGACCTCCAGGCATCCGGGCTGACAGCTCGGGCCTCACCGACCGGCAACGCCGGGTGATCGAGGTGATCCGGGACTCGGTGCAGCGGCGGGGCTACCCGCCGTCGATGCGCGAGATCGGCCAGGCCGTCGGCCTGTCCAGCACGTCCTCGGTGGCACACCAGCTGATGGCACTGGAGCGCAAGGGCTTCCTGCGCCGTGACCCGCACCGCCCCCGGGCGTACGAGGTGCGTGGCTCCGACCAGGCCGTGAGCGTGCAGCCCACGGACACCGCTGGAAAGCCCGCCGCGTCCTACGTCCCGCTGGTCGGCCGGATCGCCGCCGGTGGGCCGATCCTCGCCGAGGAGTCGGTCGAGGACGTCTTCCCTCTCCCCCGGCAGCTGGTCGGCGACGGCGAGCTGTTCGTACTCAAGGTCGTCGGTGACTCCATGATCGAGGCCGCGATCTGCGACGGCGACTGGGTCACCGTCCGCCGCCAGCCGGTCGCCGAGAACGGCGACATCGTCGCCGCCATGCTCGACGGCGAGGCCACCGTCAAGCGCTTCAAGCGCGAGGACGGCCACGTCTGGCTCCTCCCCCACAACGCGGCCTACGAGCCGATCCCCGGCGACGACGCGACCATCCTGGGCAAGGTCGTCGCGGTACTGCGGCGCGTGTGACGCCTGCGGCGGGCGGTCAATGTCGCCCGCCCTCCGATCGGGCCCCGGGACCCCTGCGCCGGTTCCGGGGTCCTGCACTGCCCAGAACCGCTTCATTCATCACTCTGGATCGTGGGTCGGCCTGTCCCCGCGTCGGGACAGGCCGACCCACGATCATTCCGTCTCCGCCTGACGCGCCGCCGCGTCGATCGCCGCCAGCGACTTCCGCGCCTGGTTACGGTCCGTGGTGTACCAGAAGTCGGGCAGTGAGGACTTGAGATAGCCGCCGTACCGCGCGGTGGCCAGCCGCTGGTCGAGTACGGCCACCACGCCGCGGTCCCCCGACGCGCGTACGAGCCGGCCGGCGCCCTGCGCCATCAGGAGCGCGGCATGGGTGGCGGCGACCGCCATGAAGCCGTTGCCGCCGGCGTCCTCGACGGCCTTCTGCCGGGCGCTCATCAGCGGGTCGTCCGGTCGCGGGAACGGGATCTTGTCCATGACGACCAGCTGGCAGCTGGGGCCGGGGACGTCGACGCCCTGCCACAGCGACAGCGTGCCGAAGAGACAGGTCCTGGGGTCCGCCGCGAAGTTCTTGATCAGTTCGCCGAGGGTCTCCTCGCCCTGCAGGAGTATCGGGAACTCGGGAATCCGGACGCGCAGTTCCTCGGCGGCCTGCTGGGCGGCCCGCATCGAGGAGAAGAGGCCGAGGGTGCGGCCGCCGGCGGCCTGGATCAGCTCGGTCAGTTCGTCGAGCATGTCGGCGCGGTCGCCGTCCCGTGCGGGGCGCGACAGATGCTTGGCGACGTAGAGGATGCCCTGTTTCGGATAGTCGAAGGGCGAGCCGACGTCGACGCCCTTCCACTGCGGGAGGTCCTCACCCTCCGTGCCCTCCGGGGCGAGGCCCAGGGATGCGCCGACGCCGTTGAAGTCGCCGCCGAGCTTGAGGGTCGCCGAGGTGAGGACGACCGAGCGGTCCGCGAAGAGCTTCTCCCTGAGCAGGCCGGACACGGACATCGGGGCGACCCGCAGGGAGGCGCCGAAGCGGTCGTGGCGTTCGTACCAGACGACGTCCCACTCGGAGCCGTTCACAATCCGCTCCGCCACGTCGTGCACGGTCTCCACCGAGGCCAGCGCCTGCTTGCGGACCGCGTCCTCGTCCTGGACCGACTTGTCGCGGGTCGTGCCGAGCGCGGAGATCACGGTCCGGGAGGCGTCCCTGAGCGCCCCCAAGGCGTACCCGAGATCCTCCGGGATCTCCTCCAGACGCCCCGGCAGGGCCAGCTCCATCAACCGTTCGAAACCCTCGGCGGCGGTCTGGAGCTGGTCGGCGGCCTTCTCGTCGACCAGTTTGGCGGCACGCCGAACCGCACGGTTGACCTGGCCCGGAGTGAGTTCGCCGGTGGCCACGCCGGTGACCCGGGAGACCAGTTCGTGCGCCTCGTCCACGATCAGCACCTCGTGCTGCGGGAGCACCGGGGCGCCCTCGATGGCGTCGATCGCGAGCAGGGCGTGATTGGTGACGACGACCTCGGCGAGCTTCGCGCGCTCACGGGCCATCTCGGCGAAGCACTCGGCGCCGTAGGTGCACTTGGACGCGCCGAGGCACTCCCGGGAGGAGACCGAGACCTGAGCCCACGCCTTGTCGGAGACGCCCGGCGTGAGGTCGTCGCGGTCGCCGTTCTCGGTCTCGTCGGACCAGTCGCGCAGTCGCAGCAGGTCCTGGCCCAGCTTGCTGGTGGGCGCGGCCGCCTCGAACTGGTCGAAGAGGCCCTCCTCCTCGTCCTGCGGAATGCCCTCGTGCAGCCGGTGCAGGCACAGGTAGTTCGACCTGCCCTTGAGCATGGCGAACTCCGGGCGGCGGCGCAGCAGCGGGTGCAGGGCGTCGACGGTGCGCGGCAGATCCCGCTCGACGAGCTGTCTCTGCAGGGCGAGGGTCGCCGTCGCCACGACCACCCGCTCTCCGTGTGCGAGCGCGGGCACCAGATAGCCGAGCGACTTACCGGTGCCGGTGCCGGCCTGGACCAGCAGATGGGATCCGTCGTCGATCGCTTCGGCGACCGATTCGGCCATGGTCACCTGGCCGGGGCGCTCCGTACCGCCGACAGCTGTGACAGCGGCATGCAGGAGTTCAGGGAGTGAGGGCTTCGTCATAGCGCGACCACCCTACGACCCGGCACTGACAATCGGGCGATCAAGGCGGGGACGTGGGGTGGGATCACGCCGGGGGCTCCTGGACAGGCAGGCCAAGGGGGAAGGCCGGGCCGAAGGCCGGGCCTCCCGGATTTCTTTCGGACGGCCGGGAACTCGATCGGTCGCCGCTTCGTACTACATGTGTACACGCAATCACTCAGCGCTACATCAGATGACGTAGGGACCGGTCCCGGATCATGAGGGCGGCCCGTTTGCCCGGCAGATCGACCTCGGCGGCGTAGCGGAAGCCCGCGTTGAGGAAGGCGGCCACGGAGGGGGTGTTATGAAGATCGGGTTCCGCGACGACACGCGCACAGGCGGGGCGGTGATCGAGTACGAGATCGGCCACGGCCCTGAGCAGGGCGGACCCCAGACCCCGTCCCCGGTCGGCGACATCGCCGACGAGGAGGTGGACACCGGTGTCGTGCGGGCGGGCCGGATAGTGGCGCGCGAGCGGGTCCAGGTCGGCTCGATAGATCTCCCAATAACTCATCGGGACGCCGTCGAGAATGCCCAGACACGGCACGCTGCGTCCGTCTCCCGCGAGCTGGGCGCGCAGATGCTCCTCCGTCTGCGCCCCTGAGCCGGCCAACTGCCAGAACGCGGCCACGGCGGGGTCGTTCATCCAGCCGCTGATGATCGGCAGGTCGCGCTCGACGTGGACCGGCAGCAGGTGGAAGGCGCCGACGGGGGTCTGGGCGGGGCCCCAGGTGCCGATCTGGTCGAGCAGGTCGAGCGCGCCGGGCGGGCCCGGGAGTCCGAGCGGGCGGGGCGAGTCGAGGACGCCGGGCGAATCGACTGGGCCGAGTCGGTCGTGGGTGGGCCCGGGGGCTCGTTCGCCGGCGTCGGGCGTCTTCCCGGCGACGAGGGCGAGGAATTCGTCGGGCAGGCGGAGGTCCAGGGTGTCCTCGCAGTCCCTGATGTCCTCGGCGGGTCCGGAACGGCCTGGGTGGACCGGGACGGGGCCTGTGTCGGCGCTCGCGTCGGTGGGAGGCATGGTGCGCTCCTCTCAGGAGACGAGGTGGGTCATGTTCCTCGGTCGGTGAATGAAGGCGATGCATGAAGGCGATGCATGAAGGCGATGCATGAAGGGCGGTGGCAGAAGGGTGGTGATCGGGAGTCGGTGACGGTGTCGGTGACCGTGTCGGTGTGGGGTCAGGAGGGTGCGGAGTGGAGGGGGTTGGTGATGGTGACGTAGACGGACTGGGTGTCGACCGGGCCTACGAGCTCGTCGAGGCCGTGCAGCCGGGTCAGCAGGTTGGCCTTGCAGGGCAGGACGGGTGACTCGAGCAGGCGGGCGGGCAGGGAGGTGCGCAGCGGGGCTGGTCCGGCGGCGGCGTCGGTGAGGAACCGGCGGAAGGCCGCGAGCAGCAGGCGCTCGTCGGCGAGCCGCTGGGAGCCGAACGCACCGATCAGGCCGAGCACGTTGTTGATGCCGAGGTAGTAGGCGAAGCGTTCGTCGGTGACCTCGTCGGAGACGAAGGTGTCGCTGTGCTCGCCGATGCCGGGCAGCCGGGCGTCGAGGTCATCCCGTCGGGACTCGCGGAAGTAGTAGCCCTGGTTGTCGCGGTAGCGGCCACCGGCGGGCCAGCCATCGGCGTCCAGCAGGAGCAGGGTGTTCTGCTGGTGCGCCTCCAGGGCGATGCCGGCCTCGCTGTCCAGCCAGAGCACCGGGCGGACGACCTGCTCCAGATAGCGCAGGAACCACTCGGCGCTGACGGCACCGACGGGTCGGCCGGTGCGTTCGGCGAGCCTGGAGACCACCCGGGCCAGCCGGGAGCGGTTCGGCCGGGGCCTGCCCTTCGTCTCCGGGATGTCGAGGGGCAGGGGCGTGACCAGCCCTGCGACGCAGGACACATCGTCGGTCGGGGTGAACGGGTTGTGCCGGATCACCACGTCGAGTCCGGGTACGGGCCGGCCGTCCAGGCCGTCGACGGCCAGCCAGGCGGGGTCGCGCACGATGTCGAAGCCGGGGTGGGCGGCCTGCCACTGCTTGGCGAGACCGGTGCGCAGCAGGCGGTGCACCTCGACGCCGCGGTGGAGTTCCTTGCGGAGGTTCTCCCGCCGGGAGTTGGTGATGCGCAGGCCGAGCGACAGCTTGAGCATGGCGGGGGCGCCGGTGCGGTGGACGGTTCGTACGGAGGAGGTGGGATGCCAGGGGGCGCCGAGCGGGCCCAGGTCGCGGAGGAGTCCGGCGTCGAGGAGCGCGGCGGTCTCCTCGCGGTGGCCGATCTCGCGGGCCTGCCAGGGGTGCAGGGGCAGGGCGGCGGCGTAGCCGTGGGGCAGGGGCAGGACCGTGCCGGACAGGCGTTCCATGAGGTGCGGCGCGGGGACGGGACGGCCTCGCTCGGTCCAGGCCGAGTCGGTGATGAGAAGGGAGGAGGCGACCGCCATCCAGTGCAGGGGGAAGGAGCCGCGCAACTCCGGTGAGTAGAGCCGGGCTTCGGACTCGGTCAGGCCCTCCCGGCTCTTCGGGGTCGGGTGCAGCGGGTGCCCGAGGAGGAGTGCCTGCTCGGCGGTGAGGAAGCGGTCAGGGCCGTCGGCGGGGTGGGCGCGCCGGTCCGCGATGAAGGTGACCGTGCGGCGCAGGGAGTCGGCGACCCTGGCCACGAGGTCGTCGCCGTCTGGGGTGGCCCATGCGCTCGGGGCGCCGTCGGCCGCGTGGCCGACCGTGCCCCCGGCGTGGGCGGCTGTGCCGTCGGCGTGGCCGACGCTGCCCCCGGCTTGGCCGGAACTGCCATCGGCTCGGTCGGCCGTCCCCGCCGGTCTCGCGGTCGTCTCGCGGGTGAGCAGGGCGGCGAGGGTGACCGCGTCGACGGGCGGGGCGGTGTCGGGGGCGCCGGCCAGGCGGGGTGGGTCGAAGCGGTGCCAGCCGGTCGGGGACCAGTGGCGGATCGGGGTGATCAACACGGTACCGCTGGCGGGCAGCAGGATGCGGAGGGTGCCGGTGGCGGGCGCGGGCAGGTTCGTCTCGCGGACCCAGCAGCGGAGCAGGTTCTCCACGGCGGCAGCCTGGGCGGCGATGTGTGGGTCGGGGTGTTCGAGGAGGTCTCCGGTGTCCTCGCGCGGTCGCTCGGGCTGGGCGGTACGGCCTCGCTGCTGGGGGACCGACTCGGCGAGCGGAACGGGGCGCCCCGGTGGGCCCTGGTCTCCGTTGTCGTCGGGGGTGGGGGTGGCGTTCAAGGAGGGTTCCTCGGGGGCTCGGGGACTCGGGGACTCGGGCGGTGCGGTGCTCGGCGTCGTGCCGGCGAACCGGGCTGGTCGGGTGGTGAGTCGAGCGGTGGGTCGAGTGCTGAGTGTCCTGATGAGAGAGGTGTGGATGATGTGGGCTTCGGTGGGTGGGGCGGTCGATCCGCTCCGGGATCGTCGGCCGGCTGGTTCGTCCGGGCTGCACCGGTCGGCCGGGCTGCTGTCGGCGATTCGGCGGGCAGGTCCTGTCCGGGCGGCCTGGGTGGCGTGGGTGGACCACGTGGTCCGGACGATCCGGGAAGCGAGTTCCCTCCCGGCGGTTCGGTCGGCCGGTTCGTGTCGGGGGCGCCGACCGGTCGCGGCGTTCCCGGTGCGCCGGTCAGTCGGCCGGCTCCTTGCGGCCCTCGGAGCGTCGGGGCCGGGCGCCATGGGCGGCCGGATCTCGGGCCACGGCCGCCACGGCGTCGGCGAGGCGGTCCAGTACGGCGGCCGCCTGTTCGTCGGTGATGTTCAGCGGCGGCAGCAGCCGTACGACACCTGCGTGGCGGCCGCCGAGTTCGACGATCAGGCCCCGTTCCAGGCAGGCGCGCTGCACGGCCGAGGCCAGTTCGGGAGCGGCGGGGCGGGGCCTGGGCCGGGCTTCACCGTCCCACTCGCTCACCGCGCCGCCTCGCGCCCTCACCGCATCACCGGCTCCCCGAGCCTCCGCGTCCCCCGCGGCCCCCTTCGCGTCCTCCGCGCCCTTCGCCTCCTTCGCGCGCCCCTCCGTCAACCCCGTGAGCCCCTCCCCCTCCGGGTCCACCAGCTCCACGCCGATCATCAGCCCCCGCCCTCGCACATCCCCCACGCACGCGAAGTCGTCCTGGAGCCGGCGCAGTTGGGTCAGCATCCGGGAGCCGAGGAGGCCCGCTCGTTCGGCGAGGGCGTTCTCGCGGACGTGGGCGAGGGTGGCGGTACCGGCGGCCATGGCGAGCTGGTTGCCGCGGAAGGTGCCGGCGTGGGCGCCGGGTTCCCAGACGTCGAGGTCGTCGCGGTAGACGACGACGGCAAGGGGGAGGCTGCCGCCGATGGCCTTGGACAGGACCATGACGTCCGGGACGACGCCGCTGTGCTCGACGGCCCAGAAGGCGCCGGTCCTGCCCACCCCGGTCTGGATCTCGTCGGCGATCAGCGGGATGGACCGGTCGGCCGTGAGCCGGCGCATCCGGCGAAGCCAGTCGTCCGGCGCGGGGATCACCCCGCCCTCGCCCTGGACGGGTTCGAGGATCATGCCGGCGGGGAGGGGGACGCCGGACTTGGGGTCGTCGAGGACGGTCTCGGTCCAGCGGGCGGCGAGTTCGGCGCCGCGGGGGCCGCCGACGCCGAACGGGCAGCGGTAGTCCTGGGGGTAGGGCAGCCGGGCGACGCGGACGTCTCCGGCCCCGCCGGAGGCGGCCAGGGCTCCGGTGGTCATCCCGTGGTAGGCGCCGGTGAAGGCGAGGATGCCGGTGCGGCCGGTCGCGGCCCGGACGAGCTTGAAGGCGGCCTCGACGGCGTCCGTGCCGGCGGGCCCGCAGAACTGGACGCGGGCGCGGTCGGCGAGGCCGGGCGGCAGGGTGCGGAACAGTTCGGTGATGAAGGCGTCCTTGACGGGGGTCGCCAGGTCGAGGACGGAGAGCGGGGCGCCGGAATCGAGGACCTTGCGGATCGCTTCCAGCACGACGGGGTGGTTGTGGCCGAGGGCGAGGGTACCGGCGCCGGAGAGGCAGTCCAGGTAACGGCGTCCGTCGGCGCCCTCGATGGTCAGGCCGCGGGCCCGCACCGGCACGATGGGCAGGGCGCGCGCGTAGGTACGTGCCCGCGACTCGCGCGCCGACTGACGCCTCAGGATCCCCTCGTGCGCCGCGCGCGCTCCCCCGAACGTCCCCCCGGTCACCGACTCCGTCACGGCCACGGCTCGCTGTCCTCCCCGCTGTCCAGAGGCGACTTGATCGGCGGGCACCGGGCGCAGGCAGCGGGCCCCCCACCGCTACCAACCCCGGACCGTCCAGCGGGTTACGGGTCGCCTCAAGATCATTGCCACGAGCTTGCTCTCCCGGCCTACTCGCCGTTCGACCTGCCGGACATGGATCCGCCCCACGACCGAGCTCCCCTCGGTCATGTCTTGACATGCGAGTCGAGCGGTTCACTGCTTCTACTGAACATTTGGATATGCGATGCAGGTTCATGGAAATGAACGGCCGGCCACGGTGGTCGCGGCGGTGATCCCGAACCTGGACCGCTCCTGCGACGGCCACTACCCGTGGAACAGCACCGACGACGTGATCCGGCCCGGAGTGCCGGAGTTGGCGGACGGGCGGTCCTGGTCCCCACCTGTCCCGGGCTCGGCGTCGAACTCGATCACGGGGCGCTCGACCGGCTGCACCGGATGCACCGGCCGTACCTGCAGTCGGGAATGCGCACTCGCGACGACACCGGTTACATGCGACGCGTCGATCCCACGCACGAACTCCGGTTTCCTCGCTGGTGAGGCCGTAGCGAAACCGTTGCCCTTCCATCGGAAGCGGCGCACAGCGAGCGCATAGTGTGTGGCGCTGAAGTTCCTTACCAACAGGGGGAGTCACCACCATGCGATCCATCCGGCCGTCGTTCGCCCTGCGAGGTGGAAAGGGCGCGCCTCGTGCGCTGGCGGCCGTCGCCCTCGCCTCGGCGCTGGCGCTGACCGCCACCGCCTGCGACGGCTCCGGCGACGACAACGCGGGCGGCCCGGCGTCCGCGTCCGCCACGGCCGACACCGGTGACGGCAAGATCAAGATCCCGGACGACATCAAGAACAAGCTCAAAGAGCACGGGATCGACATCGACAAGTGGAAGAACGGCGCCTGGCAGAACTGGGACAAGGACGACTGGCTGCGCGAGGCCAACGACTTCATCAACCCCATCATCAAGGGTCTGTGGGACCCGAACCGGATGCGGGACGCCAACGACCCCGACAAGGACAAGGGCGTCGACGCCAACGACATCTCCGGTGACCAGGGTGTGACCGACCCGACGCCGGAGCCCGTTCAGGCGAAGGCGGTGCGGCCGGCGTACCACGCGAGTGCGGCCACGGCCGGGAAGGTCTTCTTCGACTCCCCCGAGGGCACGATGGTCTGCTCGGCGACGGTCGTCGAGGACCCCGCGCACCCGGGCAAGTCCAACCTGGTGTGGACGGCGGGGCACTGTGTGCACGCGGGCAAGAACGGCGGCTGGTACCGCAACATCGCGTTCGTGCCGTCGTACAACGACAAGGGACTGACCGGTTCGGCGCTGGCGGCGGCGACCCGTTCGCAGATCGCGCCGTACGGGGTCTGGTGGGGTGACGGGGCGCAGACCTCGCAGCAGTGGATCGACCAGGGCGGTGAGACGGGGGGCGACGGTGCGTCGTACGACTACGCCGTGATCCATGTGACGCCCGAGCAGGGCAATGACGGCAAGTCCCTTGAGGAGACGGTCGGTTCGGCGCTGCCGGTGAACTTCGACGGGCCGGCCGTGCCGAAGGTGTCGAGCATCACGGCCACCGGGTACCCGGCGGCGAAGCCGTACGACGGGTCGCTGCTGTACCAGTGCGCGGACAAGCCGGGGCGGCTGTCGGTCGACGCGTCGGCGCCGACGATGTACCGGATCGGGTGCACGATGACCGGTGGGGCGTCGGGTGGCGGCTGGGTGGAGACGGGTGCCGACGGCAAGCCGGCGTTGGTGTCCAACACATCGATCGGGCCCGTGAGTTCGGGGTGGTTGGCGGGGCCTCGGTTCGGTGATGTGGCCAAGGGTGTGTACGAGGCGGTCAGCAAGGAGTTCGCCGACCAGTGAGGACGGTTCACCACGCCTTGTCGCCGTGGCAATGACTGTGTTTGGGCGACTGAGGGCCGTCGTGGGTTGCTCGCGCAGTTCCCCGCGCCCCTGGTAAAGGAAGGCCCCGCTCCCTGAAAAGGGAAGCGGGGCCTTGACTTACGAACTATTACGCAGCCGGCGTCGGAACGTACGGCGTCAGTTCCGCCGCCAGTTCCTCGTGGACGCGGACCTTGAGGAGGGTGCCCTCGGCGGTGTGTTCCTCCGAGAGGACCTCGCCCTCGTTGTGGGCGCGGGCCACGAGCTTGCCGTGGGTGTACGGGACCAGGGCCTCGATCTCGACCGACGGGCGGGGCAGCTCGTTGTCGATCAGGGCGAGCAGTTCCTCGATGCCCAGGCCGGTGCGGGCCGAGACCGCGAGGGAGCGCTTCTCGTTGCGGAGCAGTCGCTGGAGGACCAGCGGGTCGGCCGCGTCCGCCTTGTTGATCACCACGATCTCGGGTACTCCGGTGGCGCCGACGTCCCTGATCACCTCGCGTACGGCGGCCAGCTGCTCCTCCGGGACCGGGTGCGAGCCGTCGACCACGTGGAGGATCAGGTCGGCGCCGCCGACCTCCTCCATGGTGGAGCGGAACGCCTCGACCAGGTGGTGGGGCAGGTGGCGGACGAAGCCGACGGTGTCGGTCAGCGTGTACAGGCGGCCGCTCGGGGTCTCCGCGCGGCGGACCGTCGGATCCAGGGTCGCGAACAGCGCGTTCTCGACCAGGACGCCGGCGCCTGTGAGGCGGTTGAGCAGAGAGGACTTGCCCGCGTTGGTGTAGCCCGCGATGGCGACGGACGGCACCTTGTTGCGGCGCCGCTCCTGACGCTTGATCTCGCGGCCGGTCTTCATCTCCGCGATCTCCCGGCGCATCTTCGCCATCTTCTCGCGGATCCGCCGCCGGTCCGTCTCGATCTTGGTCTCACCGGGACCACGCGTGGCCAGGCCGCCGCCCTTGCCCCCGCCCATCTGACGGGACAGCGACTGACCCCAGCCACGCAGCCTCGGCAGCATGTACTGCATCTGCGCGAGCGAGACCTGCGCCTTGCCCTCTCGGGACTTGGCGTGCTGGGCGAAGATGTCCAGGATCAGGGCGGTCCGGTCGATGACCTTGACCTTGACGACGTCCTCCAGCTGGATCAGCTGGCCCGGGCTGAGCTCACCGTCGCAGATGACGGTGTCGGCGCCGGTCTCGATGACGACGTCACGCAACTCCTGGGCCTTGCCGGAGCCGATGTAGGTGGCCGCGTCGGGCTTGTCGCGGCGCTGGATGACGCCGTCGAGCACGAGCGCGCCCGCCGTCTCGGCGAGGGCGGCCAGCTCCGCGAGGGAGTTGTCCGCGTCCTGCACGGTGCCCGAGGTCCACACCCCGACCAGCACGACCCGCTCCAGGCGGAGCTGTCGGTACTCGACCTCGGTGACGTCCTCGAGCTCGGTGGAGAGGCCCGCCACGCGGCGCAGGGCCGCGCGCTCGGAACGGTCGAACTGGTCGCCGTCCCGCTCTCCGTCGATCTCGTGGCTCCAGGCGACGTCCTCTTCCATCAGGGCATCGGCCCGAAGACCGTCGGGGTAGTCCTGCGCGAGGCGCCTGGTGTCCTGGGAAGGGGAAGAAGAGGAGGTCATTGGGTCCTTACGTCGATGGGGATACCGATGCCGGCGTTCAAGTCTCTCAACGTACGAGTACCCCGGGAGATTCCCCCCGACCCGTACTGTGCCGACCTGTGCCGACCTGTGCCAACCTGTGTCGGCCCCACGATGGTCGCACGGTACGCCCCGTCCCGGCACCGTGTTATTCCGGGGGCCGCCCCGCCGTTACTTCCCGGTCTGCTTCTTCGGGGCCGGTACCTGCTTCCAGTCCGGGTGGCCGGGCATCGGCGGGGTCTTCTCGCCGTAGAGCCAGGCGTCGAAGAAACCGGTGAGGTCGCGGTTCGCGATCGCGGAGGCCAGGTGGACGAAGTCGGCCGTGGTCGCCGTGCCGTCCTTGTGCTGCCGGACCCAGATCCGCTCCAGGCGCTCGAAGGCGGGCGTGCCGATCTCCTGGCGCAGGGCGTAGAGGGCGAGGGCGGCGCCGTCGTAGATGTTCGGGCGGAAGATGCTGATCTTCTGGCCGGGCTCGGGGGGCTTGGGCAGGGCGGGAGGTCCGCCGGCGGCGCGCCAGCGGTCGGAGGCGCCGTAGGCGGCCTTCATGCGGTTGATCATGGGCTGGTGGCCCTTCTCCTCCGCGTAGAGCTCCTCGTACCAGGTGGCGTGGCCCTCGTTCAGCCAGACGTCGGACCACACGTGCGGGCTGACGCTGTCGCCGAACCACTGGTGGGACAGCTCGTGCACCATGATCGACTCGATGTACCACTTGGGGTACGCGGGCTCGGTGAACAGGTTCTTCTCGAAGAGGGAGAGCGTCTGGGTCTCCAGCTCGAAGCCGGTGGAGGCCTGTGCCATGAGCACGCCGTACGTCTCGAACGGGTACGTGCCGACCTTGCTCTCCAGCCAGGCGATCTGGTCCGGGGTCCTGGCCAGCCAGGGTTCGAGCTTCTTGACGTCGGCGCTCGGGACGACGTCCCGGACGGGCAGTCCGTGCGGTCCCGCGCGGTGCAGTACGGCGGAGCGGCCGATGGAGACCTGGGCCAGCTCGGTGGCCATGGGGTGCCGGGTGCGGTAGGTCCAGGTGGTCGTGCGGCCGGTCCGGGCCGGCTCCGTGGGCAGCCCGTTGGCGACGACGGTGTAGCCGTTCGGGGCGGTGACGTGGAAGGTGAACATCGCCTTGTCGGACGGGTGGTCGTTGCACGGGAAGACCAGGTGGGCGGCGTCGGCCTGGTTGGCCATGGCGAGCCCGTCGGTGGTGCGCACCCAGCCGCCGTCCTGGCCCTTGGCGGACACCGGGTCGCTGGTGTGCTTCACCGTGATGCGCGTCCAGTCGCCCTGCCGCAGCGGCCTGTCGGGCGTGACGACCAGGTCCTCGCCGGCGCTGTCGAAGGCCGCGGGCCGCCCGTCGACCTCGACGGACTCGACCTTGCCGTGCGCGAAGTCCAGGTTGAGCCGGTCCAGGTCGGTGGTGGTCAGGGCCTCGATGGTGGTGAGGGCCTGGAGCGGCTTGTCGTTGCTGCCGGGATAGGTGAAGGAGAGGTCGTACGACGCCACGTCGTAGCCCGGGTTGCCGAGGTACGGGAAGAGCCGGTCGCCGAGGCCCAGCGGGACCGGCGGGGCGCTCGCGCCGAGAAGGGCGACGGAGACGGCGCAGGCGAGGAGAGCGGTGGCCCGCCGGTGCCGGAGCGGACCGGTGACACGCCGGGACGGACGGGTGCCTTCCGGCAACCGATGGGTGCCTTCCGGCAACGGGCGGGTGGGTCCCGTCAGTGGGCGGGTGCTTCCCGTCAGCGGGCGGGTGCGGAGGGTGAGCGGCATGAACCACCGCTACCAGCGCACCCCACCCTCACGACAGCGACGCGCGATCGATCCACTCGAACGAGTAGGTCACTGGTGTTGCGCTCGGCCGACGTCGTACACGCCTGGCACGTTGCGCATCGCGCGCATCAGGGCGGGCAGGTGGGCCGCGTCGGGGAGCTCCACGGTGTACGTGTGGCGGACGCGCTGCTGGCTGGGGGGTTCCACGGTCGCCGAGACGATCTCGGCGCCCTCCTGGGCCATGGCCTCGGTGAGGTCGGCCAGCAGATGGGGGCGACCGAACGATTCGGCGACCAGGGTGACCCGGCAGGCCGTGCTGTCGCCCCAGCTCACGGCCACCTCGGGGCGCCCGGAGCTCTTCATGTGCACCACCGAGGCGCACTCCACGCGATGCACGGTGACCGCTCCCCCGCGCACGGCGAAGCCGGTGACCTCGTCGGGTGGTACGGGGGTGCAGCAGCCGGCGAGCCGTACGGTCGCGCCGGGGCGGTCGGCGACCACGGCGCTGGCGGTCCGGGGGGCACTGCCGGGGGCGCTGCCGGAGGCCGGGAGGTCGAGTACGGGACGGCTGGGGACAGGGGCCGGCGGCTCTTCGGCACGGTCCGGGTGGGTGGCGAGCCAGCGCTGGATGGCGATCCGGGCCGCCGGGGTGTGGGCGTGCTCCAGCCATTCCCGGGAGGGTTCGGAGGCCGGGTCCTGGCCCATCAGGAGCTGGACGGTGTCGCCGTCCCTGAGGACCGTGCTGAGGGTCGCGAGGCGGCCGTTGACGCGGGCGCCGATGCAGGCGTGGGCGTCCTCGCCGTACTGGGCGTAGGCGGCGTCGACGCAGGTGGCGCCCTCGGGGAGGCCGAGGGCGCCGCCGTCGGGGCGGAAGACGGTGATCTCGCGGTCCTGGGCGAGGTCCTCGCGCAGGGTGGACCAGAAGGTGTCGGTGTCCGGAGCGGCCTTCTGCCAGTCGAGGAGGCGGGAGAGCCAGCCGGGGCGGGTGGGGTCGGCGCGCTCGCCGTCCTCCGGGGCGTCGGAGCCGGGCGTACCGGTGGCCGGAGCGCCGGTGGCCGAGGGACCGGCGGCCAGGGCCTCGCCGGCGGGGGTCCCGGCGGCCGGGGCGTCGGCGGCCGGGGCGTAGGGGTTGCCGAGGGCGACCACGCCGGCCTCGGCGACCTTGTGCATCTGGTGGGTGCGGATGAGGACTTCGGCGACCTGTCCGTCGGCGCGGGCGACCGCCGTGTGGAGCGACTGGTACAGGTTGAACTTCGGTACCGCGATGAAGTCCTTGAACTCCGAGACCACCGGGGTCATACAGGTGTGCAGTTCGCCGAGGACGGCGTAACAGTCCGCGTCCTCGTTGACCAGCACCAGCAGCCGGCCGAAGTCGGCGCCGCGCAGTTCGCCGCGTTTGCGGCTGACGCGGTGGACGGAGACGAAGTGCCGGGGCCGGATGAGGACTTCGGCGGGGATGTCGGCCTCACGCAGCACTCCGCGCACCTCGTCGGCGATCCCGGCGAGCGGGTCGTCGGCGCGGGCCGCGTTCTCGGCGATCAGCTCCCTGGTGTGCTCGTACTCCTCGGGGTGCAGGATGGCGAAGACCAGGTCCTCCAGCTCGGTCTTCAGCGCCTGTACGCCGAGCCGCTCGGCGAGCGGGATGAGCACGTCACGGGTGACCTTTGCGATGCGGGCCTGCTTCTCGGGGCGCATCACGCCGAGGGTGCGCATGTTGTGCAGACGGTCGGCGAGCTTGATCGACATCACCCGGACGTCGCTGCCGGTGGCGACGAGCATCTTGCGGAACGTCTCGGGTTCGGCGGCGGCCCCGTAGTCGACCTTCTCGAGTTTCGTCACCCCGTCGACCAGATAACGGACCTCCTCGCCGAACTGTTCCCGCACCTGGTCGAGCGTCACATCGGTGTCCTCGACGGTGTCGTGGAGCAGAGACGCCGTCAGGGTCGTCGTCTCGGCGCCGAGTTCGGCGAGGATCAGGGTGACCGCGAGGGGGTGGGTGATGTACGGCTCGCCGCTCTTGCGCATCTGGCCGCGGTGCGAGGACTCGGCCAGGACCCAGGCGTGGCGCAGGGGTTCGAGGTCGGCGTCGGGATAGTGGGCGCGATGCGCCTCGGCTACATGGCCGATGGCATCGGGGAGTTTGCCGCGGGCGGCGTTGCCGAGCAGCGCGGCCCGGCCGAGCCGACGCAGGTCGATCCGGGGGCGGGCCTTCCTGCGGACCGCCGCTGCGGGCGCTGCAGGACCGGGCGTCGCAGGGTTCGTGGCCTCCGCACTCATGGGCACACCTCCGGCTCGTGGACCGGCGGACGGGGCCCCAGGGCATACGCGGCTCAGGGATTGGCGACGTTCCCCCGTCCGTGCCGGTGCTTGATGCTACCGAGCCCATCGCGCCCGATTGACCGGCTCCCGCCGAGCGTGAAACGGATCACCCAATCGAGCGACGATTTCGAGGTTTACGATTTTGCGCCACCTGTTCGGGGGGTGGCCGACGTTTTTCGCCACCTCGGCAACGCGGGCCGTGGATCCGGGTGTTGGACCACCGCCCGGACCACGGTTTACGACGTGCAGTCAGCTCAACGGACGGCGTTTTCCAGCCACTCCGTGCTGATCTCGCCCGTGGCGACAATCACTGCGGGGCCGGTCATCTCGATCTCGCCGTCGGGCCGCTCGGTGATGACGAGCCGTCCGCCGGGCACGTCCACGGTGTACGTCGCCGGGGCGCCGGTGACGGTGGGGTCGGCGCCGTCGCGGCGGGCGGTGGCCACGGCGACCGCGCAGGCGCCGGTGCCGCAGGAGCGGGTCTCGCCGGAGCCGCGCTCGTGCACGCGCATCGCGACGTGGCGGGGGCCGCGGTCGACGACGAACTCGACGTTGACCCCTTCGGGGTAGGCCGACGGCGGGCTGAAGGGGGGCGGGCTGTAGAGGTCACCGGCGTCGGCGAGGTCCTCGACGAAGGCGACGGCGTGCGGGTTGCCCATGTTCACGTTCCGCGCGGGCCAGGTGCGGTCGCCGACGCTCACGGTCACGTCGCCCTCGGGGAGGCGGGCGCTGCCCATGCCGACGGTGATGTCACCGTCCTTCGCGATGTGCACGGTCTTCACGCCGCCGCGGGTGGCGATGGCGAGGTCACCCTCCGTGGCGTGGCCGGCGTGCTGGAGGTAGCGGGCGAAGACGCGGACGCCGTTGCCGCACATCTCGGCGATCGAGCCGTCGCCGTTGCGGTAGTCCATGAACCACTCGGCGTCGGCGGCCATCCCCTCGGCCTCCGGGTGCGCGGCGGACCGCACGACGTGCAGCACGCCGTCGGCGCCGATCCCGGCGCGGCGGTCGCAGAGGGCGGCTACGGCGGCCGGGGTGAGGTCCAGGGCGTTGTCGGGGTCCGGGACGATCACGAAGTCGTTCTCGGTGCCGTGGCCCTTGAGGAAGGGGATGCTCATTCTTCGAGGGTAAGGGAGGGGTGCGTGGTTCTTCGGCTGCGGGCCGGTGGGGGTTGAGCGCGCAGTTCCCCGCGCCCCTGACGGGGCGCTCCAGTGAGGGGCGTTTTCAGCACAGCCCTGCTTCAGCGCAGGCGCGCTACTCGCCACACCGCCAGGACGGCCACGATCGCCACCAGGACCACGTAACCGATCACCACGCGCCAGTCGGGCCTGCGGCCCGCGCCCCTCGCCGGGAGGCCGGGCCAGGTGTAGCCGACCTTCCTCGCCGCCATCATTCCCCAGCCCGCCGCGCAGGAGCAGATCAGCAGACCCAGCATCGCGATCACCGCGCCGCTGTCGCCGAAGTCGAAGGCCAGCGGGAAGGCGAACATCAGGGAGCCGACCGCGGCCAGGCCCACGATGGGGGCCAGCTGCCACAGGCGCAGGCGGCGCTGCGGGCGGAGCTCCACCTCGACCTCGGGGCCGCTCGCGAACATCTCCTCCGGCTCGGGGCCGTCGGCGGTGACGCCGCCGCCCACCGTGTCGTCCGGGCCGTCGGAGCTCAGCCGGTCCTCGGCCTCCACTGCCTCACTGGCCCCGACTGCGACGTGCTCGGTGTCTCGTGCGGTGTCGCGAGGGCCGGCCTCCATCGCCACGCGCCCTCCCAACCTAGGACTCCACTTGCGAACGGAGCTCGATGATGGCACGGCGCCGGAGGCCTCGATGACCGGTGGCGCATCCCGATGCAATGACGTGATCAGGCTGTGACCGGTCGTTCGACCAACGCCAGGGCCAGCCGCGGAAGTTCCTCGCGGTCCGCTGCGGCCCCACTCAACCAGTGCACCCGGGGATCGCGCCTGAACCATGAATCCTGGCGGCGCGCGAAGCGCTTGGTGGCACGAACGGTCTCGGCGCGCGCTTCCGCTTCCGTGCACTCACCGGCGAGCGCCGCCAGCATCTGCTGGTAGCCGAGCGCGCGCGACGCCGTGCGTCCCTCGCGCAGCCCGTGCGCCTCCAGTGTGCGCACCTCGTCCACGAGCCCGGCCTCCCACATCCGGTCGACGCGCAGCGCGATGCGCTCGTCGAGCTCGGGGCGGGCCACGTCGACGCCGATCTGGACGGTGTCGTAGACCGAGTCGTGGCCGGGCAGGTTGGCGGTGAAAGGGCGCCCGGTGATCTCGATCACCTCCAGCGCGCGGACGATACGGCGGCCGTTGCTGGGCAGGATCGCGCGGCCCGCCTCGGGGTCGGCGGCGGACAGCCGGGCGTGCAGGGCACCGGAGCCGCGCAGCGCGAGCTCGTCCTCCAGGCGGGCCCTGACCTCGGGGTCGGTGCCGGGGAACTCCAGGTTGTCGACGGCGCCGCGGACGTACAGCCCGCTGCCGCCGACCAGGACCGGCCAGCGGCCCTCGGCGAGCAGGGCGTCGATGCGGGCGCGGGCGAGCCGCTGGTACTCGGCGACGGAGGCGGTGACGGTCACGTCCCAGATGTCGAGCAGGTGGTGCGGGACACCGGCGCGCTCCTCGGGCGTCAGTTTGGCGGTGCCGATGTCCATCCCCTGGTACAGCTGCATGGAGTCGGCGTTGACGACCTCCCCGCCGAGCCGTTGGGCCAGGAAGACGCCGAGGTCGGACTTTCCGGCCGCGGTGGGGCCGACGACGGCGATGACACGGGGGGCGGGGGGTGCGCTGCTCACCGCACCAGTCTCGCAAACCTCGGAGGCGGGTCTCGAACGAGTTACGTGACGGAGCGTGTCCGGCTTCGTTGCCCGTTGCGAGGTTCCCGCCACCGCCGGCGAGAGGCGGCGACCGGTCCGGCGCAATCGGACGCACCGGGGTCACGCGGGATTTCGCTCGCACGAGTAACGTATGGAGTGGATATGGGCGTTTTTGCATGGTTCCTTGGGAAGAAGCCGAAGGCGTCGGAAGAGCCGGACGCCAAGGTGCCTGCCGGTGCCGAGCCGGACGGGCCAGGACCGGAGAACGCGGCGGAGGAGGCGGTCGAGGCGGCGGCGAAGGGCTCGGGCGAGGACGACGGCCGGAGCGCGGACGCGAGCACGGAGACGGAACGCGCCGCGGTCGCCGCCGAGAGCACCGAGATCCCCAAGCAGCAGTCCGCCAAGGAGGCCGCCGACAACGAGGCCGGCGAGGGCGCCCGCACATAACGGCCCGCGAGGGAAGCCATAGGGAAGGTAACCATGGGTCTTTTGGACAATTTGAAGGCCAAGCTCGCCCCGGCCAAGGACAAGGCCTCTCATCTCGCGCAGCAGCACGAGGACAAGGTCGACAAGCTGCAGCACGGCATCGACAAGGCCGCGCGGGTCGTCGACGAGAAGACCAAGGGCAAGTACAGCGACAAGATCCAGACGGGTACGGGCAGGGCCAAGGGCGCCGTGGACCGGTTTGTGCACCCGGACGCCGTGGGCGGTACGGGTGGTCCGGCGCCCGACCCCACCACCCCGACCCGGCCGGAGGGGCCGCCGTCGGCTTCCTGAGCCGGGCGGGTCCCGGAGAGGATCGGCGGACGGCCGAGAGTCACCCGGCTCCCGGCCGTCCGCCGTTTCGGCGGGCAGCCGGAACCGGGCGCGGACAGCCGGGACCGGGCGCGGTACGGGCGGCGCTCAGGACCAGGTCGCGACCAGGTAGCAGACGCCGTACGGTGCGTCGTCGTAGAGCAGGGCCCCGGCGAGGTCCGCGTCCTCGGCCGCGCCGGCGAGGACCTGCCAGGGGGCGCGCCCGGCGGCCTTGAGCTGTGCCGCCAGGTCGGTGTCGAGGGCCTTGATCGCCGCGATGTCGGCCGCGCCGAGCGCCCGGGCGGCCTCGGCGTCGAAGGGGGCCGCCCGCTCGTCGAGATAACCCGGCGCCTTGAGGGTGCGGCAGGCACTGGCGTCGCCCATGACCAGCATCGCCACCCGCGCGGCCCGGCCGGCGATCTCCCGGCCGGCCCGGACGCACCGCTCGGCCTCCAGGAGCTCGCCGACGCCGAGCCCCTCGACGGGGGCGTCGGCCCAGCCGGTGCGCTCCAGCAGCCAGGCGGCGACGGCGAGCGAGGGCGGCAGCTCCCGCTCGCCGACCGCGTCCCGCTCACCGGCCGCGCCACTGCCCAGCCGTACGTCGACCTCGACCCCGAAGCCCCGGAAGGTGCCCGGGCTGCCCTGGGGGAACACACCCCGTCCCGGCTGTTCGGCGGGCCCCACCACCACCAGGAGGTCGGGCCGGGCGGCGGCGAGCACCCCGAGCGCGTCGGCACAGGCGGCACGCGCGGTATCCAGCTCCGGCGCGGCTCCTGCGGCGACCTCGGGAACGAGGACGGGCGGGCAGGGACAGGCGGCGGCTGCGACAAGCATGATCGGCAGCCTACTGCGGGTAAGCGGGCGCGGCACCGGTGCTCCACGCCAGTTCCGCCAGCCGGTAGAGCACGCGGTAGGTGGACATCATCCCGGCGATGTGGACGTAGTACGCGTCCCCGTCCCCCACCCGGAACACCTCACGGTGCTGCTGGCGCAGGCTCGGGCGCGGGCGGTGGGTGCAGGCGATCTCGTACAGGGTGGCGCGGGCCTGCTCCGGGGTGCTCTCGAAGCGGGTGACCTCCTCGACCCGGTATTGGTTCCCGTACCCGAACTGCATGACAACCACCCAGCGCGCCACGCTCCGCACCCCCGGCTCCTGATCGACGTGAGGAGTATGGCGGGTGCTCAGTGCGCCGCGCAGCCCCCGGTCGCCACCGGCAGCGGCTCCGGCACCCCGATCTTCGGCAGCCCCAGCAGCACACCCGCCGGCTTGGCGGCCTCGGCCGCGTTCCGCTTCTCCCAGGCGTCGCCGGCGCGGGTGCGCCGTACGCCGAGCACCGGGCCCTCGGCGAGGAGGTGGTGCGGGGCGGCGTAGGTGATCTCGACCGTGACGACGTCGCCGGGGCGGACGTCCTGGTCCGGCTTGGTGAAGTGGACCAGGCGGTTGTCGGGGGCGCGGCCGGAGAGACGGTGGGTGGCGCCGTCCTTGCGGCCCTCGCCCTCGGCGACCATCAGCTCCAGGGTGCGGCCGACCTGCTTCTTGTTCTCGTCCCAGGAGATCTCCTCCTGAAGGGCGACGAGACGCTCGTAGCGCGCCTGGACGACCTCCTTGGGGATCTGGTTCTCCATGGTCGCGGCGGGGGTGCCGGGCCGCTTGGAGTACTGGAAGGTGAAGGCCTGGGTGAAGCGGGCCTCGCGCACGGCGTGCATCGTCTGCTCGAAGTCCTCCTCGGTCTCGCCGGGGAAGCCCACGATGATGTCGGTGGTGATCGCCGCGTGCGGGATCGCGGCCCGCACCTTCTCGATGATCCCGAGGTAGCGCTCCTGCCGGTACGAGCGGCGCATCGCCTTCAGGACGGTGTCCGAGCCGGACTGCATCGGCATGTGCAGCTGCGGCATCACGTTCGGGGTCTCGGCCATGGCCGCGATCACGTCGTCGGTGAAGTCACGGGGGTGCGGGGACGTGAACCGCACCCGCTCCAGGCCCTCGATGCTCCCGCACGCCCGCAGCAGCTTGCTGAAGGCCTCGCGGTCGCCGATGTCGGAGCCGTAGGCGTTGACGTTCTGCCCGAGCAGCGTGATCTCGGAGACGCCCTCGGCGACCAGGGCCTCGATCTCGGCGAGGATGTCGCCGGTGCGGCGGTCCTTCTCCTTGCCGCGCAGGGCCGGGACGATGCAGAAGGTGCAGGTGTTGTTGCAGCCGACGGAGATGGAGACCCAGGCCGCGTAGGCGCTCTCGCGCCGGGTCGGCAGGGTGGAGGGGAAGGCCTCCAGCGACTCGGCGATCTCGACCTGGGCCTCTTCCTGGACGCGGGCGCGCTCCAGCAGGACCGGCAGCTTGCCGATGTTGTGCGTGCCGAAGACGACGTCGACCCAGGGGGCCTTCCGCACGATGGTGTCGCGGTCCTTCTGCGCCAGGCAGCCGCCGACCGCGATCTGCATCCCGGGCCGCTCCGCCTTCCTCGGCGCGAGCCGGCCGAGGTTGCCGTACAGCCGGTTGTCGGCGTTCTCCCGGACCGCGCACGTGTTGAAGACGACGACGTCGGCATCGCCGTCGGACCCCTCGGGAGCGCGCACGTACCCGGCTTCCTCCAGCAGCCCGGACAATCGCTCGGAGTCGTGGACGTTCATCTGGCACCCGTAGGTACGGACTTCATAGGTCTTGGGTGCTGATACGTCCACTACGTCCACTGCGGGGCTCCGGTCGCTGCTCCTGGTCATGCGTCAAGGGTAGGCGCTGTTCCCGGAACCCTGTCCCCACCCGTCCCGGGGCCGGGGTTCCAGGGGAAAAGCCTCTGAATCATGGTGCTGCGGCACACCCATGCACAGGCATGTCACAGCACGCCGCTAGAGTTCTCGATCACTTGACCGACCCGGGAGCGCCGGGGGGAACCTCTCGGGTCCTTGCGCTCCCGGTCGCAGTGGACCGGATTCTCTGGGGGGACCACCATGAGACGCAGCACCTTCCTGGCGGCAGCCACCGCGACCGCGCTGTCCGCCTCGCTGTTCACGGGGATCGCCCCGGCCCAGGCGGACGGGAGCACCGGCGGCCCTGTCCTGTCCGACGCCGACGGCTGGGACGAGCCGGGTCTGGTCTTCGTGACGGCACACTCCGACAGCCCGCTCACCCGCATCACGGCCCACTTCTATCCGCTGGACGCGCCGGACGGGGCAGCCGAAGCCGGATCGACCGAGGACTTCACCCAGTACACGGGGGAGGACGCCCGGTCCGGAGTCTGGCGGGCGCCGGTCCGCCTGGCGGCACTCGGCGACTACCGGGTCACCGTCGATCTGCAGGACGCCTCCGGCGCCACCGTCACCGGTGCGCTGTCGCCGCACCCCCTGCGGTACCGGACCGTCGTCACGATCTCCGATCTCACCACCACCCCGAGCGTGCCGGACTACCTCCACCAAGAGGTCTCCGTCAGCGGCACGGTCGTCGCCCGGGATCCCCGCGACCCCGGCACCCCGGCTCCCGCCGAGGGCACGCCCGTCGGCGTCTACACCGTACGCGGCCGGACGACCGCGACCGCGACCGCCGGCGCCGACGGCCGCTTCACCACCGCCTTCGTCCCCACCATGCCCTTCGACACACTGTCCGCCGTGCCCAAGGCCTCCGACAGCCACCCGGGGGCGATCGGCGTGCCGACGTACCCCCAGGACCTGCACACCGTCCAGGCACCGGTCCGCTTCTCAGCGAGCACGCACGCCCTGAACCTGAAGCAGGGCGCCACCGGAACCGTCACCGGCCGCGCGGAGATCCAGACCACCTCCGGCTGGCAGCCGCTGCCGAACACCGCGATCACCCTGATGGACTCCACGGTCCTGGCCGGCCGGACCACCACCGACAGCCGGGGCGACTACACCCTGCGCGTCTCCTCGAACAGCCCCGCCCCGAGCGCCGACCTCTTCGCAGGCACCGACGGCATGCCCTTCCAGCAGATCGCCACCGAACCCTTCAGCCTGCACGTCGCGTACACCACCCACACCGACATGAGCGCGTTCCTCAACGACGACTCGTCGCTCCAGGTCTCCGGCTACGTCTACTACGAAGACCCGCGCGCGAAGTGGCCCGCCAAGCCCACCGTCACCCTGCAGTACTCCAAGGACGGCAAGACCGGCTGGAAGAACGCCGCCACCGTGCCGCTCCCGATCCGCTACAACAAGCCCCTGTTCCAGGAGACGTTCGCCCGCACCCTCACCGCGCCGGACACCGACGCCTACTGGCGGGCCCGCTTCAACGGCAACCCCGACCTCGGCACCAGCACCACCAAGCCCGTACACCTCTACCGCTACGCCACCCGCGTCACCGGCTTCCACGCCTCCCCCGACCCGGTACGCAAGGGGCAGCCGATCAGTTTCGGCGGCACCCTCCAGTACAAGAAGGGCTCCACCTGGAAGCCGCTGTACGGCGGCTCCCCCACCCTCTACTTCAAGCCCCGCGGCTCCAGCACCTACCACTACGTCTGTGAGCTGGACTCCGACAAGCACGGCCACCTCGTCGGCATGGTGAGCGCCGAGCGGGACGGCACCTACGCCCTCGCCGTCAGCCGCGAGACCGGTGACCACTACCTGAGAAGCGCCAGGGTCACCGACTACGTCGACGTGCGCTGAACCGCCGTCCTGCTGTCCCGGTGCCGAGTTCTTACGGAGATCTTTCGTGCGGGCCGGGTGCGGAAAGGACGGCGGTGCCGGCGACGCGGATCTGGTGTGAGGCCGAAACAGGTCTCGCATCAGTGCCGGCGGCCGATGCCGCCGCGTCGACAGGAGCACAGGAACATGACGATGGCCATGAAGACGATGCGCATGAAGTCGAAGGCCGCCGCCGCGGTCGCCGTGATGATGGCCGCCGGGGCGTCTCTCGCGCTGGGCACCGGATCCGCCTCGGCGTACCCGGGCGCCACCCCCGGGGCCGTGTTCGTCCAGACCGACGGGGTGACGGGCAACGCCGTGGTGGCCTACAGCCGTACCGCGGACGGCACGCTGCACCGCGGCGGCGTGTACCGGACCGGCGGGCTGGGCGGCGTCCTCGACGGCTCGGCGGTCGACCACCTCGCCTCGCAGGGGTCGCTGACGTACGACAGGGCGCAGGGTCTGCTGTACGCCGTGAACGCCGGCAGCGACACGGTCACGGTGTTCTCGGTCCGGGGCGACGAGCTGATCCGTCGTCAGATCATCTCGTCCGGAGGCGACTTCCCGGTCGGCGTGGCCGTCCACGGTGACCTGGTGTACGTGCTCAACGCACTCGGCGGCGGCTCCGTACAGGGCTTCCGGAGCGTGCACGGCTCGCTGGTGAAGGTGCCCTCCTGGCACCGCTCCCTCGGCCTGGACCCGGCCGCCACGCCCCAGTTCACGCACACCCCCGGGCAGCTCGCCTTCACCCCGGACGGCCGCGCGCTGGTGGTGACCACGAAGGCCGGCGCCAACACCATAGACGTGTTCCCGGTGCACCGGTCCGGCATCGCGGACCGGCCCGTGGTCACCGCCACCCCCGGCGCGGTCCCCTTCGGGTTCACCTTCGACGCCCGGGGGCGGCTGGTGGTGACCGAGGCGGGCACCAACTCGGTGGCCACCTTCCGGATCGGCGCCGACCTGCGGCTGACGAAGGTCTCGGAGGTGGCGACCGGTCAGGCGGCGACCTGCTGGATCGTCCGGGACGGCGCGCACGTCTACGCCTCCAACGCGGGCAGCGGCACGCTGTCCGGCCTGCGGGTCGGCGCGGACGGTTCGCTCACGGCGGTCGGCACCACCGCGACCGGTGCCGGCACGGTGGACGCCGACGTCTCCTCGGACGGCCGCTTCCTGTACGTGCAGACCGGCAAGGAGGGCGGCGTCGACGAGTTCCGCGTGAACGGCGACGGCTCACTGACCCGGGTGGGTTCGGTCGTCGTCCCCGACGCCGTCGGCGGCGAGGGCATCGCCGCCTCCTGACGGCAGGCCGCTCGCCGGCGTGCCGGGGCCGGGTTCAGGTCTCCAGCACGGCGGCGAGCAGCCCGTGGTAGTCCTCGTCGCAGGGGCCGCAGGAGAGCAGGTGCGCCGAGACGCCCGGCCAGTGGAGCTCGGGATCGTCTCCCGCGGCCTTGAGCTCCACGTACACATGGAGCACGCGCAGCGCCTCGTCACAGCCCACGTCCCTCGGGTCCGTGGTCAGGAACCGCTCCAGCGACGCCCGCGCGGAGAGCCGGTCCGCCTCAGTCATGACCGCCTCCCGGGGATCACGTCCAGATAGCCCTGCGCCACGAGATGGTCGCGCAGCCTGCGCCGGGCGTCGAACATCGTCTTGTAGACGGCGTTCCGGCTGGTCCCGAGTTCCAGGACCAGCGTGTCCAGCGGTACTGCGTCGAGGACCAGCGACACGAAGACCTGGCGCTGATGGCGCGTCAGCACCTGGTCCGCCGCCGCGCGCACGGCGGCGGCCAGGGCGCGCGCCTCGGACGAGTCCGCGGGGTCGGCGCCGAGCCGGTCGGGCAGCCGGTCCCAGTCCTCGCCGTCGAGTTCCACCCGCCGGGTGCGCCAGAAGTGGCGGCCGATCTTCGCCGAGACCTCGAGGACGACGAACCGGTAGGCCCAGGTGGTGAATCGGCTCTCCCCGCGGAAGTCGCCGACCTTCCTGGTGATGGCGAGGAGAGCGTCCGCGGCGGCCTGGTGGGCGAGATCGTCGACCTCGGGGCCGTCGAAGCCGTACCGGGAACGCCGCCTGGCCAGTTCGCGTCTGGCGATCCGCAGGAGCTCGCCGTGCAGCCGGGTGCAGGTCTGCTCGTAGTCGGCCCCGGCCGACGACAGGCCCCCCACCCACGAGGCCGAGACCGGGTCGAACGCGTGCGCCGCGTCGGCGGGCGCCGCGGCCGTCTCCCGCGCCGGCTCGCCCTGCTCATGTCTGGTCACCGACCCCATGCGCCCCATCGTAAGCGTGCCGCGAGTTCCCCGAAGTCCCCTGCCGGGCCGCGGTCACCGCTGTCGGACGCGGGGCGGGGCGGGTGGTCCGCGGAGACTCCGGCGGGTGGCTCGCGGGGGCGGTGACGGCAAGGCGCGGTGGGGATACGGGGATTGACGCCACCACATTTACTTAGAGTAGCCTTGCCTAAGTTGACCGCTTCCGGAGGGTGGCCGGTGGGATCAGGGGAACTGTCGGGGCGGGACGTCCTGGCGAGCTCGGTCAAAGGACAGGGGCGGCGAGTCGCTCTCGGCGCGGCGCTCGGCTGTGTGCACCAGCTCGGGGAGGCCCTGGTCCCCGTACTCATCGGTGTCGTCGTCGACCAGGCCGTGGCCGGGCGGGATGCCGGGCGTCTGGTGCTGTGGCTGGCCGTGCTGGCCGTCCTGTACGTGTGCCTGTCGTGGAGTTTCCGGCTGGGCGCGCGGGCCGGGGAGCGCGGGGCCGAGGAGGCCGCCCACGAGCTCCGGCTGGCGGTCGTGGGCCGGGTGCTCGACCCGCGGGGCGGGGCCGAGGCGGACCGGCTCTCCGGTGAGCTGGCCAATGTCGCCACCGAGGACGCCAAGCGCGTCGGGGCGGTCAACATGGCGCTGATGAGCGGGATCTGGGCGGTCGCCGGCATCGCGGTGAGCGCCGTGGCGCTGCTGCTGACGTCCGTGCCGCTCGGTCTGATCGTGCTGCTGGGCACTCCCGTGCTGCTGTGGCTCGGGCATCTGCTCAGCAAGCCCCTGGAGCGGCGCAGCGAGGCCGAGCAGGACCGGGCCGCCGGCGCCGCCGGGGTCGCGGCCGATCTGGTCGCCGGGCTAAGGGTGTTGAAGGGGCTCGGCGCGCAGCGGGCCGCGGTCGAGCGCTACCGCCGTACCAGCCAGGTCTCCCTCGCGGCCACCCTGCGCGCGGCGCGGGCCGAGTCGTGGCAGACCGGGCTGGTGCTGGCCCTCACCGGCGGGTTCATCGCGCTGATCGCCTGGGTGGGCGGCCGGCTCGCGCTCGACGGGTCGCTCACGCTCGGGCAGTTGGTCTCCGCCGTCGGCCTGGCGCTGTTCCTCCTTGGACCGTTGGAGACGTTCGCCTGGGTCAACGCCGAACTGGCGCAGGGCCGTGCCTCCGCCGCCCGGATCGCCGAGGTGCTCTCCGCGGGGCCCGCCGTCACAGGCGGGGACGAGCCGGTTCCTGACGCGGTGCGCGGGGAGTTGCGGCTGCGCGGGGTACGGCTCGGCGGCCTCGACGGTGTGGACCTCGACCTGCCCGCCGGGCGGCTGACCGGGATCGCGGTGACGGATCCGGCCTGCGCCGAGGCCCTGTTGAGCTGCCTGGGCCGGGAGGCCGACCCGGAAGCGGGCTCGGTCGAGCTGGACGGCGTGCCGCTGACCCGGCTGGACCCGGCCCGGCTGCGGGCCGCGGTGCTGGTCGCCGCGCACGACGCCGCGCTGTTCGAGGGCTCCCTCGCCGACAACGTGGTCCCCGCGGACGCGGCCGACGACGCACTGACGGCACGTGCCCTGGCCGCCGCCGACGCCGACGAGGTGGTCCGCTCGCTGCCGCACGGCGCGGCCACCGGGGTGGGCGAGGGCGGGCGTTCCCTGTCCGGCGGGCAGCGGCAGCGGGTTCTGCTGGCGCGGGCCCTGCGGGCCGGACCCCCCGTCCTGGTCGTGCACGATCCGACGACCGCCGTGGACGCGGTCACCGAGGCCCGGATCGCCGAGGGGCTCAGGGAGTTCAGGCAGGGCCGTACGACGGTCGTGGTGACCAACAGCCCGGCGCTGCTCTCCGTCGCCGACCGGGTGGTGCTGCTGGACGGCGGCCGGGTCGGCGCCGAGGGCACCCACGCGGAACTCGCCCGGACCCATGAGACCTACCGGACGGCGGTACTGGCATGACGGACGTCAGCGCAGGGCCGGACAGCACCGCGGGGCCCGACGGCGCCGAGCGCGACCTGCTGCCCACGGCCACGCCCGCCCGCACCCGCGCGGCCGTACGCGAACTCCTGCGCCCCGACCGGAAACTGGCGGCCGCCGGATTCGGCACCCTGATGGCCGCCACGGCCGTCGGACTGCTCACCCAGCCGCTGCTCGGGCACATCGTGGACGTGGTCACCGAGCACCGCTCCCCCGACGCGCTCACCTGGCCCGTCCTCGCGCTCGCCGGGGTCGCCGTGGTGCAGGGCCTCACCACCGCACTGGGCATGACCCTGGTGTCCCGGCTCGGCGAGACCGCGCTCGCCCGGCTGCGCGAACTGTTCGTGGAACGCGCCCTGTCGCTGCCCCTGGAGCGACTGGAGCGGGCGGGCTCCGGCGACCTCAACGCCCGGGTCACCCGGGACGTCTCCCGAGTCGCCGACGCGGTCCGCACCGCCCTGCCCGAACTCGCCCGCTCCGCGCTGTCGATCGTGCTGACCCTGGCCGCCCTCGCCCTGCTGGACTGGCGGTTCCTGCTGGCCGCGCTGCTCGCGGTGCCCGTGCAGGCGCACACCGCCCGCTGGTACGTGCGCAACGCCGTGCCCCTGTACGCGAAGGAGCGGATCGCCACCGGGTCCCAGCAGCAGCAGTTGCTGGACACCATCGGCGGGGCGCGGACGGTACGGGCGTACCGGCTGCAGGACGACCACACCCGCCGGGTCACCGAGCGCTCGCGGGCGGCGGTGGAGCTGACGATGCGCGGGGTGCGGCTGGTGCTGCGCTTCTACAGCCGGCTGCACATCGCCGAGTACGTGGGCCTCGCCGCCGTGCTGGTCACCGGGTTCCTGCTGGTCCGGTCCGGCTCCGCGTCGGTCGGTACGGCGACGGCCGCCGCGCTCTACTTCCACAGCCTCTTCGGGCCGGTCAACACCGCTCTGGTGCTCCTTGACGACGCCCAGTCGGCGACGGCGGGACTGGCCCGGCTGGTCGGGGTCGTCGACGAGCCGGCGCCCGCGGCCGACGAGCGCACGGACGGTCGTACGGCCGGTGTGGCGGGCGATCCGGCCGTGACGCTGACCGGGGTCTCGCACGCGTACCTGCCCGGCCGTCCGGTGCTGCACGGCGTCGACCTGGAGGTGCGGCCCAAGGAGCGGGTCGCGCTGGTCGGCACCACGGGCGCGGGCAAGACGACCCTGGCGCGGCTGGTGGCGGGACTGCACCGCCCGGAGGCCGGGCGGGTGGACGTCGGCGGCGCCGAACCGGACGGCTCCGGCCGCCTGGTGGGGCTCGTCACCCAGGAGGTGCACGTCTTCGCCGGGCCACTCGCCGACGACCTGCGCCTGGCCCGCCCGGACGCGGGCGACGAGGAGCTGCGGGACGCGCTGGCCACGGTGGGCGCCCTCGGCTGGGCCGAGGCGCTGCCGGAGGCGCTGGACACGGTCGTCGGCGACGGCGGGCACCGGCTCACCGCCGACCAGGCCCAGCAACTCGCCCTGGCCCGCCTGCTGCTGGCCGATCCGCCGGTCGTCGTGCTCGACGAGGCGACCGCCGAGGCGGGCAGCTCCGGTGCCCGGCTGCTCGACGAGGCCGCCGAGCAGGCGCTGCGGGGCCGTACCGCGCTGGTCGTGGCGCACCGCCTCAGCCAGGCCGCCGCGGCCGACCGGGTGGTGGTGCTGAGCGACGGCCGGGTGGTGGAGGAGGGCACCCACGGCGAACTCCTCGCCGCCCGGGGCCGGTACGCCGCCCTGTGGCAGGCCTGGTCGGACCATCGCTCCCCCGACGAACCCGCCACCGCCGACGCCCCCCGCTGAACCACCCCCCGATCCAAGCCGCCCCCCGCCGGCCCCAGCGCCGAGAACAGCCGAGAACGGCCAAGAACAGAAGGATCAGCCGATGCCCCGCGCCTCCAGAGTGTCCAGGCTCACCGGCCTGCTCGCCTCCGTACTCCTGCTCACGGCGACGGCGGTCGCCTGCGGCACCACCGACTCCGACGACGTCTCCGGCTCGTCCGCGGCCGCGAAGGAGGGCTCGTCCGCGTCCGCCGACGCGTTCCCCGTGACGATCGCCCACAAGTTCGGCAGTACGACCATCAAGTCCGAACCCAAGCGGATCGTGACCGTCGGCCTCACCGACCAGGACGCCGTCCTGGCCCTCGGCAAGGTCCCGGTCGGCACGACCGAGTGGCTGGGCGGCTACAAGGGCGCGATCGGCCCGTGGGCCCAGGACAAGCTGGGCAGCGCCGCCGCGCCGACCGTCCTCAAGGACACCGGCACCGGCCCGCAGGTGGAGAAGATCGCCGCGCTCAGGCCGGATCTGATCCTCGCCGTGTACGGGGGGCTGACCAAGGCGCAGTACGAGAGCCTGTCGAAGTTCGCGCCGGTGGTGGCCCAGCCGAAGGAGTACAACGACTACGGCGTGCCGTGGCAGCAGCAGACCGAGGAGATCGGGCAGGCGCTCGGCAAGGCGGACGAGGCCAAGACGCTGGTCTCGGGCGTCGAGGCCAAGTTCGCGGCGGCCAAGAAGGCCGACCCCGCGTTCGCCAAGGCAACGGCGGTCATGGCGACCCCGTACCAGGGCGTGTTCGTCTACGGCAGCCAGGACCCGCGCTCCCGGCTCCTGTCCGACCTCGGCTTCGCGCTGCCCAAGGACCTCGACAAGGTGATCGGGGACCAGTTCGGCGCCCAGATCAGCAAGGAGCGCTACGACCTGCTCGACCAGGACGTGGCCGTGTGGATCGCGCCGGACACCACCACGTCGGTCACCAAGCTGCACAGTGACCCGGTCTACGGCGATCTGAACGTGGTGAAGCAGGGCCGTGAGGTCTACATCAAGGAGACCAGCGACTACGGCAACGCGGTGTCCCTGTCGACTGTGCTGAGCATCCCCTACGTCCTGGACCGCCTGGTGCCGCAGCTGGCGGCGGCGGTGGACGGCAAGACGTCGACGAAGGTGGCACAGCCGGCGTCGTGAGTGTAAGAGGAAAAAAAGGGGGGTGGTCCGGTTCCAGACCGGACCACCCCCCTTTCGTGTGTCGTCAGGAGCCGTCGACCAGGCTCTTGGGCCGCATGTCCGTCCAGTGCGCCTCGATGTGGTCCAGGCACTCCTGCCGGGCCGCCGGGCCGTGCACGACCGTCCAGCCGGCCGGTACGTCCACGAAGTCGGGCCACAGGCTGTACTGGCCCTCGTCGTTGACGAGGACGGAGTAGACGCCGTCGGGGTTCTCGAACGGGTTGCTCATGTCAGCGGGTCCTTGCCTTTCGGTCTGTTCGGTGGGGCGGTCGGTCAGTTCAGTTCAGTTCGTCCGCGCGTGCTACCAGCGCCTCCAGCGCCCGGAACCAGGTCACGGCCAGCTCCCGGACCGCGTCCTCGGTGAGGAGCCCGGCCGCGTACGCCCAGTGGGCGCTGAGTTCCGGTCCCTCGGGGCGGTCCTCGGTGAGGGCGTTGAGGGTGAGCGCGTGGGACATCGGCATGCCGGCGTCGGCGTCGAGGTCGGCGGCGTCCTCCTCCGCGGCGTAGGACCAGTCGGCGGCCGCGGGGCGGTCGAAGCGGCCCATGTAGTTGAACTCGATCTGCGGTTCGGCGAGTTCGGCGAGGAGCGGGCCGGTCGCGGGGTTGAGCCGGCGCAGCAGGCCGTGGCCGATGCCGGCCGCCGGCAGAGCGGTGAGGTGGTCGCGGACCCGGGCCACGGCCGCATCCAGGGCGGGTCCGCAGGTCAGGGCGTCCGCGCCGGACGCACCGGGGTCGAGCCGTACCGGGACGACGCTGGTGAACCAGCCGACCGTGCGGGACAGGTCGGCGTCGCCCGCGAGTTCCTCCTCGCGGCCGTGGCCCTCCAGGTCGACCAGGACCGGGCCGCCGGCGTGCTCCGCGCCCAGGGTCCGGGCCCGCCAGTCGCCGACGGCCAGGGCGAACGCGGTGAGCAGGACGTCGTTGACGCTCGCCCCGAACGCGGCCGGGACCCGGCTCAGCAGGGGGCCGGTGACGGCGGCGGGCAGGGAGAGGGACAGGTAGCGGGTGGTGGCGACGGTGTCCCGGGCCGGGTCTAGCGGGCGGGCCAGGGGCAGGCCGGCACCGGCGGCGAGGGCGGAGGTCCACCAGGGCAGCTCGTCCTCGGCGGCCGGTTCGCAGGACCGGGCGCCGAGCAGCCGTGACCAGCGGGCGAACGACAGCTCCACCGGCGCCAGTTCGGGGGTACGGCCGCCGCGGACGGCCGCCCAGGCGGTGGCCAGGTCGGGCAGCAGCACGCGCCAGGAGACGCCGTCGACCACCAGGTGGTGGACGAGGAGCAGCAGCCGTCCGGGCCGGTCCGGTCCGGCGTCGAACCAGACCGCCCGCACCATCGCCCCGGCCTCCGGGTCGAGCCCCGCCAGGGCCGTCGGCGCGTGGCGGGCGGCGGCGTCCCGCAGCGCGGTCTCGTCCGGGGCGGCTTCGCGTACGTCGACCCTGGCGAGCCAGGTCCGTACGTCGATGTCGGCCGCCGCCGGCACCGACAGCGCGGCCTCCGGGGTGCGGACGAGCCGGGCCCGGAGCATGTCGTGCCGTGCGGCGAGCGCCCCGAGCACGGCCAGCAGGCCGGGTTCGGTGAGGTCCGCCGGGGTGCGCAGCAGGGCCGCCTGGTGGTAGGCGGCGACCGGGCCGCCGCGGTCGAGCAGGGCGCGCATGATCGGGGTGAGCGGGACGGTGCCGGTGCCGTCGTCGTGCGTGGCCTGCCGTTCGCCCGCGCCCAGCGGGACGGCGACGGCGGCGAGGGCGGCGACCGTGCGGTGCTGGAGGACCTGGCGGGGGGTGACCCGCAGGCCGCCGGAGCGGGCGCGGGCGACGAGCTGCATGGCGACGATGCTGTCCCCGCCGAAGGCGAAGAAGTCGTCGTCCGTGCCGATCGCCTCGGCGGGCAGGCCGAGGGCGTCCGCGAACAGGTCGCGCAGGGCGCGCTCGGTGTCGTTCTCCGGTGCCCGGCCACCGCCCGACGCGGTGAAGTCGGGGGCGGGCAGGGCGGCCCGGTCGAGCTTGCCGTTGGAGAGCAGCGGCAGCCGCTCCAGGACGAGCACGGCGGCCGGGACCATGTAGTCGGGCAGGCGCGCGGCGGCGTGGGCCCGCAACTCCGCGCCGTCGGCGTCCCCAGAGACCGCATAGGCGATCAACTGCCGTACTCCCGGCCGGTGTTCGCGGGTCACGACGACGCTCCGCGCGACCGCCGGATGGGTGTCCAACGCGGCCTCGATCTCGGCGAGTTCGACCCGGTAGCCGCGGATCTTCACCTGGTCGTCGGTGCGTCCGGCGAACTCCAGGAGCCCGTCCTCGGTCCAGCGGGCCAGGTCGCCGGTGCGGTACATGCGGGCCCCCGGCAGCCCGAAGGGGTCGGCGACGAAGCGTTCGGCGGTGAGGTCGGGCCGGCCGAGGTAGCCGCGGGCCAGGCCCGGTCCGGACAGGTACAGCTCGCCGGTGACGCCGGGCGGGACCGGGCGCAGCGCGGTGTCCAGGACGTAGGCGCGGGAGTGGTGGACGGGGCGGCCGACGACCGGGCGGGCGCTGTCGCCCACCCGGCCGACGAGGGCGTCGACGGTGGCCTCGGTGGGGCCGTACAGGTTGACCGCCTCGGTGTCCGGGAGCGCGGCGAGCCGGTTCCACAGGGACTCGGGTACCGCCTCGCCGCCGAAGCCGACCACCGCGAGCGGGCAGTCGCCGTCGGGCCCGATCAGGCCGCTGTCGGCCATCCGGGCGAGCAGGGACGGGGTGACCTCGATGAAGTCGATGCCCCGGTCGCGGATGAACGCGGCGAGGAGTTCGGGGTCGCGGCGGGTGTCGTCGTCGGCGATGTGCAGGGCGTGGCCGTCGAGGAGCCACAGCTGCGGCTGCCAGGAGGCGTCGAAGGAGAACGACCAGGCGTGCCCGACCCGCAGATGGCGCCGCCCGGTGCGCTCCTTGGCCAGGTCGTGCAGGTCGTGACGGTGGCTGTGGAAGAGGTTGGCGACTCCGCGCTGGGTGACGACGACCCCCTTGGGGCGGCCGGTGGAGCCGGAGGTGTAGATGACGTAGGCGGGGTGGTCGGGGCCGGGGGCGGTGGGTTCGGCCTGAGGAAGGCCGTCCGCGGGGGCGTCGAGCCGCAGGACGGGGACGTCCGTCGAGGGCAGCGTGGCGGCGGTCCCGGCGGTGGCGAGGACGAGCACCGGGCGGGCGTCGGCGAGCATGCCGGTGACGCGGGTCGCGGGCAGGTCGGGGTCGAGGGGCAGATAGGCGGCGCCCGCCTTCAGCACGGCGAGGATCGCGGCGATGTGGTCGGCGGTGCGGGGCAGGGCGAGGGCCACGATCCGCTCGGGTCCGGCGCCGTGCCCGGCCAGGACGCGCGCCAACTCAGAGCTGCGGGCGTCGAGTTCGGCGAAGGTCCAGGTGGTGCGGCCGTCGGTGACGGCGACCGCGTCCGGGGTGGCGGCGGCCTGGGCGGCGAACAGCGCCGGTACCGTGCCGAGGCGTTCGGCGGCCGGCAGGGCGGTGTCGTTCCAGCTCTCCAGGACGGTGTACCGGTCGGCGGAGCCGAGCAGGTCCAGTCGGCCGACAGGACGCTCCGGGTCGGCGGCCATGCCGGTCAGCAGGCCGGTCAGGGCGTCCGTGAGCCGCCGTACGGTGGCCGCCTCGAACAGGTCGGGGCGGAACTCCGCGGTCACCCGCAGCCGTTCGGCGGGCTCGACCGTCCAGGCCAGCGGGTAGTGGGTGGAGTCCGCGTGGTCCCGGACCGTGACGCGCGGTGCGTCTCCGGTCTCCTCCTCCGGCTCCGCCACGGGGTACGACTCGAACACCACGAGCGTGTCGAAGAGTTCGCCGAGCCCGGCGGTGCGCTGGATGTCGGCGAGGCCGAGGTGCTGGTGGGCGATGAGCCGGGACTGCTCGTCCTGGACCCGCTCCAGGAGGGCGGCCGTGCTCTCCTCGGGGCGGATCCGCACCCGGACCGGGACCGTGTTGATGAACAGGCCGATCATCGCCTCGGATCCGGCGAGTTCGGGAGAGCGGCCCGCGACGGTGGCGCCGAACACCACGTCGTCGCGTCCGGTGAGCCGGCCGAGCAGCACGCCCCAGGCCGCCTGCACCAGGGTGTTGACGGTGACGCCCGAACGCCGGGCGAACGCCCCCAGCTCCGCCGTGCGGACGGCGTCCAGCTCCACGGTGTGGGTGTGCGGGACGGCGGCGGCCCGGTCGGGGTCGGCGGGCGCGAGCCGGGTGGGTTCGGCGAGGCCGGTGAGCGCCTCGCTCCAGGCGTCGGCTGAGGCGGCCGGGTCCTGGGCGGCCAGCAGCCGCAGGTGCTCCCGGTAGGGGGCGGGCCGGGCCGGGGTGCGGCCCTCGTAGCGCGTCCAGAGTTCGGCGGTGAGCAGCGGCAGCGACCAGCCGTCGAGAAGCAGGTGCTGGTGCGAGAGCACGAGGCGGTGCCGGTCCGGGCCGGTGCGGGCCAGCAGCAGGCGCAGCAGCGGCGGGTGTTCGGGGTCGAAGCGGCGCCGCTCCTGCCCGAGCAGCCGCGTCCAGGCCTCCTCCCCACCCGCGCCGCCGGTGAGGTCGAGCTGCCGCCAGGGCAGCACGGCGGTGCGCGGTACGACGGCCACCGGACGTCCGGAGGACAGGTACCGGAAGCCGCTGCGCAGGTTCTCGTGGGCGTCGAGCAGGTCCTGCGCGGCGGCGCGCAGCCGGTCGGCGTCGACGGGGCCTTCGAGGACGTAGGAGATCTGGACGGTGTAGACGTCCGGTCCCTCGTCGCCGGAGTCCAGGGCCGCGTGGAAGAGCAGTCCGGCCTGGAGCGGGGAGAGGGGCAGCACCTCGGTGCCGGCGGGCAGGGCGGCGACCTCGGCGCGTTCGGCGTCGGTGAGGTCGAGCAGGGCGGCGGCGGTGTCGTCCCGCTCGTCCAGGGCCCTCGTCGCCACGGCGGCAAGCCCCGCCACCGACTTGTGCCGGAACACGTCGCGCGGGCTGAACGCCAGCCCGGCGGCGCGGGCCCGGGCGACCAGTTGCATGGCGACGATGCTGTCGCCGCCGAGGGCGAAGAAGTCGTCCTCGACACCGACCCGTTCGAGGCCGAGCACCTCGGCGACGAGGGCGCCCAGGGTCTCCTCCAGCGGGGTCCGCGGCCGGGTGTCGGTCACGTCGGCGGCGAAGTCCGGGGCGGGCAGGGCACGGCGGTCGAGCTTGCCGTTCGGGGTGAGCGGGAGGGCGTCGAGGGTGACCACGGCGGCCGGGACCATGTACTCGGGCAGCGCGACCGCGGCGTGGGCGCGCAGGGCGGCAGGGTCGGCCGCCGTGCGCCCTGGCACACCGGGGACCGGGGCGCCGGCGGCCAGGGCGTCGGGGGCCGGGACGGTGTACGCCACGAGCCGGTCGTCGCGGACGACGACGGTGGCGTGCGCGACGGCCGGGTGGGCGGCGAGCACGGCCTCGATCTCGCCGAGCTCGATGCGGAAGCCGCGCAGCTTGACCTGGTCGTCGGTGCGGCCGCGGTACTCCAGCTCGCCGTCGGCCGTCCAGCGGGCCAGGTCGCCGGTGCGGTACATACGGCCGCCCGCCGGGCCGTACGGGTCGGCGACGAAACGCTCGGCGGTCAGTCCGGGGCGGCCGAGATAGCCGCGGGCCAGCTGCACGCCCGCCAGATACAGCTCCCCCGCGACACCGGGCGGGACCGGACGCAGGCCGGCGTCGAGGACGTAGGTGCGGGTGTTCCACACCGGGCGGCCGATGGGAACGCCCGTCGCGCCCGGGACGATCTCGGTCGCGGTGACGTCGACGGACGCCTCGGTCGGGCCGTAGAGGTTGTGCAGGCGGGTGTCCGGCAGGACCTGGTGGAACCGGGCGGCCAGCGCCGCGGGCAGGGCCTCGCCGCTGCACATCACCTGGCGGAGGCCGGTGCGGCCGGCGGCCGCGGGCTCGTCGAGGAAGGCGCGCAGCATGGAGGGCACGAAGTGGACCGTGGTGATGCGCTCGCGACGGATCAGGGCGGCCAGGTAGGCCGGGTCCTGGTGCCCCTCGGGCCGGGCGACGACCAGCGTGGCGCCGGTGACCAGCGGCCAGAAGAACTCCCACACCGACACGTCGAAGCCCGCCGGGGTCTTCTGCAGGACGCGGTCGGCCGCGTCGAGGCGGTAGGTGTCCTGCATCCACAGCAGGCGGTTGGCGATGCCCCGGTGCGGGACGGTGACGCCCTTGGGACGGCCGGTGGAGCCGGAGGTGTAGATGACGTAGGC
Organism: Streptomyces sp. GbtcB6; assembly: GCF_019091475.1. Lineage (NCBI taxonomy): Bacteria > Bacillati > Actinomycetota > Actinomycetes > Kitasatosporales > Streptomycetaceae > Streptomyces > Streptomyces sp. GbtcB6. The sequence continues at coordinate 106,922 of NZ_JAGXJL010000024.1, read as the reverse complement.
GGGGTGGCTGGGGTCGTAGGCGGTGGGCAGGGGGGCGTCGGCCGGGTGGTCGGGGGTGCCGTCGGCGGCCACCGTGAGGCGGGGGGTGCCGGTGTCCGGGAGCGCGACGCCCTCCGCCGTGACCAGGCAGGCCGGGCCGGCGTCGGTGAGCGTGTACGCCAGCCGCTCGGCCGGGTAGCCGGTGTCGAGGGGCAGGTAGGCGGCGCCCGCGCGGTGCACGGCGAGCAGGGTCACCACGAGGGCGACGGAGCGCGGCAGGGCGACGGCGACGGCCGTCTCGGCGCGGGCGCCGTGCGCGGCGAGGGTGTGGGCGAGCCGTTCGACGCGCTGGTCGAGTTCGGCGTAGGTGAGCGAGGTGTCCTCGAAGACCAGGGCGGTGGCGGCGGGTGTGCGGGCCGCCTGGGCGCGGAACAGCTCGGAGAGCGTGAGGTCGGGGACGGTCCTGGCGGTGTCGTTCCAGCCGGTGAGGACACGGGCCCGCTCGTCCTCGTGCAGGACGTCGAGGGTGCCGACGCGGCGGCCGGGGTCGGCGGCGACCTGGGCCAGCAGGGACTCCAGGCGGTGGGCGAGGAGTTCGGCGGTCCGCTCGTCGAAGAGGTCGGCGCTGTACTCGATCCAGCCGTCGATGCGCTCGCCCTGCTCGACGAAGTCGAAGCTGAGGTCGAACTTGGCGCTGTCCTGCCCGACGGTCTCGCGGCGGGCGGTGAGGCCGGGCAGCGCGGGTCCCTCACCCTGTCCGGCGAGGTGGACGACCATCACCTGGAACAACGGGTGCCGGGCCAGGGAGCGTTCGGGGTTGAGGGTCTCCACCAGCCGTTCGAAGGGCAGGTCCTGGTGCTCGTAGGCGGCCAGGTCGGTGTCCCGGACCCGGGCGAGCAGCTCGGCGAAGGTGGGGTCGCCGGACAGGTCGGTGCGCAGGACCAGGGAGTTGACGAAGAACCCGACCAGGTCTTCGAGGGCCTCGTCGGCCCGCCCGGACACGGGGGCGCCGAGCGGGATGTCGTCGCCCGCGCCGAGCCGGTGCAGCAGCGCGGCCACCGCGGCCTGGGCCACCATGAACATGCTGACGCCGTGTGTGCGGGCAAGGGAGCGCAGGGCGCCGGCCAGGGCGGGCGGGAGGGTGAAGCCGGTGGTGCCGCCGCGCCCGGTGGGCTCGGCGGGCCACGGCCGGTCGGCGGGCAGGTCCAGCTCGGCGGGCAGCCCCCGCAGGGTGTCGGTCCAGTGGGCGAGGAGCTCCGTCTCGGTCGCGGCCAGCAGGTCGCGCTGCCAGAGCGTGTAGTCGGCGTAACTCGCCTGCAGTGGCGCCCAGTCGGGGGCACGCCCGGCGGTCCGGGCCGCGTAGGCGATGGCCAGGTCGGCGAGCAGCGGGCGGTCGGACCACTCGTCGGTGGCGATGTGGTGCAGCAGGAGCAGCAGCACGTGCTCGCCGGGGCCGGTCTCGAACAGGGTGGCGCGGACCGGGAGTTCGCGTTCCAGGTCGAAGACGTGCGCGGCCCGGTCGGCCAGCTCCTCGAACGGCGCGGTCTCCAGGGGGACATGGACGTCCGCCAGGGTCTGCTGGTGCGGGACCCCGTCCACCGCCGGGAAGACGGTGCGCAGGGGGGTGTGGCGGGCGGCCAGGTCGTCGAGGGCGGCCTGGAGGGCGTCGCGGTCGAGGAGGCCGGTCAGCCGCCAGGCCGAGGGGAGGTTGTACGCCGTGCTCGCGCCGTCGACCTGCGCGAGCAGCCACAGGCGGCGCTGCGCGGAGGACAGCGGCAGCAGTTCGGGACGTGGGCGCGGGGTGGTGAGCGCGGGACGCGGCCCGGCGGCGGATGCGTCGGTGCGGGCGGCAAGCAGGGCCACCGTCGGTGCCTCGAAGACGGCACGGACCGTCAGTTCGGTGCCGAGTGCGGTACGGACGCGGCTGACCAGGCGCATGGCGAGCAACGAGTGGCCGCCCAGCGCGAAGAAGTCGTCGTCCACGCCGACCCGTTCGCGGCCCAGGACGTCGGCGAACAGCGCGGCGAGGATCTCCTCGCGTGGGGTGCGCGGCGGAGTCCCCTCGCCCGTGCCGGCGGTGAACTCGGGGGCGGGCAGGGCCTTGCGGTCGAGCTTGCCGTTCGGGGTGAGCGGCAGCGCGTCGAGAGTGACGTAGGCGGCCGGGACCATGTGGGCGGGGAGTACGGCGGCGGCGTGGGCGCGCAGGGCGGTCGCGTCCACCACCGGGCCCGCCGCGGGGACGACGTGGGCCACGAGCGTCTGGCCGTGCACGGTGACCGTGGCGTGCGCGACCGCCGGATGGGCGGCGAGCACGGCCTCGATCTCGCCGGGCTCGACGCGGAAGCCGCGCACCTTCACCTGGTCGTCGGTGCGGCCGAGGTACTCGACCGCACCGTCCGGCGTCCAGCGCGCCAGGTCGCCGGTGCGGTACATGCGCTCGCCCGGCGCCCCGTGGGGGTTCGCCACGAACCGCTCGGCGGTCAGGCCGGGCCGGTCGAGATAGCCGCGGGCCAGCTGCACGCCCGCCAGGTACAGCTCGCCCGGGACGCCGGGCGGTACCGGGCGCAGGCCGGCGTCGAGGACGTACAGGCGGGTGTTCCAGACCGGGCGGCCGATGGGGACGCTTGTGGCGCCGGGGTCGATCTCGATGGCCGTGACGTCGACGGACGCCTCGGTGGGGCCGTAGAGGTTGTGGAGTCCGGCGTCGAGCACCTCGTGGAAGCGGCGGGTGAGGGCGGCCGGGAGCGCCTCGCCACTGCACAGCACGCGGCGCAGACCGGTGGATTCGGCGGCCGTCGGCTCCTCCAGGAAGAGCTGGAGCATGGACGGCACGAAGTGGACGGTGGTGACGTCCTGTGCGCGGATCAGCGCGGCCAGGTAGGCGGGGTCGCGGTGGCCCTCGGGCCGGGCGACGACCAGCGTGGCGCCGGTGACCAGCGGCCAGAAGAACTCCCACACCGACACGTCGAAGCTGGACGGCGTCTTCTGCAGCACCCGGTCGTCGGCGCCGAGGCGGTAGGTCTCCTGCATCCACAACAGGCGGTTGACGATGCCCTCGTGCGGGACGACCACGCCCTTGGGGCGGCCGGTGGAGCCCGAGGTGTAGATGACGTACGCCGGGTGCCGGGGGTCGTACGACGCCGGGAGCGCCGCCTCCGGGCCGGTGGGCAGGGCGTCGCGGACCACGCACACCGGACGGGCGTCCTCGACCATGAGGGCGAGCCGGTCCGCCGGGTAGTCCGGGTCCAGCGGCAGATAGGCGGCACCGGCGCGGTGCGTGGCGAGGATGGCTATGACGAGGTCCGCCGAGCGCGGCAGGGCGACGGCGACGGTCCGCTCCGGGCCCGCGCCGAGACCGGCCAGGACCCGGGCGGTGTCCTCGACCCGGGCGTCCAGCTCGGCATAGGTGAGCCGCTGCTCCTCGAAGACTAGGGCGGTGGCGTCTGGGGTGCGGGCCGCCTGGGCGCGGAACAGCTCGGGGAGCGTGAGGTCCGGGACGGCCCTGGCGGTGTCGTTCCAGCCGGTGAGGACACGGGCCCGCTCGTCCTCGTGCAGGATGTCCAGGTCCCCGAGCAGGGCGTCCGGTTCGACGGCGGCGTGCGCGAGGAGCCGGACGGCGCGGTCGGCGAGGGCTTCGGCCGTGCTGTGGTCGAAGAGGTCGGTGGCGTACTCCAGGAGCAGGACCACGCGGTCGGACTCGTCGACGTAGGTGAAGTGCAGGTCGAACTTGGCCATGCCGGTGTCCATGTCGGACCACTCGGTGGCCAGGCCCAGCACGTCGGGGTCGCCGTCGGGCCGGTGGTGGTAGCCGAGCATGACCTGGAAGAGCGGGTTGCGGCCGGCCACCCGGGGCGGGTTGAGGGCCTCCACCACCCGGTCGAAGGGCAGGTCCTGGTACTCGAAGGCGGACAGCGACGACTCCCGGACCCTGCCGAGGAGTTCACGGAACGTCAGCCCGTCGCCGGACAGGTCGGTGCGCAGCACCAGGGTGTTGACGAAGAAGCCCACCAGGTCGCCGAGCGCCTCGTCGGTACGGCCCGCGATGGGCGCGCCGAGGGGGATGTCGTCGCCCGCGCCGAGCCGCTGCAGCAGCGCGGCGGTGGCGGCCTGGAACAGCATGAACATGCTGGTGCCGGTGGCTGCCGTGAGGTCACGCAGGGCGAGGCCGGTGGCGGCGGGCAGCTCCAGCCGGACCTTGCCACCGCGGCCGGTCGGCCCGGCGGGGCGCGGCCGGTCGGAGGGCAGGGCCAGCTCGTCGGGCAGCCCGCGCAAGGCGTCCCGCCAGTAGCCGAGTTGGGTCTCACCACTGGTCGCGAGCAGCTCCCGCTGCCAGAGGGTGTAGTCGGCGTACTGCACGGGCAACGGCGCCCACTCCGGGGCCCGGCCAGCGCGGCGGGCCGCGTAGGCGGTGTCCAGATCGGCGAGGAACGGCCGGTCGGACCACTCGTCGGTGGTGATGTGGTGCAGGACGACCGCCACCACGTGATCGTCGTCGGCCAGCCGGAACACCTCGCAGCGCAGCGGGAGTTCGGCCGTGAGGTCGAAGGGGCGGCGCTGGGCCGCTTCGATCAGCGCGGGCAACGCCTCCTCGGTGGCCTCGGCGACGGTGAGGGCCGGGTGCGCCTCCTCGGCGGGGACGATCCGCTGGTACGGCTCGCCGTCGAGGGCCGGGAACACGGTGCGCAGCGCCTCGTGGCGGGCGGCCACCTCCCGCAGGGCGGCGCGCAGGGCCCCGGTGTCGAGGTCGCCGCGCAGCCGGAAGACCAGCGGGAAGTTGTAGGCGACACCGCTGCCGGTGATCTGCTCCACGAGCAGCAGCCGGCGCTGGGCCGGGGACAGCGGGATCCGGGCGGGCCGGTCGGTCACCGGGGTGACGGGGGGCCGGGCGGGGTTCGCGGCGCCGACGCGGGCGGCGAGCCGGGCCGGGGTGGGGGCCTCGAAGAGGTCGCGGATGGCGAGTTCGGCGCCGAGTTCGGTGCGGGCGCGGCTGACCAGCCGGGTGGCGAGCAGCGAGTGGCCGCCCAGGTCGAAGAAGTTGTCCTCCGCACCGGCCTCGGGCAGCCCGAGGACCTCCGCGAACAGGCGGCAGAGCACCTCCTCCTGCGGGGTGCGGGGGCCGCGGCCGCCGCCGAGGGCGACGACGGGTTCGGCCTCGGGCAGGGCGCGCACGTCCAGCTTGCCGTTGGCGTTCATGGGCAGGCCGTCGACGGTGACGAAGGCGGCCGGGACCATGTACTCGGGCAGCTCCCGGCCGAGGTCCTCGCGCAGCCGCCGGACCAGGGCGCTGGTCTCGCGGGCGGCGGTGGGGTCGTTGGCGTAGGGGGCGGTACCGCCGCCGGGGCGGAACAGGCCGCTGGTGAGGGGGTGTTCGGTCGGCTCGGCCGGTTCGGCTGGTTCAGCTGGTTCGGCCGGTTCGATCGTGAGGAAGACGGCGTCGTAGGTGCCGGTCCGCGCCGACCAGGTCGTCAGTACGCGGTGTCCGGCGTCCGCGCCGAGCGCGTGCAGGGTCTCCGGGTCGACGCCGTCCTCGCGGGTGCGGCCGTCGGGGATGCCGGTCACGCGCAGGGCGGCGGGCCGCTCGGCGCCCGGGCGTTCACCGACCCTCGCGGTCAACTGCCGGATGCCGTCCAGGAGGCCGCCGACGGCCTCGGACGTCAAGCCGCCCCGCGCCAGTTCGCCCACGGTGTGAGCCGTGCTCCACTCGACGGTCGGCGCGTCGTCCAGGCGGACGTCGGGCTCACCCGCGTACAGGACGACGTCGTAGCGGTGCCGGGTCAGCTCGTTGTGGTGCCGGCCGCGCTTGGTGCGCAGGTCGATGCCGTAGCCGAGGGTGGTGAAGTAGTCGGGGTCGACCAGGAGTTCCTTCTCCAGGCGCAGCCCGCGCTCCACCGCCCGCTCCAGGTCGGCCTCCGCCGTTCCGCGGGCGCGCTGGATCTCGGTGTGGAAGGTGCGGGCGAGCCGCAGGTTGCGGACGTCGCCGACGAACAGGGCACCGCCGGGCGCGAGCAGCTCCATGGCGCCGTCGATGACCGCGGTGAGGTACTCGATGCTCGGGAAGTACTGGATGACGGAGTTGATGACGATGGTGTCGAAGTGGCCGGCGGGCAGCCCGCTGAGATCGTCGGCGGGCCGGCAGCGCAGTTCCACTCGGGAAGCCAGCTCGGGGTCCCGGGCCCGCAGCTCGGCGCCGATCTTGCGGATCACCGGGGCGGCGAAGTCGGTCGCCCAGTACTCCTCCGCCGCGGGGGCGAGCCGGGAGAGCAACAGGCCGGAGCCGACGCCGATTTCGAGGATGCGGCGTGGGTTCAGGGCGCGGATGCGGGCGACGGTCGCCTCGCGCCACTCGTGCATCTGCTCGAAGGGGATGGGCCGGCCGTCGTAGGAGCTGTCCCAGCCGTCGTACTGCTCGGTGAAGACGGCGGTGCCGATCTCCTCGTACTCGTCGGAGTAGATCTCCTGCCACTCCCCCACCTGCGCGGCCTCGGCGGCGGTGCGGTCGGCGGGGTCGGCACCGGAGGGCACGACGTAGCCGACGAGGCGTTCGTCGCGGACCACGACGGCGGCCTGGGAGACCAGCGGGTGGCGGCTGAGGGCGGTCTCGATCTCGCCCGGCTCGATGCGGTAGCCGCGGATCTTGACCTGGTCGTCGGTGCGGCCGAGGAAGTCGAGGTTGCCGTCGGGAGCACGGCGCACCAGGTCGCCGGTGCGGTACATGCGCTCGCCGGGTTCGCCGAACGGGTCGGCGACGAACCGCTCGGCGGTGAGGCCGGGCCGGTCGAGGTAGCCGCGGGCCAGGCCGATGCCGGCGATGTACAGCTCGCCGGGGACGCCGTCGGGGACCGGGCGCAGCCAGGCGTCCAGGAGGTGGGCGCGGGTGCCGCGGATGGGCCTGCCGACGGTGGGGGTGGCGCTGTCGAGGGTGCCGCCGCCGAGGGTGTTGATGGTGTACTCGGTCGGCCCGTACAGGTTGTAGCCGTAGGTGCCCTCGGTGTCGCGCAGGGCCGCCCACACCGTCTCCGGGACCGCCTCGCCGCCGAGCAGGACCAGCGGCGGGACATGGCCCTCCAGCAGGCCCTGCTCGATCAGCAGCCGGGCGTAGGTGGGCGTGACGTTGACGACGTCGATGCGGTGCTGCTCGCAGTAGGCGACCAGCGCCTCCGCGTCGCGCCGCAACTCCTCGTCGCAGACGTGCACTTCGTGGCCCTCGACCAGCCAGAGCAGCTCCTCCCACGACATGTCGAAGGCGAAGGACACGGTGTGCGCGATGCGCAGCCGTCGGCCGCCCGCCGCGGCGATCGCCGGCTCGAAGATCTCCTTCTGGTGGTTGAGCTGCATGTTCGTCAGGCCCCGGTAGGGGGTGACGACGCCCTTGGGGCGGCCGGTGGAGCCGGAGGTGTAGATGACGTAGGCGGGGTGTTCGAGGCTGAAGCGGCGGCGGACGGGGGTGTCAGGGAGACCGGCCAGTTCATCCTGAACCGCCGGGTCGTCGAGCAGGAGGCGCGGCAGGTCGTCGCCGTCGAGGGTCGCGGAGACGGCGGCGTTGGAGAGCAGAAGCAGCGGGCGGGCGTCGGCCAGCATCAGGGAGAGCCGGTCGGCCGGGTGGTCCAGTTCCAGGGGCAGGTAGGCGGCGCCGGTGCGCAGGACGGCGAAGAGCGCGACCACCATGTCCAGGGAGCGGCCCAGGCCGAGCGCGACCACCCGCTCGGGACCGGCGCCCCGCTCGACGAGCAGCCGGGCCATCCGGTTGACGGCCGCGTCGAATTCGGCGTAGGTCAGCGCGCGCTCGCCGAGGACGAGGGCGCGGGCGTCCGGGGTGCGCGCGGCCTGGGCGGCGAGCAGGTCGGCGACGGTCTCCTCGGGAACCTCGACCCGGCCGGCCGCCCGCTCCTCGCGCAGCGCCGCGTGTTCGGCGGGCAGCAGCGGGTCGAGGGAGCCCACGGGTGCCGTGAGGTCGGCGGTGAGGCGCTCGACGAGGAGGGTGAAGCGGTCGAGCAGGGCGCGGGCCCGGTCGGCCGGGACCAGGTCGGGCCGGTGGGTGAGGGTGACCGTGATCCGCTGCCCGGGGGTGATGACGAGGTTGGCCGGGTAGTGGGTGGCGTCGACGTTGGCGACGGCGGTGGCGCCGTGCCGGGTGCGCAGCTCCGCCAGCCGGTCCTCGGTGTCGTTGTTGCGCAGCACGAACAGCGTGTCGAACAGCTTGCGGTGCCCGGTCTCGGCCTGGAGCACGCCGAGACTGAGGTGCTCGTACGGCATCAGGTCGAGGCGCTCGCCCTGGATGCGGCGGAGCAGGTCGAGGACCGGTTCGGCGGGGTCGAAGGCGATCCGGGTGGGGACGGTGTTGAGGAACAGGCCGATGATGTTCTCGACGTCGTGCACCTCGCTGGGCCGGCCGGCGACGGTGGTGCCGAACACGATGTCGGTGCGGCCGGTCGCGGCGGCCAGGGTGAGGCCCCAGGCCGCGTTGAGCAGGGTGTTCAGGGTGAGGCCGTGGACGCGGCCGGTCTCCCGCAGCCGGTCGCCGAGTGCGGCGGTGAGGCGTACGTCGAGCTGGTCGGGGATGACCGGTTCGAGGCCGTCGGCGGCCGTCGGGGCCAGCAGGGTGGGCTCCTCCAGACCGGCCAGCGCGGTGCGCCAGGCGGCGGTGGCGGACGGGTCGTCCTGCTGGTCCAGCCAGGTCAGGTAGTCCCGGTAGCTGCCGGGGGCGGGCAGCGCGGAGGCGTCGCCGCCGGTCTCGTACAGGGCGAACAGCTCGTCGAGGAAGAGCCAGGCCGACCAGCCGTCCCAGAGGATCAGGTGGCGGCCGATGACGAGCCGGTCGCCGCGCCCGGCGCCGAGGCGCAGCAGGAGCAGCCGGAACAGCGGGGGTGCGGACAGGTCGAACCGCCGGTTGCGCTCGGCGTCGGTCAACTCCCGTACCCGTTCGTCCTGTTCGGCGGTCAGGAGGTGGGAGAGGTCGACCTCGTCGAGCGGGATCTCCGGGGTCTCGACGATGAACTGCACCGGCTGGTCGAGGCCTTCGCTGGTGAAGCCCGCGCGGAGACCCGGGTTGCGGTCCAGGAGCGTGTGCGCGGCGGCGCGCAGCCGGGCCGCGTCCAGGCGGGTGGCGAAGTCGAAGGTCTCGTGGACGGTGTAGACGTCCAACGCGCCCTGGTCGTAGGCCGAGTGGAAGAACAGGCCCTCCTGGAGGGGGGCCAGCGGCCAGACGTCGGCGACGGCGGCCGGGGCGGCGAGGGTGCGGATCCGGGCGTGTTCGGCGTCGGTGAGGGTGAAGGCGGCAGCGGCGGCGGGCGCGGTGGCTGTGGCGGTACCGGCGGTGGCCGCGAGGGCGGCGGGCGTGCGGTGGGTGAAGACGTCACGCGGGCTGAGGTCGAGGCCGGCAGCGCGGGCCCGGCTGGCGACGCCGATGGAGCTGATGCTGTCGCCGCCGAGCCGGAAGAAGTCGTCGTCCGGGCCGACGTCGGCGATGCCGAGCACGGCCGCGAAGATCTCGGTGAGCCGCACCTCCAGGGGTCCCGCGGGCTCGCGGCGGGCAGCGCGCTCGGCCTCGGGGGCGGGCAGCGCGGCCTGGTCGAGCTTGCCGCTGGGGGCGAGCGGCAGGTCGGCGAGGACGACGTACGCCTCCGGGACCAGCGGTGCGGGCAGCGCCTCGGCGAGGGCGGCGCGCAGCTCGGCGGGGTCGGCGACGACATCGGCCGCCGGGACCGCGTAGGCGACCAGGCGCTGGTCGCGGACGACCACGGCACCGCGCGCCACCGCCGGGTGACGGGTCAACGCGGCCTCGATCTCGCCGAGTTCGATGCGGTTGCCGCGCAGCTTGACCTGCCGGTCGGTGCGGCCCAGGTAGTCGAGAGTGCCGTCCGGGCGGCGGCGCACCAGGTCGCCGGTGCGGTACATGCGCGCGCCGGGCGCAGCCGCGTACGGGTCCGCCACGAAACGGTCGGCGGTGAGCGCGGGGCGCCGGTGGTAGCCGCGGGCCAGCTGGACGCCGGTCAGGTAGAGCTCGCCGGGCACCCCGTCGGGCACCGGGCGGAGGCAGGCGTCCAGTATCCGCAGGCCGGTGTTCCACACGGGCCGCCCGATGGGCACGGTGGTGCCGGGCGCCCCGTCGTAGGCGTGGTAGGTGACGTCGACGGCGGCCTCGGTGGGGCCGTACAGGTTGTGCAGGGGTACGCCGGTCAGGTCGCGCCAGCGCCGGGCCGCCGCGCCGGACAGGGCCTCGCCGCTGCTGAAGACGCGGCGCAGACCGGCCGCCCAGGTCGGGTCGGCGGTGACCTCCTCGGCGGCGAGGAACGCGTCCAGCATCGACGGCACGAAGTGCATCGTCGTCACGCCCTCGGCCCGGATCAGCCGGGCCAGGTAGGCGGGGTCGCGGTGCCCGTCGGCCGCGGCGAGCACGACCGCGGCGCCCTCGTGCAGCGCCCAGAAGAACTCCCAGACGCTGACGTCGAAACTGGACGGGGTCTTCTGCAACACCCGGTCGTCGGCCGTGAGTCCGTACGCGCCCTGCATCCAGGCGAGCCGGTTGCCGATCGCGCGGTGGGTGACGACGACGCCCTTGGGGCGGCCGGTGGAGCCGGAGGTGTAGATGAGGTATGCGGGGTGGTCGGGGGTGAGGGGCGTGGCCTGCGGTACGTCCTCGGGGCCGGGCTCCCGAGGGTCGTCCTCCTCCTCGACGTACACGGTCTCCAGGCCGTGCACCGCCGGCAGGCGTACGGCGTCCCGTGCCGTGGTGACGACGGTCCGGGCGCCGGAGTCGGTGAGCATGTACGCGATGCGGTCGGCCGGGTAGTCGAGGTCGACCGGCAGATAGCCGGCGCCCGACTTCAGCACCCCGAGCAGGGCGACCATCAGCTCGGCCGAGCGCGGCACGGCGACGGCGACGAACCGGTCGGGCCCGGCGCCGCGGGCGCGCAGGCGGCGGGCCAACCGCTCGGCACGGGCGTCGAGTTCGGCGTAGGTGAGGGCGGTGCCCTCGAAGACGACCGCGGTGGCGTCGGGGGTACGGGCGGTCTGCGCGGCGATGGCGGCGGGCAGGGTGGTCGGCGGTACGGGGCGGAGCTCGCCCTCGACGTGCACCACTGCCCGCTCGGCCTCGGTGAGCAGGTCCAGCGAGGCCACCGGGCGTGCGGTGTCCTCGGCGAGGGCGTCCAGGACCCGGGTGAGCCGGTCGGCGAGCAACTGCACGGCCTCGCCGGAGACCCGGTTCGCGTGGTGCTTGAGGCGCAGGTCGAGTCGGCGGCCGGGCTTGACGATGAGGGCCAGCGGATAGTGCACGGCGTCGTGGAAGGCGTGCCCGGCCAGCCGGACCGTGCCGGTGGGGTCGGCCAGGTCCGGTTCGGCGGGATAGTTCTCGAACACCACCAGGGTGTCGAAGAGTTCGCCGCCGCCCGCGTGCCCGGCGGCCCGCTGGATCTCGGCGAGGCCGAGGTGCTGGTGGTCCAGCAGGGCGCTCTGCTCCTGCTGGAGGCGTTCCAGGACGGCGCCGAGGGGGTCGGCGGGGGCCCAGCTCAGCCGGGTGGGCAGGGTGTTGATGAAGAGGCCGACCATGGACTCGATGCCGGGCACGGCGGCGTCGCGGCCGGAGACGGTGGTGCCGAAGACCACGTCCTGGCGGCCGGTCAGCCCGGCGAGGAGCAGGCCCCAGGCGGCCTGGACGACCGTGCCGAGGGTGACGCCGTGCTCGCGGGCGCGGGCGGTGAGCCGGGCGGTGGTGCGCTCGGGCAGCTCGACGCGGAGCTGGGCGGGCTCGATCGGCCCGGCGGCCGGGGTCTCGACCAGGCGGGTGGGCTCGTCGATCCCGGCGAGGGCGGTGCGCCAGGCGTCGCGGGCGGCCTGGCGGTCGGCGCGCGCGAGGCGGGCCAGGTAGCCGCGGTACGGGGCGACTTCGGGAAGCGGGGCGGGCTGCTCGCCGTAGAGGGCGAGGAGTTCGCGGTGCAGGACGGGCAGTGACCAGCCGTCGGCCACGATGTGATGGAAGGTCAGGACCAGGCGGCTGCGGTCGGCGCCGAGGCGGACCAGGGCGCAGCGAAGCAGCGGCGGCCTGGCGAGGTCGAAGCGGCGGGCGCGTTCGTCGGCGGCGACGGCCTCGGCGAGGCCCGCGCGGACGGCGGTGTCCTGGGCGGACAGGTCGACCTCGCGCCACGGCACGTCGAGGCCGGTGGCGACGAGCTGGGCCGGGCGGCCGTCCGGGAGCTGGCGGAAGCAGGCCCGCAGCGGGGCGTGCCGGTCGAGGAGCCGCTGGGCGGCCTGCCGCAGGAGGCCGCCGTCGACGGGTCCGGCGAGTTCGATCACCTGCTGGACGACGTAGGCGTCGTGCTCGGCGCCGTCCACGAGGGCGTGGAAGAAGAAGCCCTCCTGGAGCGGGCCGAGTGGCAGGACCTCGGCGACGGTGAGCGGGTCGTCGCCCTGGAGTGCGGCGAGTTCGTCGGCGGTCGGTGGGTCCCAGGGGGCGGCGGCCTGGTCCTCGCCGGCGTCGGCGGTGCGGGCGACGCCGGCGAGCTGGGCGACCGTGCGGTGCCGGAAGACGTCCCGCGGGGTCAGCTCCAGACCGGCCCGGCGGGCCAGGACGAGCAGCTGGATGGCGACGATGCTGTCCCCGCCCAGCGCGAAGAAGTCGTCGTCGACGGTGACCGAGGGCACTCGCAGGGCGCGTGCGTACAGGTCGCACAGCAGGCGCTCGCGTTCGGTGCGCGGGGCCCGGCCGGAGCTGAGCAGGCCGTAGTCCGGGACCGGCAGGGCGGCGGAGTCGAGCTTGCCGCTGGGGGTGACGGGGAGCCGGTCCAGCGGGACGAGGGCGGCCGGGACCATGTACTCGGGCAGGAACTCGGCGGCGTGCGCGCGCAGCCCGGCCATCAACGAGGTGACGTTGCGGAACGGCGCCGGGCGGTTGGCGTGCGGGTGGGCCTGGCCGGCGACGTACAGCGGGCCGAGCGGGGTGTCGTCGCCGCGTGCGAACACCGCGTCGAGGCTGCCGTCCTCGGCGTCCGCGGTCCAGGTGAGGGCGGCCCGGCAGCCGTGCCGGGCGGCGGTCTCGTACAGGGCCTCCGGGTCGACGCCGGCGCTGCCGGTGCGGCTGCTGTCGTCGAGGGCGCCGAGCGCTGCCAGGTCGGGGGCGAGGCGGGCGTTGGGGATGCCGGTGACGCGGAGGCGGGCGGGACGGTCGGCGGAGGCAAGGTAGGTGTCGAGGGCCTCGGGGGTACCGAGCGCGGACCACCGGAGGTTCTGTGCGGCGACGGCCGGCAGGTCGGTGCCGGGCCGCAGCACGACGTCGTACCGGTACCGGGTCAGCTCGTTGTGGTGGACGCCCCGCTTGATGCGTACGTCTGCCGTGAAGCCGTCCAGGGTCGCGAAGTAGTCGGGGTCGACGAGGAGTTCGCCCTCCCAGGCCACGGCCCGGTCGACGGCGGCGCGCAGGGCTTCCTTGTCGTCGGTGGACTCCGTGTGGGCACGGCCCGACTCGATGGCGGCGGCCAGCGTCCGCAGCAGCCGCAGATTGCGCACGTCGCCGATGAACAACGACCCGCCGGGCGCCAGCAGTCGGGCCGCCGACCGCAGGACGTCGGTGAGGTAGTCGGCGCCCGGGAAGTACTGGACGACGGAGTTGACGACGATCGTGTCGAAGTGGCCGGCGGGCAGTCCGGTCAGCTCGTGTGCGGGGCGGGCGTGCAGGGTGACCCTGCCTGCCAGTTCCGGAACGGCGTCGACCTGGGCGCGCAGCGCGCGTACCGCCTCCTCGGAGAGGTCGGTGCCGACGTACTCGGCGCAGTCGGGGGCGATCCGGGAGAGCAGCAGGCCGCTGCCGACGCCGATCTCCAGGACGCGGCGGGGCCGCAGTTCGCGGATCCGGGCGACGGTCGCGTCCCGCCACTCGCGCAGGTCGGCCAGCGGGAGGGGCAGGCCGTCGTACATGCTGTTCCAGCCCGCGAAGTTCTCCTCGAAGCCGTCGGATCCGGCGGCGGAGTAGAGGAGTTCGTGCAGGTCCTTCCAGTCGGCCACGGCCTCGTCGGCCGCCGCGGCGGCGTCCAGAGAGGGCACGACGTAGGCGGCGAGCCGGCGGTCGCCGGGGCGGTCCTCGCGGACCAGGACGGCGGCCTGGTCGACGGCCGGGTGGGCGCGCAGCACCGACTCGATCTCGCCGGGCTCGATACGGAAGCCGCGGATCTTGATCTGGCTGTCGGCGCGGCCGTGGAACTCCAGCCGTCCGTCGGACTTCCAGCGGACCAGGTCGCCGGCGCGGTAGAGCCGTTCGCCGGGCGCGCCGAACGGGTCGGCGACGAACCGCTCGGCGGTCAGCGCGGGCCGGCCGAGGTAGCCGCGGGCGAGTCCGGCGCCGCCGAGGTACAACTCGCCCACCACACCGGCGGGTACGGGCCGCAGCCGCTCGTCGAGGACGTAGGCGCGGGTGCCCGGGTCGGGGACGCCGATGGGCACGATGGTGCCGGCCGGGGTGTCCGGATCGCAGCGGCCGAGCGTGGAGTTGGTGGTGGCCTCGGTGGGTCCGTAGGCGTTGAACATCATCCGGCCGCGCGCGTAGCGGCCGACCAGTTCGGGCGAGACGCGCTCGGTGCCGGCCAGCAGGGTTGCGGTGGGCGGGAGTTGCACGTCGTCGGGCATGGCCGCGAGCAGGGCGGGCGGCAGGATCATGAAGGTGATGCCGTGCTCGTTGGCGTAGTCGGCGAGGGGCGCGCCGGGCACCCGGCGGTCGGCGGGTACGACGACCAGCCGGCCGCCGGAGAGCAGGCCGAGGCACAGGTCCCAGAAGGCCACGTCGAAGCTGGGCGAGGCGAACTGCAGGACCCGGCTGTGCGGGCCGATCCCGAACCGCTCGCGCTGGGTGGCGACCAGCTTGGCGACGCCCGCGTGGGAGAGCACCACGCCCTTGGGGCGGCCGGTGGAGCCGGAGGTGTAGATGACGTACGCCGCGTGCGCGACCGTCAGCCCGTCGGCGGTGGCGGGGTCGTGGGCCGGGTGGGCGGCCAGCTCGGCGACGGTCTCCGGGGCGTCCAGGACCAGCGGGTCCGTGCCCGGCGGCAGGTCGGGGACCATGTCGGCGGTGGTGACGAGGCAGACCGGGCGGGCGTCGTCGAGCATGTAGGCGATGCGGTCGGCCGGGTAGTCGGTGTCGACCGGGAGGTAGGCCGCGCCCGTCATCAGTACGGCGACCTCCGCGACGATCATGTCGGCGGAGCGGGGTACGGCGAGCGCCACGACCTGCTCGGGTCCGGCGCCCCGGGCGACCAGGGCGTGCGCCAACCGGGCTGCGCGGGCGTCGAGTTCGGCGTAGGTGAGGCGGACGTCCGCGTGGATGAGGGCCACTTCGTCGGGGCGGGCGGCGACCTGGTCGGCGAACATGCGCGGCCAGGTGAGCGCGGGCACGTCGTGCGCGGTGTCGTTCCAGTCGGCAAGGATCCGCTGCCGCTCGCCGGCGCCGAGGAGTCCGAGGTCGGCGACCGGGGTGCCGGGCCGGTCCAGGGCGTCGGCGAGGAGTGTGGCGTAGTGGCCGAGGATGCTGTCCACGGTGGCGGGCTCGAAGAGGTCGGCGGCGTAGTCCGCGTGCACCTGCCCGTCGGCCACGGAGAGCGCCAGGTCCAGCGGGCCGCCTTCGCCCCAGGGCGCGGTGCCGAAGCCGACGGCGCACAACAGGGCGCCGCCGCGGCCGGGTTCGGGGGCGAGCAGTCGTAGCAGCTCGGCGGTCGGCAGCCGGTGGGCGGCGGACTGGGCGCGGACGGTCGTGACGTGGTCGCGCAACTCGGCGAACGGCGTGGCGCCGTTCACCACCAGCCGCAGCGGGAGCCCTTCGTGAGCGACCGTCAGGTCCTGGGCCGCGCCGCCGCCGTACCGGTGCAGCAGGGCGGCGAAGGCGGCAAGCAAGGTGGGCTCGTCGGCCGTCCCCGCCGTCCCGGCCGTCCCCGCGAACGCGGCCGTGCGGACGGCACGCGGCCGCGGCTCCTGCGGGTGCGCCGGATGCGGGTGGTCGAACGGCAGTGAGGTCTCCGGTGCCGGTGCGGCGAACCGTTCCCGCCAGTAGTCCTCCGTGGGTGCCGTCCGCGCCGTCGAAGCAGAAGTCGAAGCCGCAGAAGAAGGTGCGGAAGAACGCGTGTTGCCCGACACAGCTGCCCGTGCCTCCCCATAGGTGTGGAACGGCTCAGCGGAGCCGCGACCGCTCGCATAGTAAGGTAAGGATTGCCTAACTCAACAGGGTCAATCCGACTTCAGCGGTCCAAGTCACAGCGACTGAGGTTATGCTCACCTAACCTGCTATCAGGACTGTTCACGGACCACCGGACGACGGCATGGAGACCGGCAAGTGGCTTCAGGCAGAAGGCTTCGCACCTCGGTGCTGGTGACACTGATCATCGCCCTCCTGGTCCTTTTGTCCCTTCTCTCCGTGGCCCTGGGCGCGTTGAGCATCCCGCTCGACCAGGTGGTGCGCTCGGTGCTCGGGCATCCGCCGAGCCGGCTGGTCGACAACGTGATCTGGTCGGTACGCGTCCCCCGCACCCTGCTCGGCCTGACCACGGGTGCCGCGCTCGGCATGTCCGGCGCCCTGATGCAGGCCCTGACCCGCAACCCCCTCGCGGACCCCGGCATCCTCGGGGTGAGCGCGGGCGCGTCCTTCGCGATCGTCGTGTCGGTCGCGGTGTTCGGGGTCGGATCGCTCTACGGCTACGTGTGGTTCGCGTTCGCCGGGGCGCTCGCCGCGAGCGTCCTGGTCTTCCTCCTCGGACGGCTGGGCCGCTCCGGGGCGACCCCGGTGAAGCTGGCGCTCGCCGGCGTGGCCGTCACCTCGCTGCTGTCGTCGCTGACCAGTGCCGTGGTGCTCACCGACCAGGACGCGCTGGACCGTTACCGCTACTGGTCCGCCGGCACCCTGGCCGACCAGGACTCCGGCGACCTGGTGCGCATCCTGCCGTTCCTCGCGGTCGGCGCCGTCCTCGCCCTGGCTTGCGCCCCCGCCCTCAACAGCCTCGCGCTCGGCGACGACGTGGCCGCCTCCCTGGGGCGGCGGCTGGGCCTGGTACGGCTCCAGGGCGTGACCGCGATCGTGCTGCTGACCGGCGCGTCGGTCGCCGTCATCGGTCCGGTGGTCTTCCTCGGCCTGGTCGTCCCGCACATCGCCCGGCTGCTCGCCCAGTTCGCCGGCATCGGCCCCGACCACCGCTGGCTGCTGCCGCTGTCCGCCGCGCTGGCGCCCGTGCTGCTGCTGTCCGCCGACATCACGGGCCGGATGGTGGCCCGGCCCACCGAGATCCAGGCCGGCGTCCTCGTCGCCTTCCTCGGCGGCCCGTTCTTCATCGCCCTGGTCCGCCGCCGGAAACTCGCGGAGGTGTGAGCGTGCCCGCACAACCCTCTCCCGCTCCTGCTCCCGCCGCTTCCGCCCGGCCCGCGCTGCGCGACCGGCCGTTCCGGCTGGCCGTGCCCCCGGTCTCCGGCATGCTGCGGCCGCGCCTGGTGCTGACCGGAGTGCTCGTCGGCGTGGGCGCGTTCGCGCTGTTCTGCTGGGGCCTGGCCCTCGGCGACTACCCGGTGAGCCTGCCCGACGTCGTCAAGGCCCTGTTCGGCGTGGGCGACCCCGGCACGCTCGTCGTCGTAAGGGACCTGCGGCTGCCCCGCGCCCTGACCGGCCTCCTGGTCGGCCTCGCCTTCGGGGTCTCCGGGGCGGTGTTCCAGACGATGACCCGCAATCCGCTGGCCAGCCCCGACATGATCGGGCTGACCGAGGGCGCCGGCACGGCGGTGGTCGCCGCGGTGGTGCTCGGCTGGGGCGGCGGGCTCGGGCTGTCCACCGTCGGACTGCTCGGCGCCCTGGCGACCGCGCTGCTCGTGTACGCGCTGGCCTGGAAGGGCGGGGCCACCGGCTACCGCATCATCCTCATAGGCATCGGCGTCTCCTGGATCTGCACCAGCGCCACCGACTTCCTGGTGGCGCGCGGCAACCGGTTCCAGGCCGAGGAGGCGCTCGGCTGGCTGGTCGGCAACCTCAACGGCCGCACCTGGGGCCAGGTGGACTCCCTGGCGATCGCCCTCGCCGTACTGCTGCCGGTCACCCTGGGCCTGGGCCGCTGGATGCGCACGCTCCAGCTCGGCGACGACGTGGCCGCCGGGCTCGGCACCCCCGTCCAGCCGGTCCGGCTGGCCCTGCTGCTGACCGGGGTGGGCCTGGTCGCCTTCGGCACGGCGGCGGCCGGACCGGTCGCCTTCGTGGCCCTGGCCTGCCCGCAGATCGCGCTGCGGCTGGCCGGCACCTCGGCACCGCCCCCGCTCGTCTCCGGTCTCACCGGCGCGTTCGTCGTCCTCGGCGCCGACCTCCTCGCCCGCGAGGCGGTCCCCGGGACGGAACTGCCGGTCGGGATCGTCACCGGCGCCCTCGGCGCGCCGGTCCTGCTGTGGCTGCTCGTCCGCGCCAACCGCGCGGGATCTGGAGGCTGATCCCATGTCGACCACCGACCCGCGCCCGCCGGGCTCCCCCGAACAGCCCGCCGAGGGACCCGAGTTGCGGGCCCGCGGCCTCCATCTCGCCTACGACGGGCGGCCGGTGGTGACGGACCTCGACCTCACCGTGCCCACCGGCCGGATCACGGCCATCGTCGGGGCGAACGCGTGCGGCAAGTCGACCCTGTTGCGCGCCCTCGCCCGGCTGCTGGCCCCGCGCCAGGGCGTCGTCGAACTGGACGGCACGGCGCTGCGCTCCATACCGACCCGCGAACTCGCCCGCGCACTCGGCATCCTGCCGCAGACGCCGGTGGCGCCGGAGGGGCTGACCGTCGCCGACCTGGTCAACCGCGGGCGCTCCCCGCACCAGACCTGGTGGCGGCAGTGGTCGGCGGCGGACGAGGAGGCCGTGCGGGCCGCGCTGGCGGCGACCGGCCTGACCGAGCTCGCGGACCGGCCGGTGGACGAGCTCTCCGGCGGCCAGCGGCAGCGCGCCTGGATCGCCATGGCCGTCGCGCAGGGCACCCCCGTGCTGCTCCTGGACGAGCCGACGACCTATCTCGACCTCGCCCACCAGATCGACGTCCTGGACCTGGTCACGGACCTCAACCGGCGCGAGGGCCGCACGGTGGTGATGGTGCTGCACGACCTCAACCAGGCCTGCCGGTACGCCGATCACGTCATCGCCATGAAGGCCGGCCGCATCGTCGCCCAGGGCCCACCGGCCGAGGTGGTCACGGAGTCGACCGTCGAGGACGTCTTCGACCTGCGCTGCCGGATCACCCCCGACCCGGTCAGCGGCACCCCGATGGTCATCCCGCTGGGCCGCCACCACCACGACGGCGACGCCCGCGACGCCGAGGGCGCGGTACCGGCCGCCGTCGACTGAGCCGGCGGCCGGGGTCGGGACCGCGCTCAGGGACGGGACGTCAGGTAGCCCCCCATGGTGCGGAAGTAGTCCGCCGCCGCGTGCTCCGTGCCGTCGGCCGTGCGCACCCGCCGGACCAGCAGCCCCGGGCAGCGCCCGGTGTGGGCGTCGGCCCCCGCCACGACGACCACGCCGTCGCCCTCGCGGATGAAGATCCGGCCCGGGGTGCCGCCGTAACGGCCCTCGGAGACGGCGGCGGAGACGATCCTGAGCCGCTCGCCGCGGTGGAAGGCGTAGGCGTTCGGGTACGGGTCCGACTGGGCCCGCACCAGGCGCTCCAGGCGCTCCGCGGGCCAGGTCCAGTCGATGCGGCTGTCCTCCAGGGACCGCTTGTGGAAGAAGCTGGCGCGGGTGCGGTCCTGCGGCACCCACTGGCCGGCGTCCCGGCCGGCGGCGATCAGGTCGAGCGACTCGCGCACGATGGGCGCGATCAGGTCGACGGTCCGGCGGAACAGATCGGTGGCCGTGTCGGCGGGCCCGACCGGCACCGAGCGCTGCACCAGGACGTCCCCGGCGTCGAGTTCGGCGTTCATGCGGTGCGCGGTCACCCCGACCCGCTCCTCGCCGTTGATCAGCGCCCAGATGATCGGGGAGAACCCGGCGTAGGCCGGCAGCAGGGAGTCGTGGATGTTGAGGGTGCCGTGCGGGGGCAGGTCGAACAGCTCCGGCGGCAGCCAGGTCCGCCAGTTGTTGGCGACGATGATGTCCGGCCTCGACTCCCGTACGGCGGCGAGGAGTTCGGCGTCGTCGGGGCGGTTGCGGAGCAGCACCGGGACGTCGTGCTTCTCGGCCAGCTCGGCGACGTTGTCGTCCCAGATCTTCTCGTAGGCGTGCTCGCTCCTCGGATGGGTGACGACGAGGACCACCTCGTGATCGGAGTCCAGCAGCGCCTGCAGCGTGCGGTGACCCCAGGTCTGGTAGCCGAGCATGACGACCCGCATGACGGTCCTTCCCTTCACTGACTCCATTGCTAGGTAAGCCTTACCTTATCTAGCATGGGTCTGCCTGAGGGAGGCGATGCCAAGGTGAAATCACCGGTCATGGGTTCCGACGTCGTCCACGACATCATCGGAATCGGTTTCGGCCCGTCAAATCTCGCTCTTTCCATAGCAGTCGAGGAGCACAACGCGGGTCTCGCGGCGGACAGCCGTCTCAACGCCCTGTTCCTGGAACGGCAGCCGCGGTTCGGCTGGCACCGGGGCATGCTGATCGACGACGCCACGATGCAGGTCTCCTTCCTCAAGGACCTCGTCACCCTGCGCAACCCGACCAGCGACTACAGCTTCCTCTGCTTCCTGCGCGAACAGGGCAGACTGATCGACTTCCTGAACCAGAAGACCCTCTTCCCGCTGCGGATGGAGTTCCACGAGTACTTCGAGTGGGCGGCCGCGCGGGTCGCGCACCAGGTGTTCTACGGCAGCGAGGTGATCGCGGTGGACCCGGTGCGCGACGACGCCGGGCGGGTCACGTTCTTCGACGTCACCTGCCGTGACACGGCCCGCCCGGGGACGGGCGTGACGCACCGCACGCGCAACATCAGCGTGGCGATGGGGCTTGAGCCGCATGTGCCGCCGGGGCTCGAACTCGCCGAACGGGTGTGGCACAACAGCGAGTTGATTCCGCGGGCCGAGCAACTGGCCGGGACGGGTGCGCCGGTGCGGCGGGCGGTCGTGCTCGGCGCCGGGCAGAGCGCCGCCGAGACGGTGGACTACCTGCACCGCACGTTCCCGGACGCCGAGGTCTGCTCGGTCTTCGCCAAGTACGGCTACACGCCCGCGGACGACAGCCCGTTCGCCAACCGGATCTTCGATCCGGAGGCGGTCGACGTCTACTTCTCCGCGCCGTCGGCGGTCAAGCAGTCCCTGCTGGACTACCACCGCTCCACCAACTACTCGGTCGTCGACATGGATCTGATCGAGTCGCTGTACGCCACCACGTACCGGGAGAAGGTCGCCGGGCGGGAGCGGCTGCGCTTCCTCAACGTCTCCCGCGTCCGCGGCGTCGTGCCCGGAGCGCCCGGAGCAGACGGCGCCGACGGCGGTCTCGACATCACCGTCGAGTTCCTGCCCACCGGCGAACAGCAGACGCTGCCCGCCGACATCCTGGTGCTCGCCACCGGCTACCGGCCCCGGGACCTGACCGCGCTCATGGGCGACGCGGCCAAGCTGTGCCTCAAGGACGACGGCGACGCGATCCGGGTCGGCCGGGACCATCGCGTCGAGACGGTGCCGGAGGTCGCGGCCGGCATCTACCTCCAGGGCGGGACCGAGCACACCCACGGGCTCACCAGCACCCTGCTGTCGACCGTGGCGGTCCGGGCCCAGGAGATCCACCGGTCCGTGCTCGGCGACCGGGCGACGGCTGCCTGACCCGCCGCAGCCCCCGCACTCCCGTGGCCCGGACGGTACGGTCCCGTCCGGGCCACGGGGTTTCCCGATTCTGACGGGCGGCAGCATGGCAACTTCCGGTATGACGTGCAGGACCACCGTGTCGTGGGACGGCATGTGCGGCTGCCTCTCGGAGGTGGGCGGGGTCAGTACGGTCCGTGGGTCCAGCGGCCGGCCGTCATCGTGGCGTGCACCGGCATCGCGCGCAGGGTGTCCGGGTCCGCCGTCAGCGGATCCACGTCCACGACCACCAGGTCCGCGGGGTCCCCGACCCTGATGAGCCGGCGCCCGCGAGCCGCCGCGGCCAGTGCGTCCCCTACCGGCAGGCGCTGTTCCGGGTGCCAGGCGGGGCGGCCGTCGTCGGTGCGGGCGACGGCCGACGCGATCGCGAGCCAGGGGTCGAGCGGTGAGACGGGGGCGTCCGAGCCGAACTCCAGCCGCGCCCCGGCGGCCAGCAGGTCGGCGTACGCGAAGGCGCGTCCGGTGCGTCCGGCCCAGTACCGGTCCGCGACGTCACGGTCGTCCGTCGCGTGCCGCGGCTGCACCCCTGCCGTGACGCCCAACTCCGCGAAACGCGGCAGGTCTTCGGGGCTCAGCAGTTGCGCGTGCTCGATCCGGCCGCGGCAGCGCACGGCCTCGAAGGCATCCAGGGCGACGGTGTTGGCCCGGTCGCCGATGGCGTGCACCGCGGGCTCGATGCCGTGGGCGGCGGCCCGGCGCATGAGCCGCACCAGCTCCTGCGGGGCCGTCTGCTCGATGCCGTGCGAGCCGTCCGTGCCCTCAAGACCCGGGTAGGGGTCACGGCACAGCGCGGTACGGGTGTTGAGCGAGCCGTCGGTGAAGAGCTTGAGCGGGCCGACCCGCACCAGGCTCCCCGGTGCCCCGATCCCGGATCCGGTGCGCAGCCCGCGGGCCACGGCCGCGTCCAGGTGGCTCGGGTAGACGGCTGCGGACACCCGTACCGCCGGCGGGAACCGTGCCGAGCGCCGCTCCCAGGCGCCCACGGTGTCGCCGTACTGGAAGTCGACGACTCCGCTGACCCCGCGTGCGGCGGCGGCCCGGCAGGCGTCGGCGACCCAGCCGTCCAGCGTGTCGGCCGGCACCTCGGGCAGGGCCGAGAGGACCTCGTGCCCCTCGTGCTCCCGGACCAGTCCGGTCGGGTGGTCGCCCCGGCCGACGAGTGCCAGGCAGGCGGAGTTCAACCACACGGCGTGCAGATCGGCGCTGACCAGGACGACCGGCCGGTCCGGCAGGGCCGCGTCGAGGAGTCGCCTGTCCGGGGCGTCGGGCCAGAGCCCGTCCCGGAAGCCGTATCCGAACAGCACCGTCCCCGCGCCGGGCGCCGTACGGCCGTGGGCGCGTACCCGGTCGGCCACCTCCCGTGCGGAGGCGGTTCCGGAGAGGTCGAGCCGGCGGCGTGCGCTCGCCCACTCGGCGAGGTGGACATGGGCGTCCCAGAGTCCCGGCAGGAGGACACGGCCGTCCAGATCGAGGACCTGCTCCCCCGCGACCGGTCCGGCGGGCTCCACGCCCCCCTGCTCCGGAAGGACATGAGTGACCGTGCCGTCCGCCACCCGCACGGCGACCGGCGGTCCGCCCGCTCCCAGCCGCACCCGGGCGAGTGTCACCGCCGCCGGCCGGCGCGGGGTGGTGGCGAAGTCCGTCATCGAGCCTCCCTCTGTGGCGGCACACCCGCCCGGAGCCGTGCCGCCGCGGACATGGCCGCCGGCCGGGGCCGCCCGGGCCACGAAGCCGCGATCGCCCGGCAGGGCACACGGCGCCGCCCTCAACAGCGACAAGAAAATAAACTTAGGCTTACCTTACCTAATCCCGGCCGTCACGTTCGCCGGTCCGCCCGCGGAGCCGGGGCGCGGTCCGCTGATCGGAACGGCACATGACGGACCACGTCCGCCCTTTCACTCTGGTCATCCAGGCATGAACGAAAGGCCTGGGCGCCGCCGGCCGCGCGACCGGCGGCCGCAACACGGGGAACGGGGAACGCCCCATGGCCTGGAGCGGCCGGCGGGCGCGCACGAGCCGCTCCGCGAGAGCGCGCACCGCGCCTTGATCGCCGTGCACTTGACCGACACCACGAAAGGAGGCGGCGCCAGGTGTCCACATGCCGCGGAAT
Organism: Streptomyces sp. GbtcB6; assembly: GCF_019091475.1. Classification (NCBI taxonomy): domain Bacteria; kingdom Bacillati; phylum Actinomycetota; class Actinomycetes; order Kitasatosporales; family Streptomycetaceae; genus Streptomyces; species Streptomyces sp. GbtcB6. Next base: position 83,065 of record NZ_JAGXJL010000024.1, on the reverse strand, counting down.
CGACCTCTCCGTCTACCAGGGAGCCCAGGACTGGAAAGCCCGCGAGGCGGAGGGCGTGGTCTTCGCCTTCGCCAAGGCCAGCGAGGGCGAACACACCCACGACCAGCGCTTCGCCCTGCACATCACGGGCATCATCGAGGCCGGGCTCGTCCCCGGCGCCTACCACTTCGGCTGGCCCAACCAGGACGTCGCCACCGAGGCCGCCAACTACGTCGCCGCCGTACGGCCGTACGCCCGCCGGGGCTTCGTGCACTGGCTCGACCTGGAACGCAGGTCCGACGGCGCGAACTACGCGGGGACGACGGCGGCCGGGATCCGGGCCTACGCCACCGCCTGGACCGCCAAGGTGCAGGCCGCGTTCCCCGACCAGCGGGTCGGTGTCTACACCTCGGCGAGCGACCTGGCCGCCGGCCACGCGCCCGCCACCGTCCCCCTCTGGTACCCCGCCTATCCCTGGCCCGGAGCCGCGACGTACGCGCAGGCCGAGGCACACCCGAAGCCCGGCCCGTCCGGCAGATCACCGCTGTTCTGGCAGTTCACCTCGACTCCCCTCGACCGATCCATCTGCTACCTGAGCGAGTCCGCGCTGCGCGCGTGGGCCGCCGGAACGGAGACAGACATGGCGCTCACCACGGACGACATCGACAAGGTCGCGGCCGCGGTCGTCGCGAAGCTGGTCGCGGGCGGCGGTGTGCTGGAGACGCAGGACATCAGCAACGTCGCGTCGGCCACCGCGAAGGCGGTCCTGACCATGGACGGGGTGATCGCGGCCCCCGCCGACGCCCCGGACGCGAAGACCAACCAGTACTGGGCCCTCCAGTCCTACGTCAAGGACACCAACGCCCGCCTGCGGCTGATCCAGGCGACGGAGGCGGCACAGAGCGCGGCCGTCGCCCAACTCACCACCGCCGTCGCGGCGTTCGACAAGTCGATCGACGTCGCCGCGCTGGTCGCCTCGGTCACCGCGGCGATCGAGGACGCCGTGCGCAAGGTCGTCATCCACCTCGACCCCGCTTCCTGACGTCCCGGACAGGCCTCCTCATGAACCTCTTCACCAGCTTCATGCGCACCGTCGTCCCGATCGTGGCCGGACTGGTGCTGACCCTTCTGGTCCACATCGGCGTCCAGTTCGGTTCGGCGTCCGTGGCGAGCGTGGTCACCACCGTCCTCACCGGCGCCTACTACACGGTCTTCCGGCTCCTCGAAAACCTCGCCCTGAAGATCCGCTCCCGGCCGCTCGCGACCGTCGCCGGCATCCTCCTCGGCTGGGCGACCCCGCCCGACTACCCGACGACGGGGCACCGGACGGCACCCGCGCCCGCGACGGCCACGGCCACGGACGGCAGGGCGTGACCGTACACCGGCAGTGAGCCGCCGAGCCGGCCGCCGAGCGCGATCCCCGCACAGAAGGCGGAGCTGCCCCCGGGCCCCGGGCTCCGCCCGCGCCCTCTCCCAGCGGAAGAGGTGGTACGGCGGCTGCGGTGTCTCCACCGGCAGGGTGCGGGAGAACTCGGCCCCGGTTCGGTCGGTTCGGCTGTGTTCGTTGGTGGAGGTCAGGTGATCCGGGCGCCGATCACATGCCCGATCCCGAAGACGGCCGCGGCGGCGAGGGCGCCCACGAAGAGCTGGCGGGCCCCCGAGACCAGCGGGGCCCGGCCGTTGAGGACGCCGATCACCCCGCCGACGGCGAACAGGGCGCTGCCGGCCAGGGCGACGGCAAGCAGCAGGGCGGCCGTTCCGGAGAGGAAGAGGTAGGGCAGGACGGCCATCAGCGCGCCGACCGCGAACGAGGCGAGGCTGGACAGCGCCGCCGACCACGGTGCACCCAACTGGTCCGGGTCCAGGCCGAGTTCCTCGCGGACCATGGTGTTCAGGGCGGTGTCGTGGTCCCGCATGATGGTCGTCGCGACATGCCGGGCGTCATCCGCGTCCAGCCCCTTGTCCCGGTAGACCCGGGCGAGTTCCGCCTCCTCCGCGTCCGGGTCCGCGCGCAGCTGGTCGGCCGCGACCGCTATCTCCCGCTCGTAGGCCTCGCGTTGGCTGCGCATGGAGATGTACTCGCCGGCGGCCATGGAGAACGCTCCGGCCAGCAGTCCCGCGACCCCGGCGAACAGGACCGCCGTGCCCGGGACGCCGGACCCGGCGAAGCCCATCACCAGGGCTGTGTTGGAGACCAGGCCGTCGTTGACGCCGAACACGGCGGCGCGCAGTGCGCCGGAGCGGTCGCCGCGCCGCGTCCGCTCGCCACGGCCGGCCGCGCGCCCGCCGGCGTCCTCGCCGGAGATCCCGGTCTCTACGCTCACCACGCCCAGGTGAGCGGGATACGTCTGTCCGGATGAGGTCAGCGACATCGCAGTACTCCGATCCTCGATGGCCGTTATCACTGATGGTGAACACCGATCCTCCGGTCATTCACCGTCGTACTTACCAACGCACGGAGAGCTCTGCCCTATCCCGTTTGGGATAGATGGTCGAAGATGGGCGTTATCTCCCGGAGAGATGGGTCGCCGCCGCTCCGGCGGTGCCCGGCGTGACTCCCGTCCGCGGCCGTGATGGCATACCGGCATGGAGTTGCGGGAGTTGCGGGCGTTCGTGGCGGTGGTGGAGGAGGGCGGCCTGTCGGCCGCCGCCCGGCGGCTGCATGTGAGTCAGCCCGCGCTGTCCCAGACGGTCAGCGGACTGGAGCGGCAGCTGGGGGTGAAGCTGCTGGTGCGCGGGGGCAGCGGGGTGACGGCCACCGAGGCCGGGACCGCGCTGGTGGGCGAGGCACGGGCGGTGCTCGCCCGGCACGACCAGGCGGTGCGGCTGATGGCCGGGTACGCCGGTCCGGGCGGCGGGGCGCTGCGCATCGGGATCCCCCTGGAGCTGCCGTCCGGCCTGCTCGACCCGGCGCTCGCCGAACTCGCCGAGGCCCATCCGGAGACCCGGGTGCAGGCCCGGCATCTGTCCACGGCCGAGCAGTTGGCCGCACTGCGCGCCGGTGAGCTGGACGTCGGCTTTCTGCGGGAGCGGCCGTCCGGGCCGGAGTTCGACGCGCTGCTCGTCGTACGGGAGAAGCTCGGCGTGCTGGTCGCCGCCGAGCAGGCCGCCGAACTCGCCGGGCCCGACGGCATCCCGCTCGACGCGCTCGGGGCCCTGCAGTGGGTCGGGTTCCCGCGCGCCGGCAGCCCCGCCTGGTACGACGAACTGACCGCGGTCCTGCGCGGCCATGGCCTCGATCTCGGCCCCGAGGCCCCCGAGGGGCAGACGCTGATCGCCGACGTGAAGCTGGCCGCGGTCGCCTCCGGGCAGGCCTTCGCGCTGGCCCCGCCGGGCTGGCGGCAGCCGCTGCCCGACCGGGTGACCTGGTCGCCGCTGGTCGGGCAGCCGCTGGTGCGGCGTACCTGGGTGGTGTGGCCGGGCGACTCGCGCCGCCGGGACCTGGGCCGGTTCATCGCCGCGCTGGACCGGTCGGTGCGGGAGTAGCAGGGGGCGGGGGACCGAGGCACAGGCGGCGCGGGCGCCGACGAGGACCGTCGGCGCCCGCGCTCCCCTTGTGCGTCAGACGGCCGTACGGCCGCCGTCGACCGGCAGGATCGCGCCCTGCACGAAGCCGGCCGCGTCGCTCACCAGGTAGGCGATCGCCTCGGCGATCTCGCGCGCCTCCCCGGGCCGGCCGGCGGGCGCCTGGGCGGCCAGGGCGTCCAGGTCGTCGCCCATGGCGGCCGTGCCCTCGGTGCGGGTCGGACCGGGCTCCACGGCGTTGACCCGCACCCCCTGCGGGCCGAACTCGGCGGCCCACGCCTTGGTCAGCAGGTTGACCGCCGCCTTGCTCGACCCGTACAGCGCCATCCCCGCGACGCCGTACTCGGCGACCATGGTGCTGACGTTGACGATGGCGCCCTGCCCACGCTCGGCCATGGCCGGGGCGAGCTCGCCCACCAGGTAGAACGGCGCCTTCACGTTCAGGTCGTAGACGGCGTCCACCTGGTCGGCGGGCGTCTGTGCCGTCGGTCCGAAGGGGAAGATACCGGCGTTGTTGACAAGGATGTCGACGCGGCCGCCGCCGAGTGCGGTGGCCTCGCGGGCCAGGCGCCGTACCGAGTCGGCGTCCCGAAGGTCGGCCGCCAGGAAGTCCGCCTTGCCGCCGCTCTTCCGGACGGCGGCGACCACCTGCCCGCCACGGTCCGCGTCCCGTCCCGCGACCAGTACATGCGCCCCCCGCTCGGCGAGCAGCGTCGCGGTCGCGGCCCCGATACCGCTGGTCGCGCCGGTCAGCAGGGCCACGCGTCCGGTCAGATCAGCAGAACTCATGAGGTGTCCTTAAAGTGTGGAAAGTGGGGCGAATCCATCGTCCCGCCGCCTCGTCCATGAGGCGACGGGAGTCCACAGCTGTCGGAGCACCTCCGCGATTCCGTTCTTCCCATCGGCGGATCCGATGGCCGCCATAAGCGCGTGGCCAGAGGCGGCGCGCTTATGGCGGCCATCCGCCGGGCGCATGGCCGTACCGCGATCAACCGCACACGTCCCGCGGTTACATGTCCCGTACGGCTCGGGGCCCCGCGGCCCGGAACGGTTCGGACCGGCACCGATCGCCATGTGAGGCAGCAATGAGCGAACCGAACGCAGAACGGAACGCAGAACGGAACTCAGCACCACACACAGCACCGGGCGCAGCACCGGGCGCAGCACCGGGCGCGACCGAGGAAAGCAGCACGTACGACGTGATCGTCCTGGGTGCGGGCCCGGTCGGGCAGAACGTCGCCGACCGGGCCCGGGCGGCCGGGCTCTCCGTGGCCGTCGTGGAGCGGGAACTCGTCGGCGGCGAGTGTTCCTACTGGGCCTGTGTCCCCAGCAAGGCGCTGCTGCGACCGGTCCTCGTGGTCGCCGACGCCCGCCGCGTGGACGGTGCCCGGCAGGCCGTCACCGGACGGCTCGACGACGCCGCCGTCTTCGCCCGCCGCAACCGCTATGTCACCGACTGGGACGACAGCGGTCAGGCGCTGTGGGTCAAGTCCATCGGCGCCGACCTCTTCCGCGGCCACGGCCGGCTCGACGGGCCGCGCCGGGTCACCGTCACCCGGGACGACGGCGCCCGGCAGACCCTCCTCGCCCGGCACGCGGTGGCCGTCGCCACCGGCAGCCGGCCGGCGCTGCCGGCCGTGCCGGGGATCGAGGAGGCCCGGCCCTGGACCAACCGGCACGCCACCGACTCCAGCACCGTGCCCGGCCGGCTCGTCGTGGTCGGCGGCGGCGGGGTCGGCGTGGAGATGGCGACGCTGTGGCAGGGGCTCGGGTCACGGGTCACCCTGCTCGCCCGGCGGCGGCTGCTCCCCCGCATGGAGGCCTTCGCCGGGGAACTGGTCACCCAGGGGCTGACCGAGGCCGGCGCGGACGTGCGGATCGGCGTGCAGGTGACCGCGGTGCGCCGCCCGGACCCGGACGGGCCGGTGACGCTCACCCTCGACGACGGCGGCGAACTGGAGGCCGACGAGGTCCTGTTCGCCACCGGGCGTACCCCCGGCACCGACGACATCGGCCTGGAGACCGTGGGCCTGGCCCCCGGGTCCTGGCTGGACGTGGACACGACCTGCCTGGTCGACGGGGTCGAGGGGGCGTGGCTGTACGGCCTCGGCGACGTCAACCACCGCGCGCTCCTCACCCACCAGGGCAAGTACCAGGCGCGCACCGCCGGTGACGCCATCGGCGCCCGTGCCGCCGGGCGGCCGCTGGACGACGGGGACTGGGGCGACCACGCCACGACTGCCGACCGGCACGCCGTCCCCCAGGTCTTCTTCACCGACCCGGAGGCGGGGGCGGTGGGCCTGACCGCCGAGCAGGCAGCCGCCGCCGGGCACCGCGTCGAGACGGTCGACCTCGACCTCGACGCCGCCCAGGGCGCCAACCTCTACGCCGACGGCTACACCGGCCACGCCCGACTGGTCGTCGACGTCGACCGGGACGTGCTGCTCGGGGTGACCATGGTCGGGTCCGGGGTCAGCGAACTGCTGCACGCGGCCACCGTCGCGGTCGCCGGCGAGGTCCCGCTGAAACGCCTCCGGCACGCCGTCGCGCCGTTCCCGACGATCAGCGAGATCTGGGTGTTCCTCGTCGCCGCGTACCGACGGCAGCGGGAGCAGGCGGACGCGGGCTGACCACCCCGCCGACCGCGCGGGCCGGCGCCGGGCAGGATCCCGCAGGCCCGGGGCACCGGCTCCGGACGGCCGCCGGGAGACACGGGGGCAGGCCCCGCCCGAGGCCCGCCGACGGCACGGGCGGCCGCATGCCGCGGCTATCCGAAGCCGACCGCCGCCCGGACGGCCGTGCCGACCTGCTCGGCGACCTTCTCCGGGCTGGACGCGTCGAGCTTGCCGTCGAGGTGCAGGAACGCCAGCCCGTGCACCAGCGCCCACACCGCGGTCGGCAGTCCCTCCCGGTCCCCGCCGGGAAAGGCCTTGCGGACGAGGGTGTCGACGTATGCGGAGAGTACGGCGGTCGCCTCGACGCGTTCGGCGCTGCCGGGGTCGCAGGGCTCCGCGAACATCGCCCGGAACAGGGCCGGGTGGTCGAGGGCGAACCGGACGTAGGCCACGGCGACGTCGACCAGGTCGCCTCGGGTCGAGGGCGCGGGATGGGCGGCCGCGAGACTCGCGGCGAGTTCGCGGTAGCCCTCCGCGGCGACGGCGGAGACCAGTGCGTCGCGGTCCGCGTAGTGGCGGTAGGGGGCCGTGGGCGAGACTCCGGCCCGCCGTGCCACCGCCCGCAGCGACAGCGCCCCGCTGCCGTCCTCCTCCAGCAACTCCCGGGCGGCGCGCAGGCAGGCGGCCCGGAGATCGCCGTGATGGTACGAGTCACTCGGTGGTGGCATGGGGCACCCTCAGAGATATTTACGCCGCTGACATTACCGGCCCGATGTGAACGCCGTACACATCATGGGCGCCGCCCATATTTTACGGCCGCGGCGAGAAGCCCCCGGATGCCGAGCCCCCGCTCCCCGCCCCCGTCCCCCGCCTCCACTCCCGTTGACGAGGGGCCGGCCTCACACCGCCAGCGCACACACCACCGACGGGACGACCGCCGTGGCGACCGGTTCGCCGAGGGCGCCCGAGTCCAGGACCGGCAGTGCGGCCAGGGTGCCGCTGTGCTGGTTGGCGACGAGGAGACGGCCCGGGACCGCGGTCAGACCGCGCGGCCAGGTGCCGCCGCACCGTGTCTCGCCGATCGGCACCAGGGTGGTGCCGTCGATACGGAAGGCGGCCACGGTGTCGGCACCCCGGTTGGTGACCCAGACGGAGCGGCCGGAGACGACGATCCCGCCGGGCTGGTTGGGCACCCCGGCGGCCGTGGCGGGCACCCGGGACAGCTCGGTGAGGGTCCCGGTCTCCGGGTCGTAGCGGTGGCAGGTCACCGTCGAGGAGAGTTCGTCGGCGCTGAACACCAGGTCGCCGGCGGGCGTGAACGCGCGGTGCCGGGGCCCGGAGCCGGGCCGCAGCCGGTTCACCGCCGTGCGGTGCAGGGTGCCCCGCGCCGGGTCCAGGCGGTAGGTGAACACCGCGTCGGCGCCGAGGTCGGTGGCGAGGACGAACCGGCCCGCCGGGTCGACGAGGACCTGGTGGGCGTGGCTGCCCTCCTGCCGCCCGGCGACCGGCCCGGAGCCCTGGTGCTCGGCCACGTCGGTGCGGCCGGTGATCCGGCCGGCCGCGTCGAGCCGGTGCACGGCGACCGTGCCGGGCAGGGTGTCGGTGCCGTAGTTCGCCGTCAGCAGCCAGTCGCCGCCGGGGTGGACGGCGAGGTGGCAGGGGTTGGCGCCGCCGCTGCCGACGGGCGCGCCGAGGGCGGTGACCCCGGCGGCGCCGACGGTGAAGGCGGAGACGGCACCCTCGGTGGACTCATGGGTGGTGTAGACCACGGGGAGGTTCGGGTGGGCGGCCAGGAAGGAGGCACCGCTCGCGGGGACCGGCGGCGCCTCGGTGGTCAGCACCGGGCCGGCCAGGCGCAGCGGGGTGAGGCCGACGCCTTCACCACCGGTGTCGGGGGTGTAGGAGCCGGCGAGAACTGTGGGCATGAGGGTTCCTCGGGTCGGTCAGCGCAGTACGTCGTCGTGGTGGTCGAGAAGGGCGAGTTCGGTGCGCCGGGGCAGGCCCTCCCAGTCCCCGGTGGTGGTGACGGCGAACGCGCCGAGCCGGGCGGCGGTGCGCAGCCGGCGCTCCGGCGGTTCACCGGCCAGCAGTTCGGCGAGGTAGCCGGCGACGAAGGCGTCCCCGGCCCCCACGGAGTCGTGCACGCGTACCGGCAGCGCGGGCTGCCGGTAGGGCACCCCGTCCAGCAGCGCGTACGCCCCCTCGGCACCGAGTTTCACCACGGCACCGCGCGGCCCCAGCTCGCAGAGCCCCTTGGCGAGTTCCGCCGGCTCGTGCAGGTCGGGCACCGCGAGCCGGGCCTCGTGCGGCCCCGCGAACACCAGGTCGCTGTCGCGCAGCAGCGGCAGTACGGCCCGTCGGGCGTCCTCCTCGCTCCACAGCAGGGAGCGGAAGTTGATGTCGAAGGAGACGAGGACTCCGGCGTCCCGGGCGATCCGCACCGCCCGCCGGACCGCGTTCGCGGGCGCGTCGCCGAGGGCCGGGGTGATCCCGGTGAGGTGCAGGACCGCGGCGCCGGCGACGACCTGCTCCGGGATGTCCTGGGGCGCGAGCCGGACCCCGGCGGTGGCGGTGCGGTAGTAGCGCATGCGGTGGTGGGTGCCGGTGCGCCGCTCCTTGAGGAGCAGCGAGGTCGGCGCGGGGTCTCGGACGGCCAGCGCGGTGACGCCCTCGGCGCGCAGCTCGCGCAGCACGAGTTCGCCGAGCTGGTCCTCGCTGACCCGGCCGATCCAGGTGGCCCGCCCGCCGAGCCGGCTCACCCCGACGGCGACGTTGGACTCGGCCCCGGCGACCCCGAGGCGCAGCGCGGCGCCCACGGCGAGGGGTCCGGGCTCGGCGGCGGAGAGGACGGCGAGGGTCTCGCCCACGGTGACGAGGTAGGGCTGGTCCGGGGAACCGGCCGATCCGGCCGCAGAGTTGTCCGAGGCACCGTTCACAGGTCGCCCTTCCCGGCCCGCGGCGCGGGCCTGACCGTCTCCAGCAAGGCGCGTGCTCTCCCGGTGAGCGCGTCGAGGGCGGCCGGGTCGCCGGGGGTGCGGTCCGCACCGCGCAGCAGCGGGTTGCCGACGCCCACGGCGCAGGCTCCGGCGGCCAGGTAGCCGGCGGCCTCGTCGAGGCCCACGCCGCCGACCGCGACGAGCGGGATCTCCGGGAGCGGCGCGCGGAGTTGCCGCAGGTGCGCGGGCCCGCCGGTGCAGGCGGGGAAGAGCTTGACGGCGGCGGCGCCGGCTCGCCAGGCGGTGACCACCTCGGTGGGCGTCCAGGCGCCGGGATAGAAGGGGACTCCGAGATCGGCGGAGGCGCGGATGACCTCGGGTTCGACGTTCGGGGCGACCAGGAACTGTGCGCCCGCGGCCACCGCGTCCCGCAGGTCGGCCCGGGTCAGGACGGTACCGGCGCCGACCGCGACCGCCGAGCCCAGCTCGGCCCGGATCCGGGCGAGCGCGTCCAGGGCGCCCGCGGTGGTGAGGGTGACCTCCAGGCAGGTGACCCCGCCGGCGGCGAGCGCGCGGGCCACGGCGGGCAGCCCGGTGGCGTCGGCGGAGCGGAGGATGGCCATCGCGCGGGTGTCGGCCAGCTGGGGGGTGAGGGCGGGGCGCAGGGTCACTTGACCGCTCCCGCGGACATGCCGGCCACGACCTGGCGCTGGAAGAACACGAAGATGACCAGCAGCGGCAGCACCCCGAGCAGGGCGGCCGGGAACAGGGTGGTCGGCTGCACGGTGTGCGGGTCGATGAAGGAGTAGGCGTTCACCATGACGGTGCGCTTGCCCGGGTCCTGGAGGAACACCAGCGGCACCAGCAGGTCGTTCCAGACCTGGAGGGCGACGAAGGTCAGCAGGGTGCTGGTGACCGGCCGCAGCAGCGGCAGCACCACGACGAAGAAGGTGCGGAAGGCGCCGCAGCCGTCGAGTGCGGCGGCCTCCTCCAGGTCGACCGGGATCGCGCGGATGAAGCTGGTGTAGAAGAACACGGCCAGCGGCAGGTTGATCGCGGTGTAGATGAAGACGACGCCCGCGTAGGTGTCGAGCAGGTTCATGTCCCGCATCAGCAGGTACAGCGGCGCCACCACCACGAAGACGGGGATGGACGTGCCGAGGATGAACAGCCGGTACACCGCCGTCGACCAGCCCGCGGTGATCCGGGCCAGCGGATAGCCGGCCAGCGAGCCCAGCACGGTGATGCACACGCACGAGAGGCCGGTGATGAGAAGGGTGTTGAGGGTGCTCGGCCCGTAGTGGATCTGGTGGAAGGCGTCGCTGAAGTTCTTCAGGGTGAAGGAGTGCGGGATGCCCAGCGGCGCGCGGGCGACATCGGCCGCGGTACGCAGCGAGGTGACGACCGTGAAGAGGAACGGCAGCACGAACAGCACGGTGCCCAGCCACAGCAGGGCGGTGCCGAGGCCGCTTCCCAGGCGGCCCGTGCGGCGCGGCTTGCCGGGACTGCTGATATGCGCGGTTGCTGGAAGTCGGGAGGTCTCAGAGGTCATGGTGGCGATCCGTCCGGTTCGATCAGGTGCGGTACGACGTCACACGGGCCGACGTCAGGGGCGTACGGCGTGACGGGCGCCGTCAGATGCGCCGTTCGCGCAGCCTGAGCAGGGAGTTGGTGGCGCTGGACAGGACGACCACGGTCACCAGGAGCAGTACCGACAGCGCGACGCCGAGGGCGAACTTCCCGCCGCCGAAGATGTTCCGGTACACCAGCAGGGTCAGGGTGTCGGTGGCGCCGGCCGGGCCGCCGTTGGTCAGGACGAGCGGGAACTCGAAGACCTTCAGCGAGCCGATCAGGCTGAGGGTGACGTTGACGGTGAGGGCGGGGGCGAGCAGCGGCCACTCGATGCTGCGGAACCGCCGCCAGCCGCGGGCGCCGTCCAGCGCGGCCGCCTCCAGCAACTCGGTGGGCATGCTCATGTAGCTGGCGAGGAAGATCGCGCACGAGTAGCCGGTGAACATCCAGATGTTGACGGCGGCCACCGCGTACAGCGCGGTGTGCGGGTCCCCCAGCCAGACATGCTGGAGGCTGCCGAGGCCGACCGCGTCGAGCAGGCCGTTCAGGCCGCCGCCGGGTGCGAGCAGGTACGACCAGATGAACGCGGCCATCACCGGGGAGATCAGGGTCGGCGTCAGCAGGACGACGTTGAGCGCCTGGCGGACCCGGGGCCGGCGGAACAGCATCGACGCGAAGAGCAGCCCGAGGCCGTTCTGCACGACGACGACCACCACGGCGTAGAGCACGGTGTGCCACAGGGCCGCCGAGACGGCCGGGTCGTCCGCCATGGCCCGGTACTGCTGGAGCCCGACGAAGTGCGAGACCGGGCCGCCGAGGCTGTCGGTGAAGCTCAGGTACAGGCCCCGGACCAGCGGGTACAGCATGAAGACGCTGTACACGGCGATCGCCGGGAGCAGGAAGGCGGCCATGGTGGCACGCCGGCGGTGGAACACAGGGATCGATCCTCCTGGGCCAGGGGCCGCGGTGAGGGCGGGCGGAAAGAGGCGGGGAAGCGGGCCGCACCCGCACCGCGGCGGTCCCGGGACGGGACTGGGCGGCCGGTCTACTTGGCGGAGGCCGCCGTCTGGATGTCCTTCAGGGTCTGCGCCTCGGAGGCCTGGCCCAGCAGATAGGCCTGGATCTTGGAGCCGACGGTGGTCTCGGCGGTCGCGCCGTACCAGGAGTTGGACGGCAGGACCCGGTAACGGCCCTCGCTGAAGGCGGCGTTGAAGGTCTTGGTCTCCGTGGCGTCCGGGGTCGTACCGCCGGCGAACGGGGACTCGGCGTGTTCGGCGTCCAGGTACTTGGCGAGGTTCTCGCTCTGCGACCAGAAGTCCACGTACTCCTTGGCCGCGTCGGCGTGCTGCGACTGGGAGTTGACGCCCCACATGGTGCCGGAGAAGAGCATCGCGTTGGGCTTGGTGCCGGCCGCGCCGCCCGGCCAGGGGGTGAACTGGACCGGGAAGCCGGCCTTCGCGACGTTGGAGACCTGCCAGGCGCCCTGGTACCAGAAGGCGCTCTTGCCGGCGCTGAAGTCCTGCGGGCCCTGCGACCACTCGTCGACGCCGAGCTCGTTCTTCCAGCTGACGTACCCCTTCGCCTCAAGGGTCTTGAGCTGCTCCAGCGAGGACTTCCAGTCGGTGCCGAAGGAGGTCTTGCCGGCCAGGAAGTCGGCGTCCCACTGCTTGTTCTTCTGGTAGACGAGCGTGGAGCCGATCGCCTGGAAGGTGGAGCTGCCGGTCCAGCCGGACTTGTCGGGCAGCGCGATCGGGGTGACGCCGGCCTTCTTGACCTTGGCGAGGTCGGCGAGGAACGTCGGCCAGTCGGCGGGGACCTCGGTGATGCCGGCCTTCTTCAGCAGGTCCATGTTGGCGTACAGGCCGATGCCGATCAGCTCCATCGGCATCGCCAGGACCTTGCCGTCGCTGGTCGCGAACGGCTTGGCGGAGTCGGAGATCTTGCTCGCCCAGGACTCCTTGGACAGGTCGGCGAGGTAGCCGGAGGCGCCCCACTTGTTCATCTTGTCCGTGTCGACCATGATCACGTCGCCGGCCTTGCCGCCCAGCAGCTCGGGCTGGAGCTTCTGGGTGTAGGTGTCGTTCGCGGTGATGTACTCGAAGTCGACCTTGATGTCCGGGTGGGCCTTCTCGAAGGCCTTGTTGATCTCCGCGACGTTCGCGGGCTCCGCGCCGCCGCCCTTCCACGCCTCGACCTTGATGTGCACCTTGCCGTCCGCGGAGGACGAGCCGGAGCCACCGCCACAGGCGGCGAGCGTCGTCGCCAGGGCGGCGACCGTGGTGGCGACTGCGAGCAGTCTCCCGGAGCGCTTCATTGCACACCTCACCCATTCGTCGGCACAGGCCGACATCTCATTGTTTGCGGAGTGACAGAACTCAGAACTTGGTCGATATTTCGAACCAGGTCTGGGATTACGAACACAGTGGGGGGAAGCGGGGGAGCAGGAGATGGGGACGTCGGGCGGTCGGACCTGTCGGGTTTCGCACGGTCCGGGGGGTCGGGCCGGTCGGGGTTTCGAACCGGTCACCGATGGCGAGTTTCAGCCCTGCCGTTTCGGTCGGGTCTGCATGGATATATCACTTATATCCACTTGAGGAAACCGGTTGACCAAGACTTCGGCGAACGCTAGGTTGCGGCGCCAGAAGGTGTCAAGAGGCCAAACACAACAGACCGCTTGGAGGAATCTCAGTGCCCGATCAGCCAGTACGGGCCAGGCTGGTGGATGTCGCCAGAGAAGCCGGCGTCTCCAAGGCGACCGTGTCCAAGGTGCTCAACGGACGCCAGGACCTGTCCGTCCGCCCCGAGACCAGAGCGCGCATCCACGAGGTGGCCGAGGCCCTCGGCTACCGCCCGCACTCCGGCGCCCGCGCCCTGGCCGGCGCGAGCACCCACGCCCTGGCCCTGCTGGTGCCCTCCCTCGGCAACCCGACCTATGTCACCATCTCCCGCGGCGCCTACCAACGCGCCCGTGAGCTGGGCTATCTCTCCCTGCTCGCCGAGGACTTCGACGGGCAGGAGGCCGACGAGACCTTCAACGACCTGGTCAAGGAAGGCCGCGTGGACGGGCTGCTGATCGCCTCCGCCCGCCCCGGCCATCCGCTTCTGGAGACGCTGCGCCGCAGCCCCGTCCCGCATGTGTTCCTCAACCGCGCGGTCGAGGGCTCGGGACGCAACGTCACCATGGACGTGGCCCGTTCCAGCGTCACCGCGCTCGACCACCTGCACGAGCTCGGCCATCGCGTGGTGGGCCACATCGCAGGGCCGACCGGCATCACCCCCAGTGAGGACCGCAAACGGGCGTTCCTGGACCGCGCCGGTGAGCTGGGACTGCTCGCCGTGCCGGTCGCCTCCGGTGACTTCACCGAGGAGGGCGGCGCCGTGGCCGCCCGCGCCCTGCTCGCCCCCACCGACACCCGCCCCCGGGTCACCGCGCTGTACACCAGCTCGCTGGCCCAGGCGATCGGCGCCCTGCACGCGATCGGCGAACTCGGCCTGCGGGTACCGCAGGACGTCTCGCTGGTCGGCAACGACGACCTGCCGGTCGCCGGCTATCTCACCCCGCCGCTCACCACGGTCGCGATGCCCCTGTACGACCTGGGCACCGCAGCCGTCGACGCCCTGGTCGCCGAGATCGAGGGCAAGTCCCCCGGGGACGTGATCGTCCCCACCGAGCCGCGGCTGGTCCGCCGCGGCTCCACCGCTCCCCCGGCCGAGCCGGGCGGAAGACCCGACTGACGAACCTAACGGGATGACCGAGCCGCCGGTCGCACCGAGAGGAACCCCATGAGCCGCACCATCGCCACCCGCTTCGCCGGGCGCACCGCCCTGCTCACCGCCGCAGCCTCCGGCATCGGCGCCGCCACCGCCCACCGGCTGGCCGGCGAGGGCGCGTCCGTCCTGGTCACCGACGTGGACGAGGAGGGCGCCGCCCGGGTCGCCGAGGAGGTCCGCGCCAAGGGCGGCGACGCCCGTCACCGCGCCCTCGACGTGACCGACCCCGAAGCCTGGCCGCACGCGGTCCGGGCCGCCGAGCAGTGGACCGGCCGCCTGGACCTCCTCCACCTCAACGCCGGCCGCAACCTGCCCGGCGCGATCCACGAACTCGACGACGCCTCCTGGCACAGCCATCTCCGCCTCGCCCTCGACTCGGTCTTCTACGGCTGCCGCGCGGCCGTACCCCTGCTCTCCGCCGCCCGCGGCGCGATCGTCGTCACCTCGTCGGTGCACGCGGTCCTCGGCTTCAGCGGCTTCCCCGCCTACGCGGCCGCCAAGGGCGGAGTCACCGCGCTGGTACGGCAGTTGGCGGTGGAGTACGGCGGCCGGATCCGCGTCAACGCGGTCGTCCCCGGGGCCGTCGACACCGGCCTGTGGGTGAACGCCCCGGCCGACTACCGCGCCCGGACCGCCGCCCGCACCCCGGTCGGCCGCATCGGCGAACCCGAGGACATCGCCGCCGCCGTGGCCTTCCTCGGCTCCGAGGACGCGGCCTTCATCACCGGCCAGAACCTGGTGGTGGACGGCGGCCGCAGCATCAGCGCCCACGAGTAACGCGCAACTCCCCTTCTTCGTACGTCACCGCCCCGGGCCGCCGTGCCCGCGGACCCGGAGGTCCCGCACCATGAAAATCACCGGATACGAGCTGTTCTTCGTCGAGCCGCGCTGGCTGTTCCTGCGCGTCGACACCGACGAGGGCATCTCCGGCTGGGGAGAACCCGTCGTCGAGGGCAAGGCGCACACCACCGCCAAGGCCGTCGAGGAGATGTTCGACTACCTCCTCGGGCAGGACCCGGCCCGTATCGAGGAGCACTGGCAGATGCTCGCCAAGGGCGGCTTTTACCGGGGCGGCCCGGTGCTCAGCAGCGCCCTCGCCGGCATCGACCAGGCCCTGTGGGACATCGCCGGCAAGACCCACGGCGTCCCCGTGCACCAGCTCCTCGGCGGCCATGTCCGCGACCGCGTCCGCATCTACGGCTGGCTGTACGGCGAGACGCCCGAGGAACTCGCCGAGTCGGCTGCGGACCAGGTGGCCAAGGGCCTGACGGCCGTGAAGATGAACCCCTGCGCACAGCTGGAGCCGCTGGCGACGCCGGCCGCGATCGCCGCGATCGTGGACCGGGTGACGGCGGTCCGCGAGGCGATCGGCCCCGACCGGGACCTGGCGCTGGACTTCCACGGCCGGTTCAGCGGGGCGATGTCGCGGCGGGTCCTTCCGTACCTGGAGCCGCTGCTCCCGATGTTCGTGGAGGAGCCGGTGCTGCCGGAGTTCACGCGCGACCTCGGCGAGGTCGTCCGCGCCACGTCCATCCCCATCGCCACGGGCGAACGCCTCTTCTCCCGCTGGGACTTCCGTGACGTCCTCGGCGACGGGATCGCGGTGGCCCAGCCCGACATCAGCCACGCGGGCGGCATCTCGGAGACCCGCCGGATCGCTGCGCTGGCGGAGACCTACGACGTCCTGGTCGCCCCGCACTGTCCCCTCGGCCCCATCGCCCTCGCCGCGAGCCTCCAACTCGACTTCGCCATCCCGAACTTCCTGATCCAGGAACAGTCCCTGGGCATCGGGTACGGCGACAGCAGCGGGTTGCTGGGGTACCTGGCCGACGCCTCCCCGTTCGAGGTGAAGGACGGCTACATCGACCGGCTGACGGGTCCGGGGCTGGGCATCGAGATCGACGAAGCCGTCATCCGGGAGGCCGCGGAGAAGGGGCACCGCTGGCGGAACCCGGTATGGCGGAACAGGGACGGTTCGCTGGCGTCCTGGTAGCGACGGTAGCGGGTCGGCTGCGGGCCGGTGGGGGTTGTTCGGGCAGTTCCCCGCGCCCCCAAGAAAGGTGGGCCCACTGGTCCCACCTAAAGGGGCGCGGGGCTGTATCGATTTGCGGCTCCGCCGCGTGGGCGCGACCAGCCACAACGCACCGGCACTCGCGAACGGTCCCGCACCCCCTGTTTTTCTGCCCCCACAGATTCCGGACGGGTCCGCGGCAACGGACCCGCCCGGCTTTCGGAGGACACTCACTCTCACCAAGGAGCGTCGCAATGAAGCGTCGCAGATCAACCTCAAGTACGGCCAGTCGAACAGCCCGCGTGCTGACTCTTCTGGCCACCCTCGCCGGCGCCCTGCTCGTGCCGGCCACCGCCGCGCACGCCGCCGGCACGGCCTACTACGTCGACTGCTCTGCCTCCAGCAACGGCACCGGGACCCAGGCCAGCCCCTGGAACGCGGTCGGCAGCGTCAACGGCACCACCTTCACCGCAGGCGACAGCATCCTGTTCAAGGCCGGCACCACCTGCACCGGCCAGCTCTCCCCGGGCGGCTCGGGAGCCTCCGGCAGCAACATCTCGATCAGCTCCTACGGCTCCGGCGCCAAGCCCATCATCGACGCGGCCGGTGCCACCGGCGCGGTCGTCAAACTGCTCAACCAGCAGTACTGGGACATCGGCGGCCTGGAGCTGGTCGACAACGCCTCCTCGCCCGCCTACCGCTCGGGCGTCCTCGCCGAGAACAGCTCCGGCGGCGTCCTGCACCACATCCGCGTGCACGACATGTACATCCACAACATCGCGGGCTACGGCGGCGGCTGGTACTCCACCAACGCCGGCGTCGGCGTCCAGACCGACCACACCACCCCGGTCTCCACCTGGGACGACGTCGTCGTCGAGAACAACACCTTCGACCACGTCGACCGGATCGCCGTCGCCGTCACCCCGGACGGCGACGGCCAGGGCACCGGCCTGACCACGAACACCGTCATCCGGGGCAACACGATGACCTACGACGGCGCCGACGACATCCTCGTCGTGAAGAACGACGGCGCCCTGATCGACGGCAACAAGGCGGGCTACGGCGGCGCCAAGTCCACCTGCCCGCCGTCCGGCCAGTACTGCAACGGCGCCTCCGCCGGTATCTGGATGTCCGGCAGCAGCAACACCGTCGTCCAGAACAACGAGGTCTACTGCCACGTCAACGGCGCCGACGGCACCGGCTTCGACGTGGACTGGGGCAACCACAACACCACGTTCCAGTACAACTACAGCCACCAGAACCTCGGCGGCTTCCTGCTGGTGATGCCGCCCTTCACCATCGCCAACGAGCCCACCTCGACAGTGCCCAGCGACGGCACGGTGGTCCGCTACAACATCAGCGAGAACGACGGCAGCAACTCCGGCTGCCCCACCTCCGGCACCCAGACCCACGGCGCCGGAGTCCTGCACTTCGTGGGCGGCGTACCCAACCAGAGCGGCAGTTCCTCCGCCGTCCCGCTCTTCTACAACAACACGTTCTCCGTCCGGGACGGCCTGAGCACCCCGATCCTGTACTCCCGCTCCGGCACGTCCATCAGCGGCGCCCTGTCCTTCCAGAACAACGCCGTCTTCAACTACGGCTCCGGCAACTACTTCACCACCACCGGCACGTCGACCTACTCCAACAACCTCTTCTACGGCAACCACCCGTCCCGCGAGCCCGCCGACGCCGCGAAGGTGACCGCCGACCCCGAGTTCCGCAACCCGGGCAACGCCAACACCTCGTCCTCGTACACCGGCAAGAACGCCTACCAGGTGCACGCGTCCTCCCCGGTGATCCGGGCCGGCACGGTCATCAGCTCCAACGGCGGCTACGACGCCTTCGGCAACGCCGTCTCCGCGACGGCCGCCCCCAACATCGGCGCCTACAACGGCACCGGCGGCAACCTGCTCTCCAACGCCGGCTTCGAGACCGGCTCGCTGAGCCCCTGGACCCAGGCCAGCGGCAACTCCTCCGCCGTGACCGCGGCCAACGCCCGCACCGGAAGCTACGCGCTCACCACGACCGCGAGCGGCAGCGGCGCCAACCAGGCCCTGACCGGCCTCAGCCCGAGCACCACCTATCTGCTGACCGGCTGGGCCAAGGTCGCCACCGCGGGCGAGACCCTCGCGATCGGCGTGAAGAACTTCGGCGGCACGGAGACCTACACCAACATCGCCACCACGTCCTACAGCCAGGCGGCGGTGCTGTTCACCACCGGCTCGTCGAGCACCACGGCCACCGTCTACTGCTGGAAGAACGCCGGCGGCAGCGGCCCGGGCTACTGCGACGACCTCGCGGTGGAGCCCCTGTCCTCCGCCGCCAACGCCGTCACCAACCCCGGCTACGAGACCGGCGCCCTGACCCCCTGGGCCCAGTCGACCGGTACGGCGTCCAGTGTGGTCGCCTCCAACGCCCGCTCCGGCACCTACGCGCTCCAGACCGGGGTCAGTGCCAGCGGTGCGATCCAGACGGTGAGCGGCCTCGCCTCCAGCGGCACCTATCTGCTGGTGGGCTGGGCCAAGGTGGCCACCGCCGGTGAGGAGGTCGCGGTGGGTGTGAAGAGCTTCGGCGGTACGGAGACGTACCTGCGGTCCTCGACCACGTCCTACGCCCAGCAGCCCGTCTTCTTCACCACGGGCGTCTCCACCACCTCCGCCGGTGTCTACTGCTACAAGAACTCCGGTTCGGCGGCCGGTTACTGCGACGACTACTCGCTGATCAAGCTGTCGTAACAGCATCGCGCGGGGGGGGCGGGCCGGAGCCATCCGGCCCGCCCTTCGCGTCATCTGCGGAAGAGCTCGTTCAGGTCCGTCTGCGAGATCTGGTTCTCGGCGTACGAGAAGGTGCCCCGGTCCGCCAGCTCCCTCGCCGCGCCCAGCAGCTGCGCGTACATCGCCCGCGCGATGCTGCCGCCCACCGTGACCCGGCGCACGCCGAGTTCGCGGAGGTCGGCCAGGGACAGGGCATTGCCGGTCAGGCCCATCACCACGTTCAGCGGGCCGTCGATCTCCCTGACCAACCTGCCGATCGTCTCAGCGTCGGCCGCGCCGGGTACGAACGCGCAGTCCGCGCCCGCCGCGAGATAGGCGTTGGCCCGGCGCACGGCCTCCTCCAGCGGGCCGCCGGTGAGCAGCACGTCGGTCCGGCCGACCAGGACGAACGGCTCGCCGGCCGCGTCGATCGCCTCGCGCGCGGCACGGATCCGGTCGGCCGCGAGCTTCGGGTCGTACAGCGGCCGGGAGCGGTCGCCCGTGAAGTCCTCGATGTTGCCGCCCGCGGCTCCGGCGCCGAGCGTCATCGCGATCGTCTCGGCCACGGTCTCGGGGGACTCCCCGTACCCGTCCTCCAGGTCCGCGCTCACCGGGATCCGTACCTCGGCGGCGATCTCACGGATCCGGTCCACCATCGTCGCGCGGTCGACCCGGCCGCCGCCGTAGTCGTGGTCCGCGCGGCCCAGGGAGAAGGCGATGCCCGCGCTGGTGGTGGCCACGGCCGGGAAACCGGCCGTCTCCAGGACGCGGGCGCTTCCCGCGTCCCACGCGTTGGGGAGCAGGAAGCAGCCTTCCCGGTGCGACTCGACGAAGCGTGCTGCCAGTTCTCGGCGTTGGGTGTTCACGCCGCCGAGTCTGTCAGCCGGCACTGACAACCGGGCGTCATCAGCTCCCGGCGAGATCCAGGGCGATGTCGGTGATCATGTCCTCCTGCCCGCCGACCAGCTTGCGGCGGCCCACCTCGACCAGGATCGCGCGGGTGTCGAGGCCATGGCGCCGGGCGGCGGCCTCGGCGTGCCGCAGGAAGCTGGAGTAGACGCCGGCGTAGCCGAGGGTGAGGGTCTCGCGGTCCACCCGCACCTCGCGGTCCTGCAGCGGTCGTACGACGTCGTCGGCGGCGTCCATCAGCGGGAACAGCTCGCAGCCGTGTTCCCAGCCCATCAGGTCGGCGACCGCGATGAAGGCTTCCAGGGGGCAGTTGCCGGCCCCGGCGCCCTGTCCGGCGAGGGAGGCGTCGACGCGGGTGACGCCGTTCTCGACGGCGACGACCGAGTTGGCCACGCCCAGGCCGAGGTTGTGGTGGGCGTGGATGCCGAGTCCGGTGGCCGGGTCGAGGACGTCCCGGTAGGCGCGGACCCGGTCGCGGACGCCGTCCATGGTCAGGCGGCCGCCGGAGTCGGTGACGTACACGCAGTGCGCGCCGTAGGACTCCATCAGCTTGGCCTGGCGGGCGAGTTCGGCGGGTTCGGCGAGGTGGGACATCATCAGGAACCCGGCCACGTCCATGCCCAGTTCCCGCGCGGCGGCGATGTGCTGGGCGGAGATGTCGGCCTCGGTGCAGTGGGTGGCGATACGGACCGAGCGGATGCCCAGGGAGTGGGCCTGCTTCAGGTCGTGGACCGTGCCGATGCCCGGGAGGAGGAGGGTGGTGGGGATCGCCTGGTGCACGGCGCCCACGACCGCCTCGATCCACTCCCAGTCGGTGTGCGCGCCGACGCCGTAGGTGACGCTGGAGCCGGACAGGCCGTCGCCGTGGGCGACCTCGATGGCGCGGACCCCGGCGGCGTCGAGGGCGCCCGCGATGGTGCGGGCCTGGTCGACGGTGTAGCGGTGGCGGACGGCGTGCATGCCGTCCCGCAGGGTGACGTCCTGGACGTACAGAGCGGTCATCGGGACGCCACCTCCGGGGCACGGTAGGCCGCCATGCGCTCCGCGGTGCGCAGCGCGGCCGAGGTCATGATGTCGAGGTTGCCGGCGTAGGCGGGCAGGTAGTGGGCGGCGCCCTCCACTTCGAGGAAGACGGAGACCTTCACGGCGTCGCCGGGGGCGAGGGTGCGCAGCGGGTCGTCGGCGGCCACCCGCTCGAACTGCACCTTCTGCTTGAGGCGGTAGCCGGGGACGTACGTCTGGACGCGCGCGACCATCTCCTCGACCGATTCCGTCACCGCCGCGTCGTCGCAGTCGCCGACCAGGCAGTGCACGGTGTCCCGCATGATCAGGGGCGGTTCGGCGGGGTTGAGCACGATGATCGCCTTGCCGCGGGCCGCGCCGCCGACCTTCTCGATGGCGGCGGAGGTGGTCTCGGTGAACTCGTCGATGTTGGCGCGGGTGCCGGGACCGGCGGAGCGGGAGGAGATCGAGGCGACGATCTCGCCGTAGTGGACCGGGGTGACCGCGTTGACCGCGGCGACGACCGGGATGGTGGCCTGGCCACCGCAGGTGACCATGTTGACGTTCGGGGCGTCCAGGTGGGCGTCGCCGTTGACGGGCGGGACGACGTACGGGCCGAGCGCGGCCGGGGTGAGGTCGACGACCGTACGGCCGAGGGCGCGCAGCACCTCGTCGTGGCGGCGGTGGGCGCCGGCGGAGGTGGCGTCGAAGACGAGCGACACGTCCTCGAAGGCGTCCAGGCCGACCAGGCCGTCGACGCCCTCGTGAGTGGTGGCCACCTTGAGGCGGCGGGCGCGCGCCAGGCCGTCCGAGTCCGGGTCGATGCCCGCCATGGCGGCGATCTCCAGCGACTCGGAGAGCCGCAGGATCTTGATCATCAGGTCGGTGCCGATGTTCCCGGACCCGATGACGGCGACCTTCGTGGTCATGCTGCTCCCTCGGTGGCGAAGGTGACCCCGACCGTGCCGAGGCCCTCGATGTGCGCGGTGAACTCGTCGCCCTCGGCGGCGACCGCCATCGGGCCGAGCGCGCCGGTGAGGACGATGTCGCCGGCCCGCAGCGGGTCGCCGAGCCCGGCCAGGGTGGCGGCGAGCCAGCGGGCGGCGGTGAGCGGGCTGCCCAGGCAGTCGGCGCCGGTGCCCTGCGAGACGGTCGCGCCGTTCTTGTCCAGGGTCATCCGGACGCCCCGCAGGTCGACCCGGTCCAGCGGGACAGGTGTGCCGCCGAGGACGAACAGGCCGCTGGAGGCGTTGTCGGCGACGGTGTCGACGATCGTGATGTCCCAGCCGGCGATCCGGCTGTCCACGATCTCCAGCGCGGGCAGCGCGAAGGCGGTGGCCCGCAGCAGGTCGGCGACGGTCGGGTCGCGGTGCGGCAGGTCGGCGGCCAGGACCAGGGCGACCTCGGCCTCGACCTTGGGCTGGAGCAGCCGCCCGGCCGCGACCGGCTCGCCCTCGGCGACCGCCATGTCCGCGAAGAGAGCCCCGAAGTCGGGCTGATCGACTCCGAGCTGCCGCTGTACGGCGGGCGAGGTCAGCCCGATCTTGCGGCCCACCAGCCGGCGGCCCGCGGCCAGGCCCCGCTCGACGTGCAGCCGCTGCACCGCGTAGGCGGTCTCGATGTCGTCCTCGGGGAGGAGGGCGCGCACGGGGGCGCAGGGGATGCCGGTGCGGGTGGCTTCGTCGAGGACGTCGGCCACCTTGGTGACGAGGTCAGGGCTCATGCCGACAGGTATAGGCGGGCGCCGGGAAACGAGGCAAAATACGTTCCGTGGCACGGAACAGCAGTCAGGGAAACATGCTCGACAAGGCAGTGGCGGTCCTGGACTGCTACCGCCCGAACGGCGGCGCGTTCCGTCTGACGGAACTGGCCGAGCGGTCCAAGCTGCCCAAGACCACCGTGTTCCGGCTCTGCGCCGAGCTGGTCCGGCTCGGCCTGCTGGAACGGGACGCGGAGACCTACCGGCTGGGCGGCGCCCTCTTCGAGCTGGGGTCGCTGGTGCCGCGCCGGCAGGATCTGCGGGAGGCCGCGCTGCCGTTCCTCCAGGACCTCTTCGAGGCCACCCACGAGACCGTGCACCTCGGGGTGCGCGAGGGCCACGAGGTGGTCTACGTCGAGCGCATCCACGGCCACGACGTGCTGCGGCTGCCGTCCCGGATCGGCGGCCGGCTCCCGCTGACCTGTACCGGGGTCGGCAAGGCCCTGCTGGCGTTCTCGGGCGCCGAGCTGGTCGAGGAGGTGCTGGCCGCACCGCTCCCCCGGCTCACCCCGCACTCGGTCACGGACCCCGCCCGGCTGCGCACGGCCGTCGAGCAGGCGCAGGTCGCGGGGCTCGCCTACGAGGAGGAAGAGGCCGCAGTGGGGGTCAGCTGCATCGCGGCACCCGTCTTCGACGGTCCCACGGCGGTCGCGGCGCTCTCGGTGGCCGTACCGTGCGGCCGGTTCCGGCCCGCGCAGCTGGCCCCGGCGGTACGGACGGCGGCACTGGGGCTGTCCCGGGCACTGCGCGGGGTCAGGCGTCCAGCGGGATCGGCGTGAACATGGCCGGCTCCTGGTCCGGGGTCAGGGCGGTCGGGCCGTACACCCAGTCGGTGAGACCGTAGTCGTACGTGTCCCGAGCCCGCATGACCGCGTTGCGCCGGAGGCGTTCCTCGCCTTCGAGGTGCCACAGCTCGCCCCAGGTGCGGGCGGTGGTCTGCACCCGGCGGCAGTGCTCGACCCGGACCGCCTGGTAGGCGGCGAGGGCCGCATCCCAGTCCGGGGCGGTACGGGTGAGATGGTGGGCGAGCACCCAGCCGTCCTCGATCGCCATGATCGCGCCCTGGGCCATGTACTGCAGCGGCGGATGCGCGGCGTCGCCGAGCAGGGCGACCCGGCCGTGCACCCAGGTGTCCACCGGGTCCCGGTCGAGCATCTGCCACCAGCGGTCCCGCCACATGAACGGGATGCCCTGGCGGACGGTGTCACAGGTGGCCTCGAAGGCCGCGTCGAGCTCCTCGGGCCCGCCCCACCGCGCGTCGCCCGCGGCACCCGCGGTCCCTGCGGCACCCGCATCGGCCGACGGCGACGCGAAGACGGCGACCTGGTTGAGCATCTCGCCGCCGCGCAGCGGGTACTGCACGAAGTGGCAGCGCGGCCCGACGTACACGACGACGTCCTTCTCCGCGACCCCGTTGCCCCGCACCCGCTCGATGGGCACGGCCGCCCGGTAGGCCACGTAACGCGAGCTGACCACGTCGTCGCCCACGAACTGCCGCCGTGCCACGGAGTGCAGTCCGTCGGCGGCGACGACCAGCGCGGCCTCCTCGGTACGGCCGTCCGCCAGCCGGATCCGGGCGCCGGCACCGGTGTTCTCGTACCCGACGACCTTCCGGCCGGTGCACAGCTCGACGCCGGCCGCCCGGCAGGCGCGCAGGAGGAGGGCGTGCAGGTCGCTGCGGTGGATGACCAGGTACGGGTAGCCGTACCGGCGTGCCAGGTCGGGCAGGTCGAGCCGGGTGAGTTCACGGGCGTCGAGGGCGTCGCGCATCACTATGGCCTCGGGGAGCACACCGAGGCTCCTGGCCTCGTCGAGCAGGCCGTAGTCGTCGAGGATGCGGGTGCAGTTGGGCGCGAGCTGGATGCCGGCGCCGACCTCGCCGAACTCCTCGGCGCGTTCGAGGACGCGCACCCGCAGTCCCGCCCGGGTGAGGGCGAAGGCGGTACTGAGGCCGCCGATGCCGCCCCCGACGACGAGGACGTCGGGGCGGTGCGGGCCGGTGGGGGGTGTGGGTGCGGTCATGGTCTCTTCCTTGCGTACCGGGGCAGGCTGCTCAGAGCCAGGGGGTCAGGACGGGCGCGCCGTCGAAGGGGGCCGGGCGGCCGGTGAGGTAGGCGGCGATCTCGGGGAGTCCGCCGGTGAGTTCGGCCGGCCCGCCCGGGCCCGGCAGCTCCCAGCGGTGGCCGTCGGACCGCAGGACGAGGGCCGGGCCGGTGGCCGCGGCGGCCCGTTTGGCGACCGCGTCGTCGCAGAGCGCGGCGAGGAAGCCGGCCGGGAGGCCGGCGAAGGACACCCCGGTGGCGAGGTCGACGGCGTGCACGCACACCTCGCGGGCGCGCAGCCAGGGCAGTTCGGTGGCCGGGACGGTACGGCCCTGGCCGGTCACGACCGGCGACCGCCACTGGACCCCGTCGAGCGCGTCCATGGCGTCGGCGAGGGTGTCGGCCGACCGCCGCAGCCATGCGGTCAGTTCGGCCGCGGGCCGCCGGGCACCGTGCTCGATGCCGGCGGCGCGCTCCTCGGGCGAGGCGTACATCGGGGTCGGCTCGCCGGTGGCGGCCCAGTGCACGAGGTTGCCCAACGCGTCGGCGTTGGCGGCCACATGGGCGACCAGGTGGCTTCGGGTCCAGCCGGGCAGCCCGCTGGGCGGGTCCAGGTCGGCGTCGGCGGCCTTGAGGAACAGCTCGGTGCCGGACCGGGCCCAGCGCCGGGCGTCCGCGAGGGTACGGCTCATCGGGCGGACGTCTCCCGTACGACCCGGTTGGCCAGCCGCCCGATGCCCGCGATCTCCGTGACGACGGTCTCGCCGCCCAGCAGGAAGCGCTGCGGCTCGCGGGCCTGGCCGACCCCGCCGGGCGTGCCGGTGGCGATGAGGTCGCCGGGGTTGAGCCGGACCATCGTCGACACGTACTCCACCAGCGCGACCGGGTCGAAGAGCAGGTCCCCGGTGGAGTCGGACTGCATCACCTCGCCGTCGACGGCCAGCCGGATGTCGAGCGCGGGCCGGACACCGCCCGGCAGTTCGTCCGGGGTGACGAGATACGGCCCGACCGGCGTGCTGGAGTCCCACGCCTTGCCCTGAAGCCACTCCCGGGTGCGGAACTGCCAGTCCCGGCAGGTGATGTCGTTGAGGACGGTGAACCCGGCGATCGCCGCCGCGGCCTCGGCCCCGCGTGCCCGCCGTACCGTCCTGCCCACCACGACGGCGAGTTCGGCCTCCCAGTCGAACTGCCCGGTCTCCTCCGGCCGCACGATGTCGTCGCCCGCACCGATCAGGCAGTCCGCGAACTTCGCGAACAGGGTAGGGTGTTCGGGCAGGTCGCGGCCCATCTCCTGAATGTGGTTGCGGTAGTTGAGGCCGACGCACACCACCTTGGAGGGGGCGGGGACGACGGGGGCGAAGTCGGCGCCGGCCAGCGGGTAGGCCGGGCCGGTCGCCGCGGCGGCGAACTCCCGCCAGCCGTCCTGGCGCAGCACGGCACCCACGTCCGGGAGGCCGAGGTCGACCAGCGTCCCGCCGGCCCCGCCGGGCTCGCCGCTCTGGCCGCTCTGGCCGCTCTCGCCGCTCTCGCCGCTCTCGCCGCTCTCGCCGTCGAGGCGTACGGCCCGGGTGGTGGCGCCGGTGCGGAGGGTCGCGAGCTTCATCGGGTGGTTCCTTCCACGTGCGTGCGGTTGAGCCGGAGGGCCTCGAAGACCGGGGAGTCGCTGAACCGGAACAGGTCCAGCGCGCCGGAGTCGGAGTCGGTCGCCCCTGCCTCGGAGCGGACCGACAGCGGCTGCCAGGAGGGCACGACGAACAGGTCGCCGCGCGTGACGGACCAGGACGTCTCCCCGACGGTGACCGTGCCGGAGCCGTCGAAGACCTGGTACACCGACGAACCGGTCTCGCGGACGGGCGCGGTCTCGGTGCCGCGCGTGACGCGGTGCATCTCGGCGCGGACGGTGGGCAGCACGTCGGCGCCGGTCGCCGGGTCGGTGAAGCGGACGGCCGCGTGGCCCGGCTCGACGGTGCCGGCGAACCCCTCGGACTCCAGCGCGAGCTGGTCGGCGAGGGCGCGGTCGGTGTGCTCCCAGCGGTAGGCCAGGAGGGGGGTGCCGGGGGCGGCGGCCTCGGCTGCCTCGGTGGCCGCCACCGGACTGAGGCCCGGATGCCCCCACAGGCGCTCGGAGCGCGAACGCTCCGGGGTGATCCGCTCGGCGTCGCTGATCTCGTCCCGGCCGAACTCGAAGAACTGCGACTCGGTGAGGTACTGGAACGGGATGTCCAGCCCGTCGATCCAGGCCATCGGCTCGGCGGTGGCGTTGTGGTGGGCGTGCATGTGCCAGCCGGCCTGCGGCAGGAAGTCGCCCCGCCGCATCGCGACCGGGTCGCCGCCGACGACCGTCCACACGCCCTCGCCCTCCACCACGAACCGGAAGGCGTGCTGGGTGTGGCGGTGCTCGGGGGCGTCCTCGCCGGGCATCAGGTACTGGATCGCGGCCCACAGGGTCGGCGTCGCGAAGGGCCGGCCGCCGAGTGCCGGGTTGGCGAGCGCGATGGCCCGGCGCTCGCCGCCGCGGCCCACCGGAACCAGGTCGCCGGACCGCGCGGCCAGGGCGCGCAGCTGCTGCCAGCGCCATACGTGGGGCACGGCCCGGGAGCGCGGGTGGGCCGGCATGAGGTCGCCGATCTCGGTCCACAGCGGGACGAGGAGCTCCCGCTCGAAGCCCCGGTACAGCTCTTCGAGGGCCGGGGTGACCTCGGGCTGCCCCGGCGCCGCGGCGGCCCGGAGGCGCACCGGGGAGTCCGTGGCCCGGTCTGGGGTAAAGGTCTGCGTCACAACCCTCAGGGTGCGCCGTGTCCACCTGGAAGACATGGAGATTCTGGAGAACAGAATCCCGTGTCTACTCTGGAGGGATGGACAAGCCGCTGAAGAATCCGCCGCCGTACGCCATCGCGAGTGTCGACCACGCGCTGCGCGCCGCGGCGATGCTCCAGCTGGAGGGCGGGCTGACCGTGTCGCAGATCGCCGAGCGGCTGGGCGTGGCCCGGTCCACCGCGCACCGGCTGCTGGCGATGCTCGTGTACCGGGACTTCGCCGTCCAGGACGAGGACCGGATCTACCGCGCCGGGCCGGTCCTGGAGCTGGCCGCGCACTCGCAGTCGCAGGTGTCGCGGCTGCGGGCGGTCGCGCTGCCGCATCTGCGGCGGCTGGTCGAGGTGGTGGAGGAGACGGCCAACCTCGTCATCCGCACGGGCGACTCCGTCCGGTTCATCGCCAGTGTGGAGTGTGCGCGGGTGCTCCGGGTGGGGTCCCGGGAGGGGATGGTGTTCCCGGCGCACCGGACCACGGGCGGACTGCTGCTGCTGGCGGACCTGCCGGAGGAGCAGCTGGCTGAGGTGTACGCGGAGGAGCGGTACCGGGACCGGCCGACCGAGCGGCCGGACCTCGCCGGGCTGCGGCGGGAGCTGGCGCGGGTGCGGCGGGGTGGCTTCGCCGTGAACCGGGAGCGGTCGGAGCGGGGGCTGGTCGCGGTGGGGGTGCCGGTTCGGGGGGCCGACGGGAGGGTGGTGGCGGGGGTTTCGGTCTCGCTGCCGAGCGTGCGGTATGAGAAGGGCCGGCTGGGGGAGTTGGTGGCGGCCTTGGGTGGAGTGGTTCGGGGGATCGAGGAGGAGTTGTCCGCCTAGGGATCGGGAGGGTCTTGTTGGAGGGCGACTGCGGGTAGTCGGGGGCTGGTCGCGCCCACGCGGCGGAGCCGCATATCGACGACGCCCCGCGCCCCTTTCGGGGCGCTTCCCTCACGTGGGTCGTAAGGTGGACCCCGCAGCTGGTTCGTCCCGTTCGCCAGACGGGATGTCGTAAGAGGGAACCCGGTGTGAGTCCGGGACTGCCCCGCAGCGGTGAGTGGGAACGACCGCCGTCATACGCACTGGATCCACCGGATCCGGGAAGCGACGGCCAGTAGGGGTCTCGTACGACTAGGTACGACTTTGTACGACGAGACGCGCCCGCGAGTCCGAAGACCTGCCAACTGCCCGTGTGCGAACCACTCGTGCGCGGACATCCCGGTGACCTCGTGGGCGGGTCGGCGTGCAGGTCGGACGGACGGTCGGGTACGACCGTCGCCGTCCGGTTCGTCACCCCTTCGCGCTCTCGTCCCGTCGCCGGGATCTCAGGGAATCGTCTCGCGAAGGAGATCTCCGTGACAGCCAAGTCCGCAGCCGCGGCAGCCCGGGCCACCGTGTACGGCTACCCCCGCCAGGGGCCGGCCCGGGAACTGAAGAAGGCGATCGAGAGCTACTGGAAGGGCCGGATCACCGCCGACGCCCTGCGTGCCACCGCCGCCGAACTGCGCCGCTCCACCTGGCGGCAGGTCGCCGAGGCCGGCATCCACGAGGTGCCGACCGGTGACTTCTCGTACTACGACCACGTCCTCGACACCACCGTGATGGTCGGCGCCGTCCCCGAGCGGCACCGCGCCGCCGTCGACGCCGACGCCCTGGACGGCTACTTCGCCATGGCCCGCGGTACCCAGGACATCGCGCCGCTGGAGATGACGAAGTGGTTCGACACCAACTACCACTACCTGGTACCGGAGTTGGGCCCGGACACCGTCTTCGCCGCGAACTCCGCCAAGCAGGTGGGCGAGTTGCGGGAGGCGCTGGCCCTCGGGCTCGCCACCCGTCCGGTGCTGGTCGGCCCGGTCACCTACCTGCTGCTCGCCAAGCCGGCGCCCGGCGTGCCCGCCGGCTTCGACCCGCTCACCCTCCTCGACCGGCTGCTCCCGGTGTACGCCGAGGTCCTCGCCGACCTGCGGGCGGCCGGCGCCGAGTGGGTGCAGCTCGACGAGCCCGCCCTGGTCCAGGACCGCACCCCGGCAGAGCTGGCCGCCGCCGCCCGCGCCTACCGCGACCTGGGCGCCCGCACCGACCGGCCGAAGCTCCTGGTCGCCTCCTACTTCGACCGGCTCGGCGAGGCCCTGCCGGTGCTGGCCAAGGCCCCGGTCGAAGGGCTCGCCCTCGACTTCACCGGGGCGGCGGCCGCCAACCTGGACGCCCTGGCCGCCGTCGGCGGGCTGCCCGGAAAGCGGCTGATCGCCGGTGTCGTCAACGGCCGCAACATCTGGGTCAACGACCTGCCGGCGTCCCTCACCACCCTCGGCACCCTGCTGGGCCTCGCCGACCAGGTCGACGTGGCCGCCTCCTGCTCCCTCCTGCACGTGCCGCTGGACACGGCCGCCGAGCGGGACATCGCACCGCAGATCCTGCGCTGGCTGGCCTTCGCGAAGCAGAAGACCGCCGAGATCGTCACCCTCGCCAAGGGCCTCGCCCAGGGCCCCGACACCATCGCCGCCGAACTCGCCGCCAACCGCGCCGACCTGGCCTCCCGGGCGGGTTCGCCGATCACCCGCGATCCCGCCGTCCGCGCCCGGTGTGCCGCCGTCACCCCGGCCGACGCCCGCCGCTGCCAGCCGTACGCCGAACGCTCCGCCGCCCAACGCGCCCACCTTCGGCTGCCGTTGCTGCCAACGACGACCATCGGATCGTTCCCGCAGACCGGCGAACTGCGCACCGCACGGGCGGACTTGCGGGCGGGCCGGATCGACACGGCCGGGTACGAGGAGCGGGTCAGGGCCGAGATCCGGGAGGTGGTCGCCTTCCAGGAGAAGGCCGGTCTGGACGTCCTGGTGCACGGCGAACCCGAACGCAACGACATGGTCCAGTACTTCGCCGAGCAGCTGACGGGGTACCTGGCCACCCAGCACGGCTGGGTGCAGTCGTACGGCACCCGGTACGTGCGCCCGCCGGTCCTGGCCGGTGACATCTCCCGCCCCGAGCCGATGACGGTGCGCTGGACGTCGTACGCGCTGTCGCTCACCGACCGCCCGGTCAAGGGCATGCTGACCGGGCCGGTGACCATGCTGGCCTGGTCGTTCGTCCGGGACGACCAGCCGCTCGGCGACACCGCCCGGCAGGTCGCCCTCGCCCTGCGCGACGAGGTGAACGACCTTGAGGCCGCGGGCACTTCGGTCATCCAGGTCGACGAGCCCGCGCTGCGCGAGACCCTGCCACTGCGGGCCGCCGACCGGGCCGGGTATCTGGCGTGGGCGACCGAGGCGTTCCGCCTGACGACCGGCGGAGTCCGTCCGGAGACCCAGATCCACACGCACATGTGCTACGCCGAGTTCGGCGACATCGTCCGGGCCATCGACGACCTCGACGCGGACGTCATCAGCCTGGAGGCGGCCCGCTCGCACATGCAGGTCGCCCGCGAGCTCGCCGCACACGGCTATCCGCGCGAGGCGGGACCCGGGGTCTACGACATCCACTCGCCCCGGGTGCCGAGCCCGGCCGAGGCCGCCGACCTGGTGCGGACCGGCCTGCGGGCCATCCCCGCCGAACGGCTCTGGGTCAACCCCGACTGCGGGCTGAAGACCCGCGGCTGGCCGGAGGTCCGGGCCTCCCTGGAGAACCTGGTCGCGGCGGCACGTTCGGTGCGTGCGGAGCTGTAGCCGGGTCCTGGTGCGGGTGCCGGACGGCGTACTGTCGTGCGCGTCCGGCGCCCGCCGCCGACACCTGACGGACGACCATGGAGAAACCGCCCCGTGACCTGCCGAGTCATCCTCATAGCCCCGGCCTTCACCCCCTCGCTGCGGCGGGCCCGCTTCTACGACGGCGACTCGATCGAGAACCCCGGGACGGTGGCACTGTCCCTGCCGGCCGCGGGCGAGGTGGTCCACTCCCCCGGCGTGCGCTGCCGGGAGACGGCGGCCGCGCTGGGCCTCGACGCCTCGGCGGAGCCCGAGCTGTCGGGCCTGGACGCGGGCCGTTGGCGGGGCCGGACGCTGGAGGAGCTCGGCGCCGCCGAACCCGACGCACTGCTCCAGTGGCTGACCGACCCGGGGGCCGCGCCCCACGGGGGCGAGTCGGTACGGGAGTTGTGCGCGCGGGTCGCCGGGTGGCTGGACCGGACGGGCCTGACCATCGGAAGGACGATCGCCGTGGTGGAGCCGGAGGTGGTGCGGGCCATGGTGCTGCACGTGCTGGGGGCACCCGAAGCAGCGTTCTGGCGCGTGGACACCCCGCCGCTGTCGGCGACGGAGATCACGGGCGGGCCCGGTCGCTGGAACCTGCGGCTCGGCCAGGTCGGCGGGTAACCGCGGCGGGGCGCCGGAAATGCGGTGGAGCGGTGCGCCGCGTCCTGCCTAGGGTCGCGCCATGACCACCCGCATCTTCCGCGTCACCGTCCGCGGCGTCTTCGACGGCCTCAACGCCGGCCAGCGCGCCGAACTGCTCTCCCGGGCCGCCGAGCACGACGTGCTGCGCGCGGCCTTCACGCCCGAGGGCCACCTCAGTTACGACATCAACGCCCGCCCGGCCTTCACCTTCCGCTTCCAGGACAGCGGGGAGGAAGAGGAGGACATCCTGGAGGCGACCGAGCGCGCCGAGGAGGCGGCCAGGGCATGGCTGGCCGAGCGCGGCTACGGCTACAAGAACCTCAGGTCCAGCGCGGAGGACCTCTCCCAGGCACCCCTCGGCAAGCGGCAGCGCAGGGCGGCCGCGCAGGGCTGACGGCCGCGCTGCGGCAGGGCGGACCCCTCGCGGAAACGGCCACGGCGGCCTGAAGTCGCCGTGGTTCAGGTCACGTCGGGATGTGACCTGATTGCGGAGTTCCCATGTCGGAGGCGTGGCATGCTCGGGGCCACATCGAGTTACCGACCAGTTCTACCTGTCGGTAACAAAGAACGGTGTTCCTTTGCCACCCCCCACCCTCAGGACCGACCTTGCGCAGACGCACGAGGCCAGGGCATGCCCTCATGCCCGCCTTCGCCGTGACCGCCCTTCTCCTCGCCGCCGGCTGCTCCTCGCCGCAGCACCAGACCTCCGCCGGCGACCGTTCCCGGGAGACCGCCCGGGTCTCCGACGGTGCCACCGCCGCCGCCCGCACGGACGGCCAGGCGCTCGCCGTCGCCGCCGCACCCGCCGCGACCGCGACCACGGCCGCCGGCTCGGCGGGGAAGGGCCGGCCGGCCCATCGCACCACGCTCAGCGTCAGCTCGTACGACGGCAAGACCCGACGGGCCGTCATATCAAGTGCCGCGAAAGGGAATTCGGCGGGGAAGGGACATACGGCTGCCCCGGCCGTCTCCCCCAGCCCCACGCCATCGGCCTCCGCCTCGGCCTCCGCTTCGGCCCGGCAGGCCGCCGTCGGTGACGTCATCGCCAGTACCCCCGCGCCCGGCGCCCCGGACGGACTGCTCGCCAAGGTGACCAAGGTGCTCGGCGAGACCGACGCGGGCACCGAGGTGCAGACCGAGCCCGCCACCCTCGACGCCCTCCTCGGCGACGACACCGCCAAGGGCACCGTGCCCGTCGACCCTGCCGCCTTCGACGTCGACAAGCTGCTGCCCGACGTCAAGGTGTCCTGGTCCCGGTCCGCTGACGCGCACGTCGGTCCCGAGGGCGCCACCGTGCCGCTCGGCAGCCTCCGGCTCGACGTCAGCACCGAGGTACCGGCCCCCGAAGGCTCCCCGGCGTCCGCCGCGGCCTCGGTCTCCGGCTTCGTCCAGGTCGCGCCGCAGGTCGACTTCGCCTACGGCGGCGCGGGCACCGGCACCGCGCCCGGCTCCGCCTACCTCGGCGTCTCCGGCGACTGGGACTCCGGCTGGGCGGTCAAGGGGCGGGCGGCGGCCACGGCCACCCCGCTGCGCATCCCGTTCGCCAAGCTGCACGCCGACCCGGTCCTCCAGGTCGGCGTGGTCCCCGTCGTCGTCAACCTCGACCTGACCTGCTATCTCCAGGTGAGCGGCGACGGGAAGATCACCGTGGACGTGGAGCAGAACCTGAAGGGCGACTTCAAGGCGGGCGGCACCTTCGGCACGGCCCAGGGCTGGACGCCGGTCAGCAGCTCGACCATGACGAGCACGCCGGTGCGCACCTCGGTGACGACCGCGGGCAGCGTCAGGACCACGCTCGGCGCCGAGGCCTCCGTCGGCCTCTACGGCAGCGTCGGCGTCACCGCCGACCTGGCGCCGTACCTGCGCGGTGAGGCGACCGGCACGGTCACCGCCACCTCCGCCACCCCGGGCGCGGACGTCCAGGGCGCCTGGAACCTGTACGGCGGTGTCGACCTCTCCGGCACCCTCCGCCTCCAGCTGTCGGTCTTCGGCACACCGGTGCTGGAACGGGGCATCCCGCTGGGCGCCCTGCACCGCGAGTGGAAGCTGGCGGGCGACGGCCTCTGACCCCGGGTCAGGCCGCGCCGCCCGGTATCCAGCCCTGGCCGCGCAGCACCGCCGAGACGTCCGGCGCCCGGTAGTGCTCGCCCTTGAGCACCTTGCCGTCGGCCCGGCGGGCCACCTGCCCGTCGGGCCCCAGCTTGCTCATGTTGGACCGGTGGATCTCGGCGAGCACCGCGTCGAGGTCGATCCCGTGCACCAGCGCGGTGCCGTACGCCACGTAGACCACGTCCGCCAGCTCGTGCGCGAGCCGGTCGAGGGGCCCGTCCACCGCGACCTCGGCGACCTCCGCGGCCTCCTCGGCGAGCAGTTCCCCCCGGTGCGCGGCCAGTTCGGGGGACACCTCGGCCGGCGTGGTGCGGGCGTCCAGACCGAAGGCGTGGTGGAACTCCCGGACGAGGCGGGCGGGCGAGGTACCGGTCGGGGCACCGGGGACGGAACTGGTCATGCGAACGACTCTAGCCGCCGCCACTGACAGTCCGGGTCCGCCGCCCTGCCCCCGGCCCTGGTCAGGACCGTGCCCTGCTGGCAGGATCGCGCGCATGCCCAAGGTCTTCCTCCGTATCGGCAGGCGCCGCGCGCTCCAGGGCGCGGCCGCCTGCTTCGTCGCGTCCGGCCTGCTGCTGTGGTGGCTGCTGCCGCTGGGCGAGAAGCCGCCGAC
Organism: Streptomyces sp. GbtcB6; assembly: GCF_019091475.1. Classification (NCBI taxonomy): domain Bacteria; kingdom Bacillati; phylum Actinomycetota; class Actinomycetes; order Kitasatosporales; family Streptomycetaceae; genus Streptomyces; species Streptomyces sp. GbtcB6. Next base: position 48,352 of record NZ_JAGXJL010000024.1, on the reverse strand, counting down.
CGGGACGATCACCTTCAGCACCGGTACGCTGCGCGGCGTCTACCAGGAGTACGGCGAACGGCTGCGCACCGAGCTGGCCAAGGACATGCCGGGGCTGAAGGTGAAGCTGGTGCAGAGCAACGGGTCGTACGAGAACGTGCAGCGGGTGGCGACCGGCCGGGCCGACTTCACCATCGCGGCGGCCGACGCGGTGGAGACGTACGAACTGAACGACGGGCAGGGCGCCGGAAAGCTGCGCGGGGTGGCCCGGCTCTACGACGACTACGTCCAGCTCGTCGTGCCCAGCGACTCGGGTATCACCAGCGTCGCGCAGCTGCGGCACAAGCGGGTGGCGATCGGGCTGCCCGACTCGGGGGTCCGGCTGATCGCCACCCGGGTGCTCAGGGCCGCCGGGGTGGACCCGACGAAGGACATCACACCGGTGTCCGAGGGCATAGACACCGGCCCGGACCAGCTGCGGCGGGGCAGGATCGACGCGTTCTTCTGGTCGGGCGGGCTGCCGACCAAGGGGCTGCTGGACCTGGCCAAGAAGTTCAGCTTCACGTTCGTGCCGATCGGCGGGAGCCTCGTCACCAAGCTGCACACCGAGGGCGAGGCCGCGATCTACTACCGGGCGACCAACATGCCGGAGTCGGCGTACCCGTCGGTTCAACAGGGCACGGCGGTGCCCACGATCGCGGTGTCCAATGTCCTGATGACCCGCAAGGACATGGACCCGCGTCTCACCGAATGGGTGACCCGCACGGTCATCAAGAGCCGCGACGACATCGGCAACCACGTCCACTCGGCCCAGCTGGTGGATTTGCGCACAGCGATCTACACGGACCCGCTACCACTGCAGGAAGGGGCCAGGCGGTACTACCGCTCGGTGAAGCCATAACTGTGCAGCGCCCCTGATTGCAGCGCCCCGTCAGGGGCGCGGGGAACTGCGCGACAAGCCCCCACCGGCCCGCACCCGACCCACAACCGCACCCACCCCTCCGTCACCCACTCCGCGGCACCGAAACCGTCACCCGCAACCCCCGCGGCTCACCGTGCTCGTACGACAGCGACCCCCCACCCGTCGCCAGCAACGCCCGCGTGATCGACAGCCCCAGCCCCGACCCCTTCACGTTCTGGTGCCGCCCGCTCCGCCAGAACCGGTCCCCCACGCGCGCGAGCTCCTCATCCGTCAGCCCCGGCCCCGTGTCGGTCACCACGACCGTCGACACGTCACCGGCGGCGGTCACGGTCACGGTCACCGTGCCCCCCTCCGGTGAGAACTTGACCGCGTTGTCGATCACCGCGTCCAGCGCGCTGGACAGCGTGACCGGGTCGGCCCATCCGGTGGTCGGCGTGCAGTCCCCCGTCAGCCGGACCCCCTTCGCCGCGGCGGCCGGTGCCCACGCGGCGATCCGCTCCTCGGCCAGCCGCCCGATGTCGGTCAGCATCAGCTCCGCCTCGGCGTGCTCGGCCAGCGCCAGGTCGAGAAGGTCGTCCAGGACCTGCGCGAGCCGCTTGCCCTCGGTGCGGACCGAGGCGATCTCCTCGTTGTCCTCGGGGAGTTCGAGGGCGAGCAGTTCGATGCGCAGCAGCAGCGCGGAGAGGGGGTTGCGCAACTGGTGGGAGGCGTCGGCGACGAAGGCCCGCTGCTGCTCCAGCACGTCCTCGACGTTGTCCGCCATCTCGTTGAACGCCCGGGCGAGCCGCCTGAGTTCCGGCGGACCACCGGCCGCCGCGACCCGGGACTTGAGCCGGCCGCTGGCGATCGCGTGCGTGGTGGCGTCGAGGACCCGCACCGGCCGGAGCACCCACCCGGTCAGCCGGAGCGCCGCACCGACGGCGAGCAGCATCGCCGCGCACTCGCCGGCGCCGATGACCAGCCACTGGCGCAGGGTGCGGGAGCGCATCGGGCCGGTGGGCGAGTCGGTGACCACCACGGCGACGACGTCACCGTCCCGGATCACCGGCGAGGCCACGACCAGCCGGCTGCGCTGCCAGGGCCACACCTGCTCGGGGTCGTGGCTGCGGCGGCTGAGCAGGGCCTCGTCGAAGGCCTCCCGGACCTCGCCGGCCGTCGGGAGCACCCAGTCGTCGGGCGCGTTGGCCATGGAGGAGGCGTTCCGGTAGAAGACACCCGCGCGGATGCCGTAGACGCCGTAGTAGCTGGCCAGTTCGCGGCGCAGGGTCTCCAGGCGGTCGTCCGTGCGCGTGGGGCGCGCGGTGGTGGGCGTGTCGGTCACGAACTGGGCGAGGGCCGCGAACCGCGCGGTGTCGTCGATGCGGTCGACGACGACCTTCTGCTGCTGCGCGTAGGCCGTGCTGACGGCGAGCGGAACGCCGAGCGCGAGCAGCACGGCCGCCATCAGGACGATGAGCAGCGGAAGGAGACGTGTGCGCACCCGTCCCCGCTACGCGGCCGGGGCGACGAGCCGGTAGCCGACGCCGCGTACGGTCTCGATGAGCGCGGGCAAGCGCAGTTTGGCGCGCAGGGAGGCGACGTGCACCTCAAGGGTGCGGCCGGTCCCCTCCCAACTGGTGCGCCAGACCTCGCTGATGATCTGTTCGCGGCGGAAGACCACGCCGGGCCGCTGGGCGAGCAGCGCCAGCAGGTCGAACTCCTTGCGGGTGAGCTGGACGACCTTGCCGTCCACGCTGACCTGACGGGTGGGCAGTTCGATGCGGACGGGACCGAGCCGCAGCGCGCTGTCGCCGGCCGGGCCGTCCTCGTGGTGGGTGCGCCGGCTGACGGCGTGGATCCGGGCGAGCAGTTCCCCGGTGTCGTACGGCTTCACCACGTAGTCGTCGGCGCCGAGGTTGAGGCCGTGGATGCGGGAGCGGACGTCGGAGCGGGCCGTCACCATGATCACCGGGGTGCTGGTGCGCTTGCGGATCTTGCCGCAGACCTCGTAGCCGTCCTGGTCGGGCAGGCCGAGGTCGAGGAGGACGACGTCATAGCCGTCGCTGTCGGGGACGAGGGCCTGGAGTGCCTCCTCGCCGCTGCGGGCGTGGGTGACGGAGAACCCGTGCCGGGCCAGGACCGCGGAGAGCGCGGCGGCGACGTGGTTGTCGTCCTCGACGAGCAGCAGTCTCATTCCGGCCCCCTCCGGTTCAGCGGTCGTACGGTCGTGGTTCGTCGTCGGCTTGTCTGCGGAAAACCCGCGCATTGTAGAAAACGCGCGCACGCGCGTGTGCACAGGGCAGTCACGCTGATGGACGCCGACGGCGTCAAGTGGGTTCCCCCGACGCGCGGGTTCCGTTACCCGGCCGATACCCGGACAGCCGGTGGTGCTACGACATGTGTCCGGCTGCTACCGGATCGTGATGCTCAGATCTCCCTCAGATGTGATGACGCTGGTCATCTGCGAAAACTACATTCCTCCGCAACCGAGGAGGACGGAGCCCGAAAGCGATGACCGAAGTATCGGTGGCCAAGGAGGACTTGGCCGCGATCGACGAACTGGTCGCCCTGAAGAGCGTGAACAAGCACTTCGGCGCGTTGCACGTGCTCCAGGACATCGAGCTGACGATCGCCCGCGGCGAGGTCGTCGTGGTGATCGGACCTTCCGGGTCCGGCAAGTCCACTCTGTGCCGCACCATCAACCGCCTGGAGACCATCGACTCCGGAACGATCACGATCGACGGCCGGGCGCTGCCCCAGGAGGGCAAGGAGCTGGCCCGGCTGCGCGCCGACGTCGGCATGGTCTTCCAGTCCTTCAACCTCTTCGCGCACAAGACGGTGCTCGAGAACGTGATGCTCGGGCAGGTCAAGGTCCGCAAGGCGGACAAGAAGCAGGCCGAGGAGAAGGCCCGTACCCTGCTCGACCGGGTCGGCGTGGCCAGCCAGGCCGACAAGTACCCCGCACAGCTCTCCGGCGGCCAGCAGCAGCGTGTCGCCATCGCGCGGGCGCTGGCGATGGACCCGAAGGTCATGCTCTTCGACGAGCCGACCTCGGCCCTCGACCCCGAGATGATCAACGAGGTCCTGGAGGTCATGCAGCAGCTGGCCAGGGACGGCATGACGATGATCGTCGTCACCCATGAGATGGGCTTCGCGCGCTCGGCCGCGAACCGGGTGGTCTTCATGGCCGACGGCCGGATCGTCGAACAGGCCACGCCGGAACAGTTCTTCAGCAACCCGAGCAGCGACCGGGCCAAGGACTTCCTGTCGAAGATCCTGCACCACTGATCCGCACGGCGCTCCGAGTCGCGTCAACCGTCCCGCACGGACCTCGTCTTTCACCAGCAAAGGATGTTCATCATGCAGCTCCGCAAGGTCACCGCCGCCTCTGCCGCCGTGCTCACGCTCGCCCTGGCCGCCACGGCGTGCGGCAGCGGCGACAAGGACGACAGCGGTTCCTCGGGCGGCGGCAAGATCAAGGTCGGCATCAAGTACGACCAGCCCGGTCTGGGCCTCCAGGAGCCCGACGGTTCCTTCTCGGGCTTCGACGTGGACGTGGCCACCTATGTGGCGGGGCAACTCGGTTACAAGCCGAACCAGATCGAGTTCGTGCAGACCAAGAGCGCCGACCGGGAGAACGCCCTCGCGCGCGGCGACGTGAAGTTCATCGCGGCCACCTACTCGATCACCGACGAGCGCAAGGCGAAGGTCGACTTCGCCGGCCCGTACCTGCTGGCCCACCAGGACCTGCTGGTCAAGAAGGACTCGACCATCGCCAAGGGCGCGGACCTCAACGGCAAGAAGCTGTGTTCCGTGACGGGTTCGACCTCGGCGCAGAACATCCAGCAGACGATCGCCCCCAAGGCCAACCTCAAGGAGGTCAGCACCTACTCGGAGTGCATCGCCGGCCTCCAGAGCGGCTCCGTCGACGCGGTGACCACGGACGACTCGATCCTCGCGGGCTTCGCCGCACAGGACAAGTACAAGGGCCAGTTCAAGCTCGCCGGCCTGAAGCTGAGCAACGAGAACTACGGCATCGGCGTCAAGAAGGGCGACTCCACGACCGCCGACAAGATCAACAAGGCGCTGGAGAAGATGGTCAGCGACGGATCCTGGCAGAAGGCCGTCGACAAGAACTTCGGCCCGGCGAGCTACAAGAACGAGCCTGCCCCGAAGATCGGCGTGATCGTCAAGTAAGGCATCAGGTAAGGCGGAACCCGCGCGTATCGCACGTGGCGCGGAATCCCGCCGACGCAGGAATCCGGCAGGTTCACGCACGGTTCCTCGGGCGCGCCGCCCGTCACCGCTTCCCCGGCGGCGGCGCGCCATGCCCTTCACGTACGCCACACACCCGGAAGCGCGGGAAATCGTGTTCGACTTTCTTCAAGGCTACGACGTCCTAGGGGCGTTCTGGACGACGGTGAAACTGACCGTCTTCTCCGCCGTCGGCTCCCTGGTCTGGGGCACCCTGCTGGCCGCGATGCGGGTCAGTCCGGTCCCGCTGATGCGCGGATTCGGCACCGCCTACGTCAACATCGTCCGGAACATCCCCCTGACGGTCATCATCATTTTCACCTCGCTCGGCCTCGCCGACATCTTCGGCGTGACACTCGGCGCCTCCGACTTCAAGGTGCAGGGCTTCCGCCTCGCGATACTCGGCCTGAGCGCCTACACCGCGGCCTTCGTCTGCGAGGCGATCCGCTCGGGCATCAACACCGTGCCCGTCGGACAGGCCGAGGCGGCCCGCGCGATCGGGCTGAACTTCTCGCAGACCCTGCGGCTGATCGTGCTGCCGCAGGCCTTCCGCGCGGTGATCGGCCCGCTGGCCAACGTCATGATCGCGCTGACCAAGAACACCACGGTGGCGGCCGCGATCAGCGTCGCCGAGGCCGCCGCCCTGATGAAGACGATGATCGAGAACGAGGCCCAGACGCTGGCCATCGGCGCGGTCTTCGCCTTCGGCTTCGTGGTCCTGACCCTCCCGACCGGCCTGTTCCTGGGCTGGCTCGCCAAGCGCCTGGCGGTGAAGCGATGAGCTCCGTCCTGTACGACACCCCGGGGCCCCGCGCCAAGCGGCGCAACCTGCTGCTCTCCGTCGTCTTCTTCCTGCTCCTCGCCCTGCTGGTCTGGTGGGTCTGGCAGAAGCTGGACGACAAGGGCCAGCTGAAGTGGGACCTGTGGCAGCCGTTCACCACCTCCGAGGCGTGGACCACGTATCTGCTGCCGGGCCTCGGCAACACCCTCAAGGCCGCGGCGCTCGCCATGGTGATCGCCCTTCCGCTGGGCGCGGTCTTCGGCATAGCCCGCATGTCCGACCACGCCTGGGTGCGGATCTCGGCGGGCTGGGTCGTGGAGTTCTTCCGCTCGATCCCGGTCCTGCTGCTGATGCTGTTCGCCCAGGAGTTCTACGTCCGTTCCACCGACGTCGGCAGCGACGAACGGCCGCTGTACGCGGTCGTCACCGGCCTGGTGCTCTACAACGCCTCGGTGCTCGCCGAGGTCGTACGGGCCGGTGTCCTCTCGCTTCCCAAGGGGCAGACGGAGGCGGCGTACGCCATCGGGCTGCGCAAGGGGCAGACGATGACCGGCATCCTGCTGCCGCAGGCGGTCACCGTGATGCTGCCGGCCATCGTCAGCCAGCTCGTGGTGGTCGTGAAGGACACCGCGCTGGGCGGTGTGATGCTGCAGTTCACGGAGCTGCTCACGGCACGCGGCACGCTGGCCGCCAACTACGCCAACGTCATTCCCAGCTTCGTCGTCGTCGCGGTCGTCTTCATCCTGCTGAACCTCGCGCTCACCACGTTCGCCTCCTGGCTGGAGCGCCGGCTGCGGCGCAGCAAGCGGGGCACGGGCGCGGTCCTCGGCGCCGAGGACATCCAGGACCTGAACGCGGCCGAGGTGGCCGGCGCCTACGGCTCGGGAGCATCCGCCTGACCCGGAGTCAACCCACGCACCGGGTACGGAGGCGGCGGCCGCACGGTCGCCGCCTCCGCCGCGTTCCAGCGGCCTGACGGGCTCCGCGCGCCCGCCATGCTGACGTGTCCCCGGGTGCGCCGCTTGACCGGGTGGCGCCCAGTCTGTTGCATACGTTCTGTGATCGTGCACCCTGCTCCACCCACCTGTTCACCCATCTCCGCCGGGACTTGCGTACGGGCAGGGGGCGCCGCGCCGTGGACCCGGTGATCATCGTCGGAGCGGGGCCCGTCGGGCTCACGCTCGCCCTGGCGCTGGCCCGCCAGGAGGTGCCGTCCGTCGTCCTGGACGAGGGTCCGGGCAAGGACGAGCCGCGCCCCGCGCGCTCGGTGGTGCTCCGTGAGGACACCGCCGCCCTGGTGACGCGCCTGTCCGGGGCCCCGCTGGACGACCTGGGCGCCCGCTGGACCGGCTGGCGGTCGATGCGGCGCCGGCAGGTGATGCGCGAGGTCGTCTTCGACGACGCCGGCGAGCCGTCCCCGCTGCACATCGCACAGCACGTGCTGACCAACGCCCTGCGCGCCGCGATCGCCGACGAACCACTGGTCAGGCTCGTCACCGACAGCCGTCTGGACACCATCGAGCAGGAGCGCTCCGGAGTCACCGCGCACACCCGGGGTCCGAAGGCCACCTGGTGGCGCGGCAGCTACCTGGTGGGCTGCGACGGCCCCCGCTCGACCGTGCGCAAGCTCCTGGACATCCGCTTCCCGGGCCGTACGGCGGTGGAACGGCACGCGGTCGCCGCGCTGCGCACGGAACTTCCGTGGCCGGGTCAGGCGTTGCTCCATCGGACACCGCCGTGGCGGATGTCCGGGCCCTCGGCCGGGGAGGTGACCGCCCGCCCCCTCCCGGACGGCGTGTGGCGCCTGGACTGGCTGCTGCCGCCCGGCAAGGACCTGGTCACGCCCGAGCTGCTCGTGACCCGGATCCGCGAGACCCTCGCGGGCTGGACGGACGGCACCACCCCGCCGTACGACCTGCTCGACACCGGAGTCCACACCGTGCACCACCGCCTCGCCCGCAGGTGGCGGGTGGGCCGGGTGTTCGTCGCCGGGGACGCGGCGCACCTGCTCGGCGCGCTCGGGACGCACGGGCTCGACGAGGGGCTGCGGGACGTCGACAACCTCGCCTGGAAGCTGGCCCCGGCCTGGCACCACGGCCCGCACGAGGCGCTCCTTGACAGCTACCAGACCGAGCGGCGCGCGGCGGTCGCCGGCCGGCTGCGCGCCGCCGACCAGGTACTGCCGGTGCTGCGCAGCGGTGGCGGGCTGCGCGGGTTCGTGCCCGGCGCGTCCCGGGGGCACGACGCGCTCCTCACGGACGGTCACTTGGGGCGCGGCCCGCTCGGCGCGCCGGGGGCGTACGCCGACTCGCCCCTCGCACCCCGGCACCTGGAGCACGAGATCCCGGTCGACACCCCGCCGGGCGCACCGGTCACCGATGTCCGGGTCACCGCGGAGGACGGCACCTTCGTACAGCTCCGCTCACGGCTCGGCCGCTGCGCGCTGCTCGTCGTCCTCATCGCGCCCGGTACCGGCGTATGGGACCGCAAGCACTGGGTCTCCGCCGGGATCATGCCCCGGCTCGCGGCGGCCGTGACCGCGCTGCCGCACCCCGCCGAGCTGCTGGTCGCCGAGGCCTACCCGGGCGCACCGGCGCACACCGTGCTGCTCGTGCGCCCCGACGGCCATCTGGTCACCGCTCTCAACGGGGTCCGCCCGGCCGATCTGTACGCGGCGGCCGAGGCGACGCTGGGCGGCAAGGACCAGGGGACGACCGAGCAGACGGAGCAGAGGGCGGAGACGGAGGCGGAGGCCGGTTCCCCCGCGCGGTGACCGAGCTGTCCACATTCTGACGGTGAGTTGACCGGCCCGCACCGGCGTGGTGTACTCCGCATCGTGAACGACACCACTGTGCGCCTGTGGCGGAAGGTCCATGTGGACCTGGTCCGCTATGCGGGCTGCGTGTGTCTTCCGTCCTGCTGATTTCGCATTCCTCTTCTCTCCGGGCGCCGTCTGCGCCCGCTTCTGCGAACCCTCATCAGGATCGGTGCACGTGTCTGCCTCCCTCTCTTCGTCCTCCGTTTCCCCGTCCGCCGCTGCGCCCGGCGCCACGCCCACCCAGGCGGACCTCCTCGACTTCGTCCGGCGTACGGCCGCCGACGCCGAGCTGATCGCCTCGCTCCCGCTCGACCCCGAGGGCCGCACCTGGGTACGGCTCGACGGCCCCGCCGGCAGCGAGGCCTGGCTGATCGGCTGGCCGCCCGGCTCCGGCACCGGCTGGCACGACCACGCCGAGTCGGTCGGCGCCTTCCTCACCGCCACCGGCGAGCTGAAGGAGTACTCACTGGCCACCCGGCTGCCCACCGACGGCTGGAAGACCCTGGAACTCTCCGAGGGCGTCGACCGCGAGCGCCGGCTGCCCAGCGGAAAGGGCCGTGCCTTCGGCCGTGACCACGTCCACGAGGTGCTCAACGAGTCCGCCGAGCACCACGCGGTCTCCGTCCACGCCTACTACCCGCCGCTGCCGCGGATCCGCCGCTACAGCCGCTCCGGGCAGGTGCTGCGCCTGGAGCAGGTCGAGCGCCCGGAGGACTGGCAGTGAGCGGCGCGGAACCGGTGGAGCCGCGCCCGGTGGGCATCGACGAGCTACTGGAGCGGGTGCGCGAGGGCTACCGGCGCATCGAGGCGCAGGAGGCGTACGACGCGGCGCAGGCCGACGAGGCCCTGCTCGTCGACATCCGGTACGCGGCGCTGCGCGAGCGGGACGGGGTGATACCCGGTGCCCTCGTCATAGAGCGCAACGAACTGGAGTGGCGTCTGGATCCCCAGGGCAGCCACAAGACCCCCGAGGCCACCGGCCATGACCTCCAGGTCGTCGTGATCTGCAACGAGGGCTACGCCTCCAGCCTGGCCGCCGCCTCCCTGCACCAGCTGGGCCTGCACCGGGCGACGGACCTGGTCGGCGGCTTCCAGGCGTGGAAGGCGGCGGGCCTGCCGGTCACGCCCTGAGGCGAAGGCCCCGTCTGTCACCTGTCCGGCGGTTTCGCCGCCCACCGGCTCCGCCCGCCGCCCACCGGCTTGCTCCGCCGGACAGGCCCGGTCATCCGCGAGCCCGCTCATCCGCAGGCCCCGCCGTCCGCGGGCCTAGTCGTCCGCGGGGCAGTACACCGGGGCGATGTCCGCGTCGTCCTTGGTGACCAGCTTGATCCGCGCCTTGGCGATCTTGTCAACCTTCTCGTCACGCAGCAGGGCGATGGTGTTCTCCACCGCCAACTGACCCATGTCGGCGGCCGAGTTGGAGACCGTCGCGGCGAACCGCCCGTCCTTGAGGGCCGCCAGCCCCTCGTCCGTGCCGTTGACGGTGACGATCCTCACGCCCGTGGCTCCGGCCGCGTCGAACGCCTTGCGCACGCCGAAGGCCATCTCCTCGTTGGCGACGAACGCGTAGTCCAGGTCGGGATGGGCCTTGATCATGCCCGCGGCGACGCTCCTCGCCTTGGCCGCGTCGAACATGCCCGGCCGGTCGGCGACCACCTTCGCGTTGGCCGGCAGCGCCTTGGTGAAGCCGCCGACGAGCAGGTCGGAGGCGGCGCCGGGCGCCCCGGCGACCACCCCGACCCGCACCTGGCGTCCGGCCGCGGCGTCGGCGACCCACCCGGCGTCCAGTTCGCCCACCTCCTTCAGGTCCACCACGACCGCCCCGAGGATGTCGGAGGGATCGGCGTCGACCGAGGTCAGGAAGACGGGGATGTGCGCGCTCCGGGCCTTCGCGATGTCCTTCTCCAGGGCGTCGGTGCTCACCGTCTGGATGATGATCACGCCCACCCTGCGCGCGATCATGTCCTCGATGTTGGACAGCTCCTGTGCCGCGTCCTGATGCGAGTCGACCGTGATGATCTTGGCGAAGTTGTCCTTGGCCGTCCGCACCACGGCCCGCTGCAGACAGGTGTGGAACTGGGTGGACCCTCCGTTCACGAACCCGATCACCAGCGGGCCGTCGTCGCCGCTCGCCGGGGTCGACCCGAACCCACAGCCGCCCAGCCCCAGCCCGGCCACGAGACCGAACACGGCCAGGGCGCTTCGGGTGCGAGCAGTTCCGGGCATGGCGGGGCCGCCTTTCGGGCGCAGGAACTCACCGGCGCATCAGGGGAGTTGCCGACGTACGGAGGTCCCGGCGGGTGGCGGGACCGGGCGAAGCTACCGCCACCCCAAACAGAACGAACCCGCCTGCGCGCGCACGCTAAGAGTGCGCACGCCGTAGCCACCGCTGGGGACGCGAACCCAATCCTTCGAAGGTCGGGGACTTTCAAAAGGCGTGCCGGCTCCGCTGTCCCGGTAGACCCTCATCGAAGCCATATCCGAATCGCGGCAAGGGTGACCATGAAGCTTCTGCTTACCGACTCCGGTGTCAGGAACGCGAGCATGCTGGCGGCACTGGTCGGTCTCCTGGGCAAACCGATCGCCGAGGCCGACGCCCTCTGCATCCCCACCGCAGGGTACGGGGGCCCGTTCGGGGATCCGGGCGGGCCATGGCGTTTCATCAGCGGGCGGTCCCCCAGTCCCATGACCGAGTTGGGGTGGAGGTCGGTGGGCGTGCTGGAGCTGGCCTCCCCGTCCTGGAGCTCGCCGTGCCGGGGCCGGAGCATGAGTCCGGGGCCGAAGCGGTCCTCGCCGGCACCAGGAGTGCGTTGACCGGGCCGCCCGCGCCGCACGAGTGGGCGGGCGCGCCACTGCCCCACCCCCTCCGAGGCCGCCGCCCCGTCAGAAGTCCCCGTCCTCCAGGAACTCCGTGTCCTCGCCCTCCTCCTCCAGGGCGCGCCGGACGACCCGTAGGGCCATGCCCTCGGAGTACCCCTTGCGGGCGAGCATGCCGGCGAGACGGCGGATGCGCTTGTCGCGGTCGAGGCCCCGGGTGGAGCGGAGCTTGCGGGCGACGAGTTCGCGGGCCGTGTCCTCCTCCTGCTCGGAGTCGAGCTGGGCGACGGCCTCGTCGATGAGCGCCGACTCGACGCCCTTGGTGCGCAGTTCCTGGACGAGTGCGCGCCGGGCCAGTCCCCGGCCGTGGTGCCGGGACTCCACCCAGGCGTCCGCGAACGCGCTGTCGTTGATCAGCCCGACCTCCTCGAACCGCGACAGCACCTCCTCGGCGACATGGTCCGGGATCTCCCGCTTGTGCAGGGCGTCCGCGAGCTGTTTCCGGGTGCGCGGGGTCCCGGTGAGCAGGCGCAGACAGATCGCCCGCGCCCGCTCAGCCGGGTCCGCTGGAGGTTCCCCCCGCTCGGCCCTCGACAAGGAGGAGGAACCCCCGTCCTCACCGGACGGCTCCCCGAAGCCACGCCGACGGCGCGTCCCGGGCTTCCGCGAGCCACGGCCGGGTGACCCGTGCCCGCGGGGACCGGCCGGACCGTCGTACGAACCGTCGTCGTACGAACCGCCGTCCCGGTACGTGCCGCCCTCGCCTGTGCCGCCCCCGTAGTTGCCACCGCCCGTGCCGTAGGCCTCGTCACCGTCCCCGGCGGAGCCCGGGTCGCCCTCGGTGCCCCTCCCCCGTGGGGCACCGGGGGACGTGTACTCGTGGTCGGCCCAGTCGGTTCGTCGTGTCACGGTGTCAGCTCTTGGCGGTGGCGGCCTTGGGCTTGGTGACCTTGGCGGCGGCCGGGGCAGGCACCGTCTTCGCCGCGTCGTCCGTGGCCGCGGTGGTGACCGCCGCGTCCGCGCCCGGCTCGGCTGCGGGCTGCTCCGGACGGACGCCGACGCCCAGCTTCTCCTTGATCTTCTTCTCGATCTCGTTGGCCAGGTCGGGGTTGTCCTTGAGGAAGTTGCGCGCGTTCTCCTTGCCCTGGCCGAGCTGGTCGCCCTCGTACGTGTACCAGGCACCGGCCTTGCGGACGAAGCCGTTCTCCACGCCCATGTCGATCAGGCCGCCCTCGCGGCTGATGCCGTGGCCGTAGAGGATGTCGAACTCGGCCTGCTTGAAGGGCGGCGCGACCTTGTTCTTGACGACCTTGACCCGGGTGCGGTTGCCGACCGCCTCGGTGCCGTCCTTCAGGGTCTCGATGCGGCGGATGTCGAGTCGCACCGAGGCGTAGAACTTCAGCGCGCGGCCACCGGTCGTGGTCTCCGGGGAGCCGAACATCACGCCGATCTTCTCGCGGAGCTGGTTGATGAAGATCGCGGTGGTCTTGGACTGGTTGAGCGCACTGGTGATCTTCCGCAGCGCCTGGCTCATCAGGCGGGCCTGGAGACCGACGTGGCTGTCGCCCATCTCGCCCTCGATCTCCGCGCGCGGGACGAGCGCGGCGACGGAGTCGATGACGATGAGGTCGAGGGCGCCGGAGCGGACCAGCATGTCCACGATCTCCAGGGCCTGCTCGCCGTTGTCCGGCTGGGAGAGGATCAGGTTGTCGATGTCGACGCCGAGCTTCTGCGCGTACTCGGGGTCGAGGGCGTGCTCCGCGTCCACGAACGCGACCTGACCGCCCGCCTTCTGCGCGTTGGCCACGGCGTGCAGGGTCAGGGTCGTCTTGCCGGAGGACTCCGGTCCGTAGATCTCCACGACCCGGCCGCGCGGCAGACCACCGACGCCCAGGGCGACGTCGAGCGCGGTCGACCCGGTCGAGATGACCTCGATGGGCTCCTTCGTCCGGTCACCCATGCGCATGACCGCGCCCTTGCCGAATTGCCGTTCAATCTGTGCGAGCGCGGCGTCGAGCGCCTTCTCGCGGTCGGTTCCTGCCATGGGTTCCACCCGGTTTGCTTGAGTCGATCGCTTCACGTCAAAGACGCTAACGCCTGCCACTGACAATGCGCCCCGACGCCGGTTCGGCCTGTGGACAACTCGGGGACTTATCCACCGAAAACGTGTCGAACTGCCGCTGGAGTCCCCACCGGGAGCCTCACCGGAGCCTCCATAAGAATGGATGTTCGATTTTCGTGTCAAGCGCACCACGCGGTACTCCCGCCACTTCCCCACAGGGTGCTCACCCACCGCTCGGGACACGGAGACGGGGGCGCAGGCGGGTACACATGGCGCGCGGGGCAAGGACGGGCGACGCTCGGGAATCGGGCGTACGCGGCACGCGGGCGGGAGCGCGCGGCGGGCCGGGGGCGGCAGGGGAATGCCGGACCGCGGCACGGTGATCCGCACCACCCCTCAGGGCGTTCACCCGATCGTGAGTTTCCACGTGCCCGCGCCCGTCGTGCCGCGATGCTCGAAGAGGCGGCCGGGGAGCGGCGCCGCCCTGTGTGCCGTGGGTGGGAGAGCGCATGACACGTGAGACGGGACGACGCGGTCTGGACGAACAGGCCGTGCTGCTGGCGGCGGGGCTGGCCGATCTGGCGGTGAGCACGGTGGGCACCGCCTTCGGGACGTTACGGGGGCTGCTGCGCCGCTCGGACGCCGGCGCGCTGGCGGCGGAGGCCGAGCACGACCTGACCGCGCGGGGCCGCCTGGTCCTGGACCGGTACGCGACCGTGCCCCCGGCCCATCTGGAGATCCTGGCCCGGCACGCCCTCGCCCGCCGGACCGCCGGCGATGACTGACCGGTGGGATCCGGGCGCCTTCAAGAACCGCGTCGACGAGGTGCTGCGCCGGTTCGTCGCCCGGGAGGCGGACCTGTTCGCGGCGGTCGATCCGCTCCTGGGCCCGGTGGCCGAGCAGCTGGAGGCGGCGGTCGCGGACGGCAAACGGCTGCGGGCGGCGTTCTGCTACTGGGGCTGGCGTGCGGTGGGCCAGCCGGACAGCGACGCGCTGGTGCGGGCGGCGGCCTCCATGGAGCTCGTGCACGCCGCCGCCGTCGTCCACGACGACCTCATCGACGACAGCCCGCTGCGGCACGGGCGCCCCACCCCGCACCTCGCCCTGCGTGCTGCCGTACGGGACCGTCCGCACGCCGACGACACCGCGCGGTGGCTGGCGATGCTCGTGGGCGATCTGCTGATGTCGCTGGCCGGGCAGCTGTTCGCGACCTGCGGGCTGCCCGCCGCCTACCTCGCCCGGGCCCGCCCCCTGTGGTCGGTGCTGGCGCGGGAGCTGATCGCGGGCGAGTGCCTGGAGATCCTGCGCACCGGTGCCGGTCCGGACACCACGGCCTCGCTGAAGGTGATCCGCTACAAGACCGCCAAGTACACCGTCGAGCAACCCCTGTTGATCGGCGGCGCCCTGGCCGGGGCCGGCGAACGGCTGCGCGAGGGGTACTCCGGGTACGGACTGCCGCTGGGCGAGGCCTTCCAGCTGCGCGACGACCTGCTCGGCCTGTTCGGGGCACCGGAGCACACCGGCAAGGCCAGCGCCGACGACGTGCGCGGCCACCGGCCCACCGCCCTGCTCGCGGAGACCTGGCGCCTCGCCCGTGACGACGACCGGGAGCGGCTGGGCGCGTTGCTCGGCAGCCGTGATCTGGACGCGGACGGCCTGGACGCGGTCCGCGAGGTGATGTGCCGGCTCGGGGCGCCCGACCGGATCGAGCACATGATCGGCGCACGGGTCGCGGAAGCGCTCGGCGCCCTCCACGAACTGGACGTACCGGCCCCCGCGGTCGGCGCCCTGACCGCGCTGGCCCACTCGGCGGCGGTCCGCCTGTCCTGACACCCCCGGCTGTCCTGACACCCCCGGCTGTCCTGACACCCCTGGGTGTCAGGACACTCACCGGTGGCCCGGACGACACCCGCGATGACAAGGAGCCCTGCCGTGACCCACACCGAGGCCTCGATGGACACCCTGCGGCACGCCGGTGACGAACTCGCCGACGCCACGGTCGCCGCGCTCTTCGAGCGCGGGGAGGTGGGCACGTTCAACACCCTGATGCGCCATGTCTCCACCGCCGGCGCGCCCCTGCCGGACGGGCTGCCCGACGTCGCGCGGGAGTACCTGGAGGCCACCCGGGTGCCGCCGTCCTGGGTGGACTGGGGCGAGATGGAGAAGGCCCGGCTGTTCTTCATCGACAACAACGTGCACATCTCGACCGCGCTGTCCTTCGCCTCCATGCCCGCCTGTTACGTCGTCCCGCGCGTGGCGAAGCTGCTGTCGGCCACCCACGGGCTGCAGTACCCGTCCAAGCGCATGGCGGAGACCGGACAGTTCACCGTCTACCTCATGCAGCCCGACGCGTTCGAGGCCGGCAGCCGCTTCATCCCGGCCGCCCAGAAGGTGCGCCTGCTGCACGCCTCCATCCGGCACCACCTCAGGCGCGAGAACCGCTGGGACACCGAGGCGCTCGGCACGCCGATCTGCCAGGAGGACATGATCGGCGGGCAGATGTTCTTCTCCATGCTGGTCCTCGACAGCCTGCACCGGCTGGGCATCCATCTGTCCACGGAGGGCGCGGAGGCGTACTACTACGCGTGGCGGGTGGTGGGCGCCATGCTCGGCGTCGACCAGGAGGCCGTCCCGAAGACCCTCGACGAGGCGCGCGCCTTCCTCGACCTGTACATGGTCCGGTCCATGGGCCCCTCCGAGGAGGGCGCGGTCCTGACCCGGCAGCTCATCGACCTCTACGAGGAGGTCGTCCCCGGCACCTTCTTCGATCCGGTCGTCTCGGCCCTGATCCGCCATCTGGTCGGCGACACCTGCGCGGACTGGCTGGAGGTGCCGCGCACCCCGTGGGACACCGTCGTCAAGGCCGTGCCGCACCTCCTCGGCGTCCTGGAGACCATCGAGGACCGCTCCCCGCTGGGCGCCTGGGCCCTGGACCGCCTCGGCCACCTCACCACCGTCCTCGAACTGTCCTCGCTCACCCGTGGCCGTGTCATGCACTACGCCATCCCCGAACACCTCAGGAAGGACTACGGCGTCCAGGGCGCCGTACCCCGAACCCGGCGGTGGACCCCGCCGGCCGCCACGGTCTCCTGACCCCCTGCATCCCCCTACTCCTCAAGGCGTACGGCGGGTGTCTTCGGCCGGACGACGCCCACGCGGACGGGCCCCGGGAGGCTGGGCGCATGCCCTCCTCCCTGAAGAGTCCGCCCCGAAGGCCATCGGCGAGCCCCCTGAGCGGGGTGCGCCCCGCCGAGCGTCTCTGCCACCTGACCGGTGCGCTCCTCGTCCTCTCCGGCCTGGTGCATCTGGTGGTGTTCGCGGTGGACGGCGGCCCCTGGTACGGCCCGGTCTCCTGGCGCAAGCCCGTCACGTTCGGGCTCTCCTTCGGGCTGACGCTGATCGCGGTCACCTGGGTCACGTCGTATCTGAGGATCGGGGAGCGGCTGCGGACCGTACTGCTCCTCGTGTTCGCCGCCGACTGTGTGGTGGAGGTCGGCGGGATCACCCTGCAGGCGTGGCGCCGGGTGCCTTCGCACCTCGACATGGAGACGCCCTTCGACACAGCGGTGTCGATGACGCTCGCGGTGGGCGGCGGGGTCCTGGTGGTGCTGCTCACCGTCTTCGCGGTGGCGTCCTTCCGGCAGCGGCCGGCCGGTCCCGTGGGCATGGCGCTCGCGGTGCGCTCCGGGTTCGCGGTCCTGCTCGTGGCGCTGGTCTCGGGGGCCGCGATGATCGCGCGCGGGGTGGTGCTCGTCCGGACCGGCCACCAGGAGGCGGCGTACGAGTCGACGGCCCCGCTCAAGCCGCTGCACGGGGTGAGCCTGCACGCGGTGCTGGTCCTGCCGGCGCTGGCCTGGCTGCTGTCCCGCACCTCCTGGAGCGAGCAGGTCAGGTGGCGGACCGTGGCTGTGGCGGTGGGCTGCTACGCGGCCGCGGTGGCCGCGGCCGGGGTGTGGGCGGTGCTCACCTACCGATAGCCGCGGCCGCCTCGACCATGGCGGCCGGTCGGCGTCATCGATCACGGCGGCCGTCAGGCCGAGCCCTCCTCGGGCTCCTCGACCGGCCGCTGCCATATCAGCCGCCGCGCGCGCGTGAGCAGCCCCGGGCCGCCCGTGCCGCGCCGGGGATGCCCGTGCACCCGCGGGTCGTCCGTGACGTCGTAGCGCTTCACATAGGCGCTCAGGAACGCCTGGAGCGTGGCGACCGCCGGGATGGCGATCAGCGCGCCGACCGCGCCGAGGAGCGCGGTGCCCGCGATGACCGAGCCGAAGGCGACCGCCGGGTGGATGTCGACGGACTTGGAGGTCAGCTTGGGCTGGAGCATGTAGTTCTCGAACTGCTGGTAGATCACGACGAACACCAGCACCCACACCGCGTACAGGGGGTTGACGGTGAACGCGATCAGCATCGGCAGCGCACCCGCGAGATAGGTGCCGATGGTGGGGATGAACTGCGAGACCAGCCCCACCCAGACGCCCAGCACGGGCGCGTACGGCACCCCCAGGGCCTCCAGCAGGATGTAGTGGGCGATGCCGGAGATCAGCGCCATCACACCGCGCGAGTACAGATAGCCGCCGGTCTTGTCGACGGCGATCTCCCAGGCGCGCAGCACCTCGGCCTGGCGGGCGGGCGGCAGCACGGAGCACAGGGTGCGGCGCAGCCGGGGGCCGTCGGCGGCGAAGTAGAAGGCGAACAGGGTGATCGTCAGCAGCTGGAACAGACCGCCGAGCACCTGCCCGGAGACGTCGAGCACACCGGCGGCGCTGTTCTGCGCGTACTTGCGCAGCCAGTCGGAGTGCAGCAGGCCCTCCTGGACGTCGACCCGTCTCACGTGGCTGTGGAAGGTCTCGTTGACCCAGTTGATGACCGAGTCCAGGTAGTCCGGGAAGTCTTCGACGATCTTGTTGATCTGTCCGGCCAGCATCGAGCCGAGCAGCGTGACGAAGCCCGCGACGGCGATCGCCAGGCCGAGGAAGACCAGGAAGGTCGCGAAGCCGCGACGCATGCCCCGGGAGGCCATCCAGCCCACCGCGGGCTCGATGGCCAGCGCCAGGAAGAACGCGATGAGGATGTTGATCAGCAGGCCGGTGAGCTGGTGGAAGGCCCAGCTGCCCAGCTGGAAGGCGGCGACGAGGGCGAGCGCCAGCACCATGGCGCGCGGCAGCCAGCGCGGCATGCGGGCACCCGGTGCCGCGGCGCCGGCGGCCGGGGATCCGGCGCGCGGCGTCGTGTCTGCCGGGGATGCGTCCTGGGCGGTCCGCCCGTCGTCGTCAGTGAGTGCCACGGTGCAAGTCTCGCCCACGCCACTGACAACGCGTGGCCCGTATCCGATCTCCGTGCACGGTCAGCGCTTCTCCCCCGGAACGTTCATCACCGTGCAGACCACACTCCACACGTCCTTGGCCGCCCAGCCCGCGTCCAGCGCCCCGTGCACGGTCAGCCCGCCGAGCTCCGTCATCACATGATCGCGCGCGAAGGTGTCGGCGTACCCGGAACCGAAGTGATCCGCCATCCGCTGCCAGAAGACCGTCAACCGCATGAAACCAGTATCCCGCCCCTGAGAGTGGGCCCTGCCCGGGAGCCCTTGCCGAGACCGCTTTCCGCCCTACGGTCTTTCGCATGGCCGAAACCGGAGCTTCCCCACTCCCCCCTACGCCCCCGGCGCACCCCTCGCTCTTCCGCGCCGAACAGTTCATGTGGCTCACCGCGCGCGTGCTGGAACAGCGTCTCTTCTCGTACCACTTCCTGGACGGCGGTCCCGATGCGGTGGAGACGGCACTGGACGCCTACCGCAACGAGGACGGCGGCTACGGACACGCACTGGAGCCCGATCTGCGCGGCCCGGTGAGCCAGCCGCTGCACACCGGGCGGGCGCTGCGGGTCCTGGACGCCATCGAGCGGTGCGGCGGGCAGCGGGCGGAGCGCGTGTGCCGCTATCTGACGGCCGCCTCCACCGCGGACGGGGCACTGCCGGCGGTCCGGCCGAGCCAGCGCGGCTATCCGACGGCGCCGTTCGTCCCGGTCGTCGACAACCCTCCCAGCGAGCTCCTCGCCACCGGTCCGGTGGTGGGTCTGCTGCACCGCAACGAGGTCTGGCACGCGTGGCTGTTCCGGGCCACCGACTTCTGCTGGCAGGCGATCGAGTACCTGGAGAAGTCGCACCCCTACGAGATCGAGGCCGCGGTCGCCTTCCTGGACACGGTGCCCGACCGCTCGCGCGCCGAGGCGACCGCAGACCGGCTGGGCCGTCTGGTGCGCGAGCAGCGCTTGGCCGCGCTGGACCCGGAGCACCTCGACGCGTACCCGGTCGCGCCCGGCTACGCCCCGCGCGAGCACCACTTTCCGCACGACTTCGCGAAGTCCCCGGACTCGCTCGCGCGCGCGTGGTTCACCGACGAGGAGATGACCCGCTCGCTCGACTTCCTCACCGCCGAGCAGGAGGCGGACGGCGGCTGGCCCATCCGCTGGCGCCAGTGGGCACCGGCCGCCGCCCTGGAGGCCCGCCCCGTGGTGACGATCGAGGCCCTGCACACGCTCAGGGCGTACGGCCGCTTCGTGGCGGAGACCGGATGACGGAAGCCGGATGACCGGAAGCCGGGTGACGGAAGCCGGGTGACGGAAGCCGGGTGAGAGAAGTCTCAGCCGGTGATGGCGCGCAGTCCCGCCGTGACCAGCACGGCGACTCCGACGACGACCAGGAAGGGCGCGCGCAGCACCAGCGCCACGGCGGCCGCCCCGAGCCCCGCGGCCCGGGCGTCCAGCACGAGCGCGTGCCCGTCGGCGAACGTCTGCTGGGCCGTGAGGGCCGCGAGCAGGGCCACGGGCAGCAGGGCGGCCAGCCGTCGCACCACCGGCCGCTCCAGCACCCCCGCGGGCACCAGCAGTCCGGCGAGCTTGACGGCGTAGCAGCCGAGGGCGGTCGCGCCGATCGCGATCCAGAAGTTCACCGGGTCTCCTCGGGTGCCTCGTCGCGGGTACGGTCGCGGCCGGACCGGCGGCCGGAGACGAACAGGGCGGCCGGTGCCGCCAGCGCGGCCACCAGGACCGGCACCCCGGCCGGCAGCACGGGCAGCAGGCCGAGCCCCAGCAGCACCGCGAGGGCGGCGACCGCGCGGTCGGTCGTGGTCTTCAGCATGGGGGCGAGCAGAGCCAGGAAAACGGCGGGTCCGGCCGCGTCCAGGCCCCAGGCGTCGGTGTTCCCGACGGCCTTGGCGCCGAGCGCGCCGAGCAGGGTGGTGAGGTTCCACAGCACGTACAGGCTGAGCCCGGTGACGGTGAAACCGATCCGGGCGGCGCGCCGTGTCGGCTGGGCCAGGGTGACCGCGGTGGTCTCGTCGATCACCCACTGGGCGGCGAACGGCCGCACCGCGCGCGGGAGGGCCAGTACCTGCGAGAGACGCAGCCCGTAGAACGCGTTGCGCACCCCCAGGAAGAAGGCTCCGGCCGCCGCGGTCAGCGGGTTGCCGCCGGCCGCGAGCGCGCCCACCAGGGCGAACTGGGAGGCGCCGGTGAACACCAGGAGGCTGAGCGCGCAGGTCTGGAGCAGGCCGAGCCCGCTGCCGGCCGAGGTCACCCCGAAGGCGAACCCGGACAGTCCCACGGCGACCCCGACCCCGAGGGCGTCCCGGACGACGGCGGAGTCGGGCTTCGGCCCGCCTTCGTCGCGTATGTCTGCGAGTGCTGTCTGTTGTGCCACGCCCAGGACGTTACGGGCGGCCGTCCCGGGCGTCTTGTACGTTCTTGCGCTCGCGCTGGTAGGCGCCCGGCGGGACGCCGACGATCCGGGCGAAGTGCCGGTTGAGGTGCGGCTGGTCGGCGAAGCCCACGGCGACGGCCGCCTCGGCGGGCGTCGTGCCCGCGTCCAGCAGCAGCCGGGCACGGCGCACCCGGGCGTCGGTCAGCCAGGTGTGCGGCGGCATGCCGTAGGCGTCACGGAACGCCCGCAGCAGCGCGAAGGGGCTGGTGCCGAGGTCGGTGGCGAGCCGCTCCAGGGTCGGCGGCTCGGCCATCCGCTCCTCCAGCACGGCACGCGCGCGTGCGGCGAGCCGGGCGCCGGCGGTACGGACCTGCCGCTGCGGCAGCGGGCCGCCGTTCAGCCGGAGCACCCGGGTCACCACCACCCGCAGCAGAGTGTCGGCGGCGAGTGCGTTGCCTTCGTCGGCGGCGCGCAGCACCCGGTGCACGAGGGCGACGCTGTACGGGTCGTCGAGCACCGGGCTGACGAAGCCGGGGGTGCCCCGGATTGCGGTGGTCTCGGCGGCGATCCCCGCCACGAGGCCCGGCGCCGGGTAGACCGCCCCGTACCGCCAGCCCTCGGGCACGCCGGCCCGGCCGGTGTGCGCGGTGTCGGGGTTGACGAGCGCCAGCGCCCCCGCGCCGACGGTCACGTCGGAGCCATGGTGCCGGAAGACCTCGACCCCGTCCGCGATCCCGGCGATCACGAAGTGCTCGTGGGTGTGCCGGACGAACGTCTTGCGGATGTACCGGGCGCGCAGCAGATCGACACCGGGCAACGCCTCGTACCGCCAGTGCCGCGCCCGCTCGTCCGATCCCGTCATACGACCATTGTCGACCGCCCCACCCCACCCGGCCGTCCTCAGCCACGCCCCCCGCTCCCGCCGGTCACCTTCGCCCACCTCCCGCCACTCCCGCGTCACACCCGGCCGCCCTCAGCCGCCACCCCGCTTCCACTCCCCGCCCGGCCGCCCGGCCCGGCCACCATCCCCGTCCCGCCCTCCTGAGCCACTGCCCCCGCCCGACCCTCGCGAGCCACGGTCCCCGTCCGGCCCTCGCGAACCGCTGCCCCCGCCCGACCCTCGCGAGCCGCTGCCCCGGTCCGACCCTCGCGAGCCGCTGCTCCCGTCCGACCCTCGCGAGCCGCTGCCCCGGTCCGGTCCTCCTGAGCCGCTGCTCCCCGTCCAGCCCCTTCGCGCAGCCGCCGACGGCGAATCCGCCCCACGGGGGCCACCCGCACCCGACGACGAAACCGTCACGGGTGGTGCGGGTGGGAACACAAAGGCCGAAGGCGAAGCCGAGGCCTCGCGGCCCACCCGCATCTCCGCAGGTCAGACCCTGTTGTCAGTGGCCGGGTGCAGGATGGACGCATGGCGAAATCCGCGCACCGGGCCCTCGACGGCTTCTCCCCCGCGACCCGCGGCTGGTTCACGGGGGCGTTTTCCGCGCCCACCGCGGCCCAGGCGGGTGCGTGGCAGGCCATCGGCGCGGGCGCGGACGTGCTGGTGGTCGCCCCGACCGGCTCCGGCAAGACGCTGGCCGCCTTCCTCGCCGCCCTGGACCAGCTGGCCTCCACCCCACCCCCGGCCGACCCGAAGAAGCGCTGCCGGGTGCTGTACGTGTCGCCGCTCAAGGCCCTCGCGGTCGACGTCGAGCGGAACCTGCGCAGCCCGCTGACCGGCATCCGCCAGGAGTCCGTGCGCCTCGGCCTGCCCGAGCCGGAGGTCAAGGTCGGCATCCGCTCCGGCGACACTCCGGCCGCCGAGCGCCGCGCCCTGTCCACCCGCCCGCCGGACATCCTGATCACCACGCCGGAGTCCCTGTTCCTGATGCTGACGTCGGCCACCCGCGACGCACTGACCGGCATCGAGACGGTGATCCTGGACGAGGTGCACGCGGTCGCCGGCACCAAGCGCGGCGCACACCTCGCGCTGTCCCTGGAGCGGCTGGACGAGCTGCTGCCGAAGCCGGCCCGCCGGATCGGCCTGTCGGCGACCGTCCGCCCGGTCGACGAGGTGGCCCGCTATCTCTCGCCGCAGCGCAAGGTGGAGATCGTCCAGCCCAGGTCCGGCAAGGAGTTCGACCTCTCCGTCGTCGTCCCGGTGGAGGACATGGGAGAGCTGGGCGGGTCCCCGGCCACCGACGGCGCCGAGGGGGCGGAGAAGCCGTCGATCTGGCCGCATGTGGAGGAGCGGATCGCCGACCTGGTGCAGGCCCACCGCTCGACGATCGTGTTCGCGAACTCGCGCCGCCTGGCGGAGCGGCTGTGCAACCGGCTCAACGAGATCGCCTACGAGCGCGCGACCGGCGAGCCCCTGGACGAGCACCACTCCCCGGCCGAGCTGATGGGCGGCTCGGGCGCGGCCCAGGGCGCCCCGCCGGTTCTCGCCCGCGCGCACCACGGCTCGGTCTCCAAGGAGCAGCGCGCCCTGGTCGAGGAGGACCTGAAGGCCGGCCGGCTGCCCGCGGTGGTGGCCACCTCCAGTCTCGAACTGGGTATCGACATGGGCGCGGTGGACCTGGTCGTGCAGGTCGAGTCCCCGCCGTCGGTGGCCTCCGGTCTGCAGCGCGTCGGCCGCGCGGGACATCAGGTCGGCGCGGTCTCCACCGGCGTGGTCTTCCCCAAGTACCGGGGCGACCTGGTGCAGGCGGCCGTGGTCACCGAGCGGATGCGCACCGGCTCCATCGAGTCCCTGAAGGTCCCGGCCAACCCGCTGGACGTCCTCGCCCAGCAGCTCGTGGCGATGACCTCGCTGGACACCTGGCAGGTCGACGACCTGCTCGCCACCGTCCGCCGCGCGGCCCCCTTCGCCTCGCTCCCGGAGTCGGCGTTCACCGCGGTCCTCGACATGCTCGCGGGCCGCTACCCGTCGGACGCGTTCGCGGAGCTGCGCCCGCGCGTGGTCTGGGACCGGGTCGCGGGGACCGTCACCGGCCGCCCGGGCGCCCAGCGGCTCGCCGTCACCTCCGGCGGCACCATCCCCGACCGCGGCCTCTTCGGCGTCTTCCTGGCGGGCGCCGATCCCAAGAAGGGCGGCGGCCGGGTCGGCGAGCTGGACGAGGAGATGGTGTACGAGTCCCGGGTGGGCGATGTCTTCACCCTGGGCACCAGCTCCTGGCGCATCGAGGACATCACGCGCGACCGCGTCCTGGTCTCCCCCGCCCCCGGCGTCCCGGGCCGCCTGCCCTTCTGGAAGGGCGACCAGCTGGGCCGCCCGCTCGAACTGGGCCGCGCGGTCGGCGCGTTCCTGCGCGAGGTCGGCTCGCTCCCCAAGGACGACGCCCGGCTGCGCCTGCTGGCGGCGGGCCTGGACGCCTGGGCGGCGGACAACGTGCTGTCGTACCTGGACGAACAGCGCGAGGCGTGCGGCCATGTCCCGGACGACCGGACGATCGTCGTGGAGCGCTTCCGCGACGAGCTCGGCGACTGGCGGGTCGTCGTCCACTCCCCTTTCGGCGCCCAGGTCCACGCCCCCTGGGCGCTCGCCCTCGGTGCCCGGCTCTCCGAGCGGTACGGCATGGACGCCCAGGTCATGCACGCCGACGACGGCATCGTGCTGCGGCTGCCCGACGCCGACCTGATGGGCCTGGACCTGCTCGACCAGGCGCCCATGAAGGCGGGCACGGAATACGACGCCGAGCAGGCGCCGGTCGGCGCTGCGGACGTCGCCTTCGACAAGGGCGAGGTCGACCAGATCGTCACCGACCAGGTCGGCGGCTCGGCCCTGTTCGCCGCCCGCTTCCGCGAATGCGCCGCCCGCGCGCTGCTGCTGCCGCGCCGCAACCCGGGCAAGCGCACCCCGCTGTGGCAGCAGCGCCAGCGCGCCGCCCAGCTGCTCCAGGTGGCGAGCGAGTTCGGTTCGTTCCCGATCGTCCTGGAGGCGGTCCGCGAGTGCCTCCAGGACGTCTTCGACGTCCCCGGGCTCGTCGAGCTGATGGGCGACCTCGAATCCCGCAAGGTCCGCCTGGTCGAGGTCACCACCCCCGAGCCGTCCCCGTTCGCCCGCTCCCTCCTCTTCGGATACGTCGCCCAGTTCCTGTACGAGGGTGACTCCCCGCTCGCCGAGCGCCGCGCGGCCGCGCTCTCCCTGGACTCCCGGCTGCTGGCCGAGCTGCTGGGCCAGGCGGAGCTGCGCGAACTGCTCGACGCGGAGGTGCTGACCGAGCTGGAGCGTGAGCTCCAGTGGCTGGCCGAGGACCGCCGGATCAAGGACCCCGAGGGCGTGGCCGACGTGCTGCGGCTGCTCGGGCCGCTCACGGACGCCGAGTTGGCGGAGCGGGGCGCCGAGCCGCAGTGGGCCGCGGAGCTGGCGGGCGCCCGGCGGGCCATCAGGGTCCGGATCGCGGGTGCCGAGCACTGGGCGGCGGTCGAGGACGCGGGCCGGCTGCGCGACGCCCTCGGCACGGCCCTGCCCGTCGGCGTCCCCGAGGCCTTCACCGAGCCGGTGAAGGACCCGCTCGGCGACCTCCTCGCGCGGTACGCGCGCACCCACGGCCCGTTCACGTCGACCACCGCGGCCGCCCGCTTCGGGCTCGGGGTGGCGGTCACGGAGGGCGCGTTGCAACGGCTCGCCGCGGGCGGGCGGGTCGTACAGGGCGAGTTCCATCCTGCGGGCATCGGCCAGGAGTGGTGCGACGCGGCGGTGCTGCGCAGGCTCCGGCGCCGTTCCCTGGCCGCGCTGCGGCACGAGCTGGAGCCGGTGGCACCGGCCGCGCTCGCCCAGTTCCTGCCGCAGTGGCAGCACATCGGCAGGGGGCACGGGCTGCGCGGCGTCGACGGACTGGTGCGCGCCGTCGAGCAGTTGCAGGGCGCGTCGGTGCCGGCTTCGGCCCTGGAGAAGCTGGTCCTGCCGTCCCGGGTGGCGAACTACTCGCCCGCGATGCTCGACGAACTCACCGCGGCCGGCGAGATCGTGTGGGCCGGCGCGGGCGCCCTGCCCGGCAAGGACGGCTGGGTCTCCCTGTATCTGGCGGACGCGGCCCCCGTCCTCCTCCCGCCGCCGCACCCGCTGGAGCTGACCGCTCTCCACCAGTCCGTCCTCGACGCCCTCTCCGGGGGCTACGGCCTGTTCTTCCGTCAGATCGCCGACCAGGTCCGCGCCACCACCCATCCCGACGCCACCGATCCCCAACTGGCCGACGCCGTCTGGGACCTGGCCTGGTCCGGCCGCCTCACCAACGACACGCTGGCCCCGATGCGCTCCCTGCTGGGCTCGGGCCGTACCGCGGGCTCCACCGCCCACCGCGCCAAACGCGCCGTACCGCGCGGCCGCTACGGCTCCCTGACGGCCGCCGCCCGCCCCGCCTCCCGTACCGGCCCGCCGACCGTGGCCGGGCGGTGGTCCCTGCTGCCGCAGCGCGAGCCGGACACCACCGTGCGCGCCCACGCCCTGGCCCGTACCCTTCTCGACCGGCACGGCGTGGTGACCCGGGGCGCGGTCGCGGCTGAGGGTGTCGAGGGCGGCTTCTCTGCGGTGTACCGGATCCTGTCGGCGTTCGAGGAGAGCGGCCAGGCGCGCCGGGGTTACGTCGTGGAGGGCCTGGGCGCGGCCCAGTTCGCGATGGACGGCGCGGTCGACCGGCTGCGCGCGGTGTCCAACGCCCGCGAGCGGGGCGAGGGCCTGCCGGGCACCGGCTTCGGCAGCACCGGCGCCCCCGCGTTCACCGGCCCCAACGGCGGTCACAATGCCGCCGCCCCGGTCGACCCTCTCGGCCCCTTCGAAGCAGTCGACCCTCTCGGCCCTATCGACGCGGCCGAATTCTCCGACCTGGACGGCGACTTCACCTGGCCGCCCGAGCCGCCCACCGCCCCCGGCGCCTACGTCTCCCCCAAGGACCTCGCCCCCGCCGACCCGTTCGCCGCCCCCGGCTACGGCGGCCCCCGAGGCGGCAGCCCCGCGAACCCCTACGGCCCGAACCCCTACACCTACGGCAGCCGCCACACCCGCACTCCCGCCGCCCCCGACCCCAGAGCCGTGGTCCTCGCCGCCGCCGACCCGGCGAACGCCTACGGTGCCGCCCTGACCTGGCCCGAGCCCCCCACCGGCGCCGGGCACAAACCCGGCCGCAAGGCGGGCTCGCTGGTGGTCCTGGTCGACGGCGAGCTGACGCTCTACATGGAGCGCGGCGGCAAGACCCTGCTGGCCTGGCCCTCCGCCCCGGACACGGCCGCCACCGACGACACCCGGCTCCGTACGGCGGCCGAGGCGCTCGCGACGGCCGCCCGCGCGGGCACCCTCGGCACGGTGACGGTGGAGCGCGTCAACGGCGCCTCGGCCCTGACCTCCCCGCTGGGCACCGTCCTGGAGGGGGCGGGCTTCATCGCGAACCCGCGCGGCCTGCGCCTACGGGCATGAGCCACTGTGAGAACCCCACCTCTCGTCCCCTCGTGCCACCCTTGACCCATGCCCGAAGGTGACACGGTCTGGCAGGCCGCGAGGCGCCTGCACGACGCGCTCGCCGGCAAGGTGCTGACCCGCAGCGACTTCCGGGTGCCCAAGTACGCCACGGTCGACCTCACCGGCCGTACGGTCCTCGGCACCACCCCGCGCGGCAAGCACCTGCTCACCCGCTTCGAGGGCGGCCTCACCCTGCACACGCACCTGCGGATGGAGGGCGCCTGGAAGGTCTACGGCAGTGCCGAGCGCTGGAAGGGCGGTCCCGCGCACCAGATCCGGGCGGTCCTCGGCACCGTCGACCGCACGGCCGTCGGGTACCGCCTCCAGGTCCTGGAGTTCCTGCGCACCGGCGAGGAGGAGCGCGCCGTGGGCCACCTCGGCCCCGACCTGCTGGGCCCCGACTGGAACCCCGACCGCGCCCTCGCCAACCTTCTCGCGGACCCGGCCCGCCCGCTCGGCGAGGCCCTGCTCGACCAGCGCAACCTCGCCGGGATCGGCAACATCTACAAGAGCGAGCTCTGCTTCCTGATCGGCGCGACCCCCTGGCTCCCGGTCGGCGCGCTCCCCGCTGACCGCGCCGCGATCCTCCCCGGCCTCGCCCGGCGCCTCCTGGAGGCCAACCGCGACCGCCTGGTGCGCCGGACCACCGGCCTGCGTGACCACGACCTCTTCGTCTACGGCCGCGCGCCCCGCCCCTGCCTGCGCTGCCACACCCCGATCCGCCTCGCCGACCAGGGCGACGGCTCCCGGGAGCGCCCCACCTACTGGTGCCCGGCCTGCCAGACCGGCCCGGCCCCCGATCCGGGTTCCCGGCGCGCCCGCGAAATCCGCCCCCGCCCGAGTAATTGACGACCCGTCAGAAACGCTCGTACCGTCCCTTCATGCCCCTCAAGGCGTACGACCTCACCGGACGCACCGCATTCGTCACCGGCGCCGCCGGCGGTATCGGCCGGGCGTCCGCCGTGCTGCTCGCCGAGGCGGGCGCGACCGTGCACTGTGCCGACCGGGACGCGGACGGCCTGCACGAGACGGCGACGCTGATCAAGGACCGCGGCGGCACCGCCCGCACCCACACCCTCGACGTCACCGACCGGGCGCGGCTCGGGGAGGCCGTGCGGTCCTGCGAGCGGCTGGACGTCATGGCGGCGATCGCCGGGATCATGCACCGCAGCCCGGTCCTGGAGACCCGGGACGAGGACCTCGACCGGGTGCTGGGCGTCAACTTCAAGGGTGTGCTGTACGCCTGCCAGGAGGCGGCGCGGCTGATGCTGGCGAGGCGGGCCGGGGGCAGCATCATCACCATGGCCTCCGGCGCGATCGACACCGGCGGTCCCGGCCTGCTCTGCTACGGCGCGGCCAAGGCGGCCGTGGTCCAGCTGACCAAGACGCTCGCCAACGAGGTCGGCCGGCAGGGCATCCGCGTCAACGCGGTCGCCCCGGGCTGGACCCGTACCCCCATGACCGACCGCGACAACAGCGCGGAACAGGAGCAGACGGAGGCCCGGATGGCCCGGATGTCGCCGCTGGGCCGGGTCGGCGAGGCGGCGGACGTCGCGCACGCCGTGCTCTATCTGGCGTCCGACGCCTCCTCGTTCACGACAGGCCAGATCCTGCGCCCGAACGGAGGGGTGGCGATGCCCTGGTAGCCCCCGGTGCCCGCCAGGCCGTCCGCCACCGCGCCGGTCCCAGGGCCCCCGCCGCCCGGGCCCTCGGCACACAGTTCACCGGCAGCAGGCTCAGCCCCCACCCGCCGGCGGCCACAGTCCCTTCCAGCGCCCCGGCGCCGTCGGTGAACGCGATCCGCAGTACCGCCCACCACCACACCGCCGCGAGCCCCAGGGCAACCCCCCAGCGCACTATCCGCCCCACCATGGCCGCCACCTCCAGCCGGACGCTAGAACGTCACCCGGCCCGCCGGGGAGGCGCACCGAGGGCTCACCGATGCAACGGCCGTCGACCGGCATCGGCCTCTGCTACGCGTTCTCCGCCTGGAACATCCAGTGATGTTTCTCCAGATCGGCCGTGATCCCGATGAAGATGTCCTGGGACACCGGATCGGCCTCCGCGGTCTCCGTGACCCGCTCCCGCATCCGGGTGATCACCGCGCCCAGCCCGTCCACCAGGGCCGCCACCGCGTCCGAGTCCTTGATCCAGCCGCCGGGGACCGACCCGATGCCGCTGCCGGCGGCCACGGTGGCCGCGCGCCCGTCCGGTGAGACGCCCAGCGCCGACGCCCGCTCCGCGACCGTGTCGGAGTGCACCCGGGCCGTGTCCACGACCTCGTCGAGCTGGAGGTGGACGGTTCGGAAGCGGGGCCCGACCACGTTCCAGTGGATCTGTTTGGCGGCCAGCGCCAGATCCACCAGGTCGACGAGGGCGCCCTGCAGCGCCTCTGCCACGGTCTTCAGGTCCGCGTCGGACAGCGGGCTCTTCACGACGTACATGCGTTCTCTCCGGTCGTTCGCCCCCTGTCACGTCCCTCCACCATGACCGGACCACCGGACACCGGCAAATGGACGCACACGGTCCGCGGGCGCACGAAAGCCCCGGCCGCACCTCCCCAGGTCTGCCTGGGAAGGCCCCGGCCGGGGCCTCGTACACTTCTTCGACGCCGGGTCGGCGCCGCGTCGGTCTACACCCGCGCAGGCGTCACGCGGCGACCACGTCCACTGCCTCGGCGGGCGCCTTGATGGTCACCCGTTCCGGTGGCACGCCGGTCACCGAGACGGTACCCAGCATCGGGCGAACCGGCGTGGGCACGGGCTCGGTGGCCCGGGCGGACTGGGCCAGCTCGGCGAGGGCGAGCTCGTCGCTCACTTCTCGCATGAGCTCGGACATCCGTACGTCCAGCGCGTCGCAGATGGCGGCGAGCAGTTCGGAGGAAGCCTCCTTCTGCCCCCGCTCCACCTCGGAGAGATAGCCGAGTGAGACTCGGGCGGACGAGGAGACTTCGCGCAGAGTACGGCCCTGGCGCTGGCGCTGCCGACGCAGCACGTCACCCAGCAGGCGACGGAGCAGAATCATCGGTGGCTCCCTCCTCGGACCGCGTAGCCGCATCCTTCACGCCCCACCGTACCGCCTTGCGCCGCGGCCGTGCGGGGAGCGATGTCGTGTTCACTCAGGGCTGCAAACATCAAAACCCCCCGTTCTGTTCCGTATCCTGTGTCCGCTCATTCCCGGTCTGTTCGCTCGCAAGCTCCCTCAGAAGCAGTGCGAGTACGCTCCGTACACTCTCTCTACGAATTTCCGCGCGGTCGCCGTTCAACCGCAGGGCCTCCACTTTTCCGCCAGCGGCAGAACCGGAACCAGGGCCGAACGGCCCGTCCACGGCCACGAAAACCGTGCCGACCGGTCGGCCGTCCTGCGGTTCCGGGCCGGCGACTCCGGTGGTCGCGAGGCCCCAGTCGGCGCCCAGCGCCTTGCGCACTCCGGCGGCCATCTGGGCCGCGACCTGCGGATCCACCGCTCCGCGCTGGGCCAGCAGGGTGGCGTCCACGTCCAGCAGGTCGTGCTTGAGCTCGGTGGCGTAGGCGGTGACGGAGCCCCGGAACGCCTTGGACGCCCCCGGGACCGTTGTGATCTCCGCCGCCACCAGGCCGCCGGTCAGCGACTCGGCGACAGCGAGGGTCTGCCCTCTCACCGTCAGTAGTCGCACCAGTTCGGCGGCCGTGGAATTCACGCTTCCGTCTCCTCCAACGCTGCTGCGCGCTCGGCGATTCCCTGCCGCCGCAGCACAATGGCTTGTCTCACATAGTCGAGGCCGGTGACGACGGTCAGGACG
Source organism: Streptomyces sp. GbtcB6 (assembly GCF_019091475.1). Lineage (NCBI taxonomy): Bacteria > Bacillati > Actinomycetota > Actinomycetes > Kitasatosporales > Streptomycetaceae > Streptomyces > Streptomyces sp. GbtcB6. The sequence continues at coordinate 16,827 of NZ_JAGXJL010000024.1, read as the reverse complement.
ACGGCCGCGGCCATCACCCAGAACCTCAGGGTGGCCAGCCACCCCGTCAGCGCCAGCACGTACATCCCCACGGCCACGCCCTGGGTGAGCGTCTTGAGCTTGCCGCCGCGGCTGGCCGGGATCACGCCGTAGCGGATGACCACGAAACGCATCAGCGTGATGCCGAGTTCCCGGGCGAGGATCACGATCGTCACCCACCAGGGCAGATCGCCCAGCCCGGAGAGACAGATCAGCGCCGCCCCCATGATCGCCTTGTCGGCGATGGGGTCGGCGATCTTCCCGAAGTCGGTGACCAGGTTGTAGGTGCGCGCGAGATGCCCGTCGAACAGGTCGGTGATCATGGCGATGGCGAAGGCCGCCCAGGCGAGCGAGCGCCACGCCGGGTCGTATCCGCCACCGGCCAGCATCAGGGCGACGAAGCCGGGCACCAGGACCAGCCGGAGCATGGTCAGCAGATTGGCGACGTTCCACACGCTCGCCTGGTTGACGGCGGCAGCGGCGATCTTGCCGCCGCGCGCGGGCCGCTCGCCGTCGTGGGAACCGGAGTCGTGGGAACCGGAATCCGGGGCAGCACCGGAGGTGGCGGCGGAGCCCGGGGCGCCGTGCGCGCCGGAGGAGCCGCCCGCGGCGGACGCCGGGACTCCGGTCATCTGCCGGCCTCCTCACTCCATGAGGGCGAGCCCTGCAGCGGCTCGGCCACCAGGTCGACACCCTCCGTACCGACCACCTTCGCCTCGACCATACGGCCGACGCGCAGTTCCGCGCCGCTGGTGAGCAGCACCTGTCCGTCCGTCTCGGGCGCCTGGTGGGCCGCCCGGCCGTAGACGCCGTCCTCGTCGTCCACGGACTCCACGAGGACGTGCACGGTCTCGCCGACGCGCTCCTCGGCCCGCTGCGAGACGAGCTCCTCGGCGAGCCGGGAGATGTGCGCGAGGCGGTCGGCGACGACTTCCTCGGCGAGCTTGTTCTCGTACGTCGCCGCCTCGGTGCCCTCCTCGTCGGAGTACCCGAAGACGCCGATGGCGTCCAGCCGCGCGCCGTTCAGGAAGCGCTCCAGCTCGGCCAGGTCGGACTCGGACTCGCCGGGGAAGCCGACGATGAAGTTGGAGCGGACGCCGGCCTGCGGGGCCTTGCTCCGGATGGTGTCGAGCAGCTCCAGGAAGCGGTCGGTGTCACCGAAGCGGCGCATCGCGCGCAGCACGCCCGGCGCGGAGTGCTGGAAGGACAGGTCGAAGTACGGGACGACCTTGGGGGTGGAGGTCAGTACGTCGATCAGGCCGGGGCGCATCTCGGCGGGCTGGAGGTAGCTGACGCGCACCCGCTCGATGCCGTCCACCTCGGCCAGCTCCGGCAGCAGGGACTCCAGGAGGCGGATGTCGCCCAGGTCCTTGCCGTAGGAGGTGTTGTTCTCGGAGACCAGCATGATCTCCGTCACGCCCTGTTCGGCCAGCCATCGGGTCTCGTTCAGCACGTCGCTGGGCCGGCGTGAGATGAAGGAGCCGCGGAAGGACGGGATGGCGCAGAAGGAGCAGCGCCGGTCGCAGCCGGAGGCAAGCTTGACCGAGGCCACCGGGGCGCCGTCCAGGCGGCGGCGCAGGGGCGCACGCGGGCCGGAGGCCGGCGCGACGCCCTCCGGGAGGTCGACGGGCCCGTGGCCCGGGAGAGCCACCTCGGCGGCCGAGTCCTGCCGCTCCGCGGGGCTGATGGGCAGCAGCTTGCGCCGGTCGCGCGGGGTGTGCGAGGCGTGGATGCCGCCGTTGAGGATGGTCTGCAGCCGGTCGGAGATGTCGGCGTAGTCGTCGAAGCCGAGCACGCCGTCCGCCTCGGGCAGCGCCTCGGCGAGTTCCTTGCCGTACCGCTCGGCCATGCAGCCCACCGCCACGACGGCCTGGGTTCTGCCGTGCCCCTTGAGATCGTTGGCCTCGAGGAGGGCGTCGACGGAGTCCTTCTTGGCGGCCTCGACGAATCCACAGGTGTTGACCACGGCGACATCGGCGTCCGAGGCGTCCTCGACGAGATGCCAGCCGTCCGCCTCCAAACGGCCTGCGAGCTCCTCCGAGTCCACCTCGTTACGGGCGCAGCCGAGAGTGACAAGTGCGACGGTACGGCGTTCAGGCATGGGCTCAAGACTACTTTGTCTCACCGACAGCCCACGTCGAAGGGGCTGGCCGATCATGGCCAACCCCTTGTGTACGTGCATGATCCGAACGGTTATCCGACTTCCGGGTCGCCCTTGGTGTACGTCAGGCGCTCAACCGCGCCGGGCTGGAACTGGTCCTCGATCTTCTTGCCGTTGACGTAGAGCTGGATCGCTCCGGCGTCGCCGAGGATCAGGTTGATCTTGGAGCTGTCCTGGAAGGTCTTGGACTCGCCCTTCTTCAGGAGCCCGTCGAAGAGCATCCGGCCGTTGTGGTCCTTGGCCGAGATCCAGCTGCGTCCGTTGACCGCGCTGACCTGGACGGTGACCTTGTCCTGGGGCGCTGCGGCGATCGCGCTGTCGGAGGGCTCGGGGGTCTTGTCGGGCTTGCTTTCCTTCGGGGTCGGCGAGACCGGCTTGCTGGTCGTCGGGGCGGGGCCCTCCGCGACCGACTGCTTGGCGTCGTCACCGCCGCCGCCCTTGAAGGCGGTGAAGCCGACGAAACCGATCACGACGACGATCGCGGCGACCATGGCCGCCGTCCAGTTGGGACCGCGTCGCTCGGGGCGGATACGTTCCGCCTCGAACAACGGCGCGGCGGGCGTCGGCGCGGGCCGCCCACCACCGTGCTCGGCCGCGAACTGAGCGAGCAGCGGCTCCGGGTCGAGGCCGACGGCCTTGGCCAGGGTCCGGATGTGCCCGCGGGCGTAGACGTCGCCGCCGCAAGGGGCGAAGTCGTCGGCCTCGATGGCGTGCACGATGGCGATACGGACCCGGGTGCTCCCGCTGATGTCGTCGACGGTCAGCCCGGCGGCGATGCGGGCCTGTTTGAGGGCTCGGCCTACGGAGGGGCGGTTTTCCTCGGACACGTCTGGGAACGGACGCTCGTCTTCAGGGGAGTTGCTGCCGATGGACACGGGGGCGCCTTTCGAGCGTGTAGCCACCTGTGCTGGAGGTTCAGTCTAGGGGGGGTGCGAAAGGGTGAGGCAACCGGGCGGTACGACTTTGTACGCCATCGGTATGGCCGGACATCCCGATGACGGGTCAGGTGTGCGCCCCAGGATGGAGTACACACCTTTCCTCTCGCTCAACTTGACGTGCGTCAAAGGGAAACGGTTGCCCGACGATCCCTAACAGGTGGATCACGACAATGACTCCACCCGGTCTCCAGGCGCCCGTAGCCCTGAGACAGACCTACCCCTCGGACTCCCCACGGATCACAGCAAGCACTCCATCCAGCTCATCAGGTTTCACCAGAACGTCACGCGCCTTGGACCCCTCGCTCGGCCCGACCACGCCGCGCGACTCCATGAGGTCCATGAGCCGGCCGGCCTTGGCGAAGCCGACGCGCAGCTTGCGCTGGAGCATGGACGTGGAGCCGAACTGCGTGGAGACGACCAGTTCGGCCGCCTGGCAGAGCAGGTCGAGGTCGTCGCCGATGTCCTCGTCGATCTCCTTCTTCTGCTTGGTGCCCACCACGACGTCGTCCCGGAAGACCGGCGTCATCTGGTCCTTGCAGTGCTGGACGATCACCGCGACCTCCTCCTCGGTGACGAACGCGCCCTGCATACGGGTCGGCTTGTTCGCCCCCATCGGCAGGAAGAGGCCGTCGCCCTTGCCGATGAGCTTCTCGGCGCCGGGCTGGTCGAGGATGACGCGGCTGTCGGCGAGCGAGGAGGTGGCGAAGGCGAGCCGGGAGGGCACGTTCGCCTTGATGAGACCGGTGACCACGTCGACCGAGGGACGCTGGGTGGCGAGCACCAGGTGGATACCGGCGGCGCGCGCGAGCTGCGTGATGCGCACGATCGAGTCCTCGACGTCGCGCGGGGCGACCATCATCAGGTCGGCGAGCTCGTCGACGATCACCAGCAGGTACGGGTACGCCTGGAGCTCGCGCTCACTGCCCTCGGGCGTCTTGAGCTTGCCGTCGCGGATGGCCTTGTTGAAGTCGTCGATGTGCCGGTACCCGAACGCGGCCAGGTCGTCGTAGCGCAGGTCCATCTCGCGTACGACCCACTGGAGCGCCTCGGCGGCCCGCTTCGGGTTGGTGATGATCGGCGTGATCAGGTGCGGGATGCCCTCGTAGGCGGTCAGCTCGACGCGCTTGGGGTCGACGAGGACCATCCGCACGTCCTCGGGGGTCGCCCGCATCATGACCGAGGTGATCAGACAGTTGATGCAGGACGACTTGCCGGAGCCGGTGGCGCCCGCGACGAGCATGTGCGGCATCTTCGCCAGCGAGTGCATGACGTAGCCGCCCTCGACGTCCTTGCCGAACGCGACCAGCATCGGGTCGTCGTCCTCGGCGGACTCGGCGAGCCGCAGCACGTCTCCGAGGTTGACCATCTCGCGGTCGGTGTTGGGGATCTCGATGCCGACCGCGGACTTGCCGGGGATCGGGCTGATGATCCGCACGTCCGGGCTGGCGACGGCGTACGCGATGTTCTTGGTGAGCGCGGTGATCCGCTCGACCTTCACGGCCGGGCCGAGTTCGACCTCGTAGCGGGTGACCGTCGGCCCGCGGGTGAAACCGGTGACGGCCGCGTCGACCTTGAACTCCGAGAAGACGTTGGTGAGCGAGGCGACCACCCGGTCGTTGGCCTCGCTGCGCGCCTTGCCGGGGCCGCCGCGGGTGAGGAGGTCGAGCGACGGCAGCGAGTAGGTGATGTCGCCGGAGAGCTGGAGCTGCTCGGCGCGCGGGGGCAGGTCGCGGGGCTCCTCGGGCGCCGGTTTGGTCAGGTCCGCGACGACCGGCTCGACCTTGAGCCTCTCCTGCTTGGGCCGCGCGGCCGGCACCGGACTCGGGCTCGGCGCCGGCAGGGGCGTCGGCGTGGTGTCCTCGCGGTCGCCGACGCTGACACCCTGGGTGAGGTCGGCGACGAGCGGGGAGGGCGGCATGCCGTGCAGGACGGCGCCGTCGAGCGCGGCGGCGGCCGCCGCCGCGACGTCCACGGCGTCCATCTGGCGGCCCAGCTCGGGCTGCGGCACGGCGGAACGCCGCGGGCGGCCCCGGCGCTTGGCGAGGGCCTCCTGCTCGGCGACGTCGGGGTCGTAGTCCTGGGGGGCGCCGGGGCGCCTGCGGGAGCGCGCGGGCAGCGCCTGGCGCCACTGCTCGTCGTAGCGCTCGTCGTCCTCGCCGTACTCCGGGTACTCGTCGGGCTCGGGGTCGTGCAGCAGCCCCAGGCGCGCGCCGAGCGCCCGCAGCCGCTGCGGGACGGCGTTCACCGGGGTCGCGGTGACGACGAGCAGCCCGAAGACCGTGAGCAGCACCAGCAGGGGTACGGCGAGGACCTCGGTCATGGTGTACGTCAGCGGGGTCGCCGCCGCCCAGCCGATGAGACCGCCGGCGTCCCTTATGCCCTGCATGCCGTCGCTGCGGGCGGGCGAGCCGCAGGCGATGTGGACCTGCCCGAGCACGCCGATGACCAGCGCGGACAGACCGATCACGATCCGGCCGTTGGCCTCCGGCTGCTCGGGGTGGCGCATGAACCGTACGGCGATCATCGCGAGCAGTATCGGCACCAGCAGGTCGAGACGGCCGAAGGCGCCGGTGACGAGGATCTCGACCAGGTCGCCGACCGGACCGCGCAGGTCGGCCCAGGTACCGGCGGCGACGATCAGGGCGGTGCCGAGCAGCAGGAGGGCGACGCCGTCCTTGCGGTGCGCGGGGTCCAGGTTCTTGGCTCCCTGTCCTATGCCGCGGAAGACAGCGCCGACGGCGTGCGCGAGGCCCAGCCAGAGGGCGCGCACCAGGCGGTAGACGCCCCCGGTGGGGCTGGGCGCCGGCTTGGGTGCCGGCGCGGACTTCTTCGCCGCGCTCCTCTTGGCGGGCGCTTTCTTGGCCGGGGCCTTCTTCGCGGCGGCCTTCTGCACCGGAGCCTTCGAGGGAGCGGCCTTCTTCGCGGGCTGCTTCTTGGCTGCCGAGGGACGTGAGGCCATGGGTGTGAGGTTACCGGGGGAGACGGCAGGGGACACGTGTGCCGACTGCTTCACCCGTTCGTGTCGCCTTTGTCGAGGCACGAAACTGACGCGCGGTCATGGGCAACTGGCCGCCCTCGCGGTCAGTTCTGCGACGGCAGCGCTGCCGTGCCGCCGCCCGTGCCCGGTTCGAGGGCATCGAGCGCCCGGCGCAGACCGGTGAGTTTGCGCTCCAGATGAGCCGCCGTGGCCACCGCGGCCGCGTCCGCGGACTCGTCGTCCAGCTGCTTGGAGAGCGCCTCGGCCTGCTCCTCGACGGCCGCGAGCCGGGCGGACAGCTCGGCGAGCAGCCCCGCGGACTCCTTGCCGGCGACCGCGCCCTTGCCGCCGCCCTCCAACTGGAGCCGCAGCAGCGCCGCCTGCTCGCGCAGCTGGCAGTTCTTCATGTACAGCTCGACGAAGACCGAGACCTTGGCGCGCAGCACCCACGGGTCGAAGGGCTTGGAGATGTAGTCGACCGCGCCTGCGGCGTAGCCCCGGAAGGTGTGGTGCGGGCCGTGGTTGATGGCCGTGAGGAAGATGATCGGGATGTCCCGGGTCCGCTCCCGCCGCTTGATGTGCGCCGCGGTCTCGAAACCGTCCATGCCCGGCATCTGGACGTCCAGCAGAATGACCGCGAAGTCGTCCGTGAGCAGTGCCTTGAGCGCTTCCTCCCCGGACGATGCCCGCACCAGTGTCTGATCGAGCGCAGAGAGGATGGCCTCCAGCGCCAGCAGATTCTCCGGCCGGTCATCGACCAGGAGGATCTTGGCCTTCTGCACCATGGCCCGCCCTCCTCGCCCCGGATGTGCACCGGGCGCCGCCCCAGGGGACGACTCCCTTTCGCCGCCCGTCCTTGTGCCGGTCATGGTAGCCGCACCCCGCCTGTCGCCACACCCTGTCACCGCGATGTCACTGTGCACGTAGCAGAAACGCAGCCGGGGACCAGAAGGTTCCCCCAATCCCGCACTTCTACACGGGTTCCGCCACCGTGAGTCAGCAACTCCCCGTGCACACGGAAGGTTCCCGAAACGTTCACATCACACCTGACCGTTCCGGTCACTCCTCGCGCATCCACTGCTCCATCACCGCCAGAAGGTGATCGGGGTCGACCGGCTTGGTGACGTAGTCGGAGGCGCCCGACTCGATGGCCTTCTCCCGGTCGCCCTTCATCGCCTTCGCGGTGAGCGCGATGATCGGCAGCCCGGCGAACTGCGGCATCCGGCGGACCGCCGAGGTCGTCGCGTAGCCGTCCATCTCGGGCATCATGATGTCCATCAGGACGACCGCGACATCGTCGTGCTGCTCCAGCACCTCGATGCCCTCCCGGCCGTTCTCGGCGTACAGCACCGAAAGGCCGTGCTGCTCCAGGACGCTGGTGAGCGCGAAGACGTTGCGGATGTCGTCGTCGACGATCAGCACCTTCTCGCCGCCGAACCGCATGCCCCGGCGCGGCTGCGGCGACATCGCCTCCTGCTCGGCCAGCACCGGCCAGGCCTCGGCCACCGGAGCCCCCCGGCGCCGGCGCCGGAAGAGCGCGGCGGCACCGTTCTGGGTCTCCTGGTACGACTTCACCTCGGCCGGCGTCTCGATCTCCACGCCGGACAGCTCCGAGGCGAGGTTCTGCGAGGCGACCAGGTCCCCCGCCTCCAGCTGGGGCACGGACTGCTGGTAGCCCTGCGGCGGCAGCTCACTGGGGTGCAACGGCAGGTACAGCGTGAACGTGGAGCCGCGGCCCGGCTCGCTCTGCGCGTGGATCTCACCGCCGAGCAACTGCGCGATCTCCCGCGAGATCGACAGTCCGAGGCCCGTACCGCCGTACTTGCGGCTGGTCGTGCCGTCGGCCTGCTTGAACGCCTCGAAGATCACCCGCATCTTGCTGGCCGCGATACCGATGCCGGTGTCGGTCACCGAGAACGCGATCAGCGGCGCGTCCGGATCACTGAGCGAACCGGCCTCGAGCAGCTGCTCCCTGATCCCCACCGGCACCGCGCTGCCGGCCGGACGGATCACCAGCTCCACCGAACCGGAGTCGGTGAACTTCACCGCGTTCGACAGCAGGTTGCGCAGCACCTGAAGGAGCCGCTGTTCGTCGGTGTGCAGGGTGGCGGGCAGCTCCGGCGAGACCCGTACCGACAGGTCGAGGCCCTTCTCCGCGGTCAGCGGCCGGAAGGTGGCCTCCACGTAGTCCACGAGCTGGACGAGCGCGATACGCGTCGGGGAGACGTCCATCTTGCCCGCCTCGACCTTCGACAGGTCGAGGATGTCGTTGATCAGCTGGAGCAGGTCGGAACCGGCACCGTGGATGGTCTCGGCGAACTCCACCTGCTTCGGCGAGAGGTTGCCCTCGGCGTTGTCGGCGAGCAGCTTGGCCAGGATCAGCAGCGAGTTGAGCGGGGTGCGCAGCTCGTGCGACATGTTGGCGAGGAACTCGCTCTTGTAGCGCATGGAGACGGCGAGTTGCTCGGCGCGCTCCTCCAGGACCTGCCGGGCCTCCTCGATCTCGGTGTTCTTCACCTCGATGTCCCGGTTCTGCTGGGCCAGCAGCTCGGCCTTCTCCTCCAGTTCGGCGTTGGACGCCTGGAGGGCCTTCTGCCGGTTCTCCAGCTCGGCCGACCGCTCCTGGAGCTGCTCGGTCAGCTCCTGCGACTGCTTCAGCAGCACCTCGGTCTTGGTGTTGACGGAGATGGTGTTGACGCTGGTCGCGATCATCTCGGCGATCTGGTTGAGGAAGTCCTTCTGGATCTGCGTGAACGGCGTGAAGGACGCCAGCTCGATCACGCCGAGCACCTTGCCCTCGAACAGCACCGGAAGCACGATCACCTGCGCCGGCGGAGCCTCGCCGAGCCCGGAGGAGATCTTCAGGTAGCCGGTGGGCGCCTTGTCCACCAGGATCGTGCGTTTCTCCTTGGCCGCCGTGCCGATCAGAGCCTCACCGGGCCGGAACGACGTAGGCATGGAGCCCATCGAGTAGCCGTACGACCCGAGCATGCGCAGTTCGTACGCGTCCTCGTTCTCGGCGCTCGCGTCCTTGCCGTCGACCAGGGGCATCCCGAAGAAGAACGCGCCGTGCTGCGCGGAGACCACCGGCGTCAGCTCGCTCATGATCAGCGAGGCCACGTCCGCCAGGTCGCGGCGGCCCTGCATCAGCGCGGAGATACGCGCCAGGTTGCCCTTGAGCCAGTCCTGCTCCTGGTTGGCGACCGTGGTGTCACGCAGGTTGGCGATCATCTTGTTGATGTAGTCCTGGAGTTCCTGGATCTCGCCGGCCGCGTCCACGTCGATCTTCAGGTTCAGGTCACCGCGGGTCACCGCGGTCGCCACGCGCGCGATGGCACGCACCTGCCGGGTCAGGTTCCCGGCCATCTCGTTCACGGACTCGGTGAGGTCCCGCCAGGTGCCGTCGACATCACGCACGCGTGCCTGGCCGCCCAGCTGCCCCTCGGTGCCCACCTCGCGGGCGACCCGGGTGACCTCCTCGGCGAAACTCGACAGCTGATCGACCATCGTGTTGATCGTCGTCTTGAGTTCGAGGATCTCACCACGGGCGTCAATGTCGATCTTCTTGGTCAGGTCGCCCTTGGCGATGGCCGTGGTGACCATCGCGATGTTGCGCACCTGGCCGGTCAGGTTGGACGCCATCTGGTTCACCGACTCGGTGAGGTCCTTCCAGGTACCCGCCACACCCGGCACGTGCGCCTGGCCGCCCAGGATGCCGTCCGTGCCCACCTCACGGGCCACCTTGGTGACCTGGTCGGCGAACGAACTCAGCGTCTTCACCATCGTGTTGATGTTGTCGGCGAGCTGGGCCACCTCGCCGCTCGCCTCGATGGTGACCTGCCGGGTCAGGTCACCGTTGGCGACCGCCGCCGAGACCTGGGAGATGTTCCGCACCTGCGTGGTCAGGTTGTTGGCCATCAGGTTCACATTGTCGGTGAGGTCCTTCCAGATGCCCGTGACGCCCGAAGCATGCGCCTGGCCGCCCAGGATGCCCTCGGTACCCACCTCGCGGGCCACCCGGGTCACCTGCTCGGCGAAACTCGACAGCTGGTCGACCATCGTGTTGACCGTCGTGACGAGTTCGAGGATCTCGCCCTTCGCGTCGACGGTGATCTTCTTCGACAGATCGCCCTTGGCGACCGCCGTCGTGACCTCGGCGATGTTGCGCACCTGGATGGTCAGGTTGTTCGCCATGAAGTTCACGGACTGGGTGAGGTCCTTCCAGGTGCCCGCGACCCCCTGCACCTCGGCCTGGCCACCGAGGATGCCCTCGGTACCCACCTCGCGCGCCACGCGCGTGACCTCCTGGGCGAACGACGACAGCTGGTCGACCATCGTGTTCAGGGTGTTCTTCAGCTCCTGGATCTCACCGCGCGCGTCCACGGTGATCTTCTGGGAGAGGTCACCGCGGGCCACCGCGGTGGCGACCTGCGCGATGTTGCGCACCTGGGCCGTCAGGTTGCCGGCCATGCCGTTCACGGAGTCCGTCAGGTCCCGCCACACACCGGCCACACCGGGCACCTGCGCCTGGCCGCCCAGCCGTCCTTCCGTACCCACCTCCCGGGCCACCTTGGTGACCTGGTCGGCGAAGGCGGACAGTTGATCGACCATCGTGTTGATCGTGTTCTTCAGCTCGAGGATCTCGCCGCGCGCGTCGACGTCGATCTTCTGGGACAGGTCGCCCCGCGCCACCGCCGTCGTCACCTGGGCGATCTGCCGCACCTGCGAGGTCAGGTTGCCGGCCATGAAGTTGACGGAGTCCGTCAGCTCCTTCCAGGTGCCCGAGACGCCGTCCACACGCGCCTGACCGCCCAGCCGGCCCTCGGTGCCCACGTCCCTGGCCATGCGCGTCACCTGGTCGGCGAAGCTGGAGAGCTGGTCCACCATCGTGTTCACGGTGTTCTTCAGCTTCAGCATCTCGCCGGAGACGTCGACCGTGACCTTCTGCGACAGGTCGCCGTTGGCCACCGCCGTCGTCACCTGGGCGATGTTGCGTACCTGGCCGGTGAGGTTGCGGAATGCAGTGTTGACGGAGTCCGTCAAGTCCTTCCAGGTACCGGCGGCTCCGGGCACCTGCGCCTGGCCGCCCAGTTCACCCTCGACACCGATCTCCCGGGCCACGCGGGTGACCTCGGCACCGAACGACGACAGTTGATCAACCATGCCGTTGACGGTGTTCTTCAACTCCAGCATCTCGCCGGCCACGTCGACCGTGACCTTCTGCGACAGATCACCGTTGGCCACCGCCGTCGTCACGGCGGCGATGTCCCGCACCTGGGTGGTCAGGTTCCGGAAGACCGTGTTGACCGAGTCCGTCAGGTCCTTCCAGGTACCCGCCGCGCCCGGCACGTTCGCCTGCCCGCCGAGCCGCCCCTCGCCGCCGACCTCGTTGGCCACGCGTGTGACCTCGTCCGCGAAGATCCGCAGCGTCTCGGTCATCTGGTTGATCGTCTCGGCGAGCTGCGCGACCTCACCGCGGGCCGGGACGGTCACCTTGCGCGACAGGTCACCGTTGGCGACCGCGGTGGTCACCTCGGAGATCCCACGGACCTGCGCCGTCAGGTTGCCGGCCATGGTGTTGACCGAGTCGGTGAGTTCCTTCCACGTACCGGCCACACCGGGCACGTTCGCCTGGCCGCCCAGGATGCCGTCGGTGCCCACCTCGCGGGCGACCCGGGTCACCTCGGAGGAGAACGCCGACAGCTGGTCCACCATCGTGTTGACGGTTTCCTTCAGCTCCAGCATCTCGCCGGCGACCTGAACCGTGACCTTGCGGGACAGATCACCCTTGGCGACCGCCGTCGTCACCAACGCGATGTCACGCACCTGTGCGGTCAGCCGGTACGCCATCGTGTTCACCGAGTCCGTGAGGTCTCGCCACGAACCGGACATACCCCGCACGCGGGCCTGCCCGCCCAACTTGCCCTCGGTGCCCACCTCGCTGGCCACGCGCGTGACCTCGTCGGTGAACGTCGACAACTGGTCGACCAGGTTGTTGACGGTCCGGCCGACCTTCAGGAACTCACCGCGCAGCGGATGCCCGGCCCCGTCCGCCGACGGCGACCGCAGCTCCATGCGCGGCGACAGATCGCCCTCGGCCACCGCCGTGAGCACCCGGCCCACTTCGGAGACCGGCCGCACCAGGTCGTCGACGAGAGCGTTGGAGTTGTCGATGGCAGCCGCCCAGGAGCCCTCGCAGGCACCCGTCTCCAGCCGCTCCGTGAGCTTTCCCTCACGTCCGACGACACGCCGCACCCGGGACAACTCACCCGTGAGGTGGAGATTGCGGTCGGCCACCTCGTTGAAGACCGCCGCGATCTCCGACATCACGCCGTCCCCGGACACCGTGAGCCGCTTGCGGAAGTTGCCGTCCCGCATCGCCAGGAGCGCCACCAGCAACCGGTTCAGGGAAGCCGTGTCCACCGCGGTGGTCCCGTCACCGCCCCGCTGCCTGCTCAGGGACGGTCCGCCCTTCGCGCGCGCCTTAGTGCCCCGCGCCGCTGCGCCAGACTCCACTGTGTCCCTCCCGCAGGGGTCGACCGTTACTGCTGTGCTCGGACACCGCCATACTCGGCGTACCGCTTACTTCGGCGTACCAGTTACTGCTGCGTAGTTCTGCCAGATGAGATCCGGCCACACCAGGGGCTGTTGCCCGCCGTACACGGAATGCACTCAGGCTGACCGGACCTTCATCAGAAGCTTGCCCAGTGTTTCACCCTGGCCGAACCAGGCCATAACAGTTCGGCAGCTTCGCACATCGTCCGCACACCCTGGGGGCGTAAACACTGGCGACCGGCATCCGCTCGGACGGCGAAGGTAAGTAACCTTGCATGCGGCTGTCCAGCCGCACCGGTCCGTCCGGCCTGGGCGGTGGCACGAGAACGAGCGGGCATTCGGAGGGGCGGCCGCAGACCATGACCACCGGAGTGATCCCCGGGGGACACAACCCGGAGCCACGGCCCACAGGCGAGCGCATGCCGCACCAGCGGCACCAGCCGGCCGGCCAGGGAAGCCCGCATGTCGAGACCCGGTCGAGGAGTTCTGTGATCACCGCGCGCGCGGCCGCCAGCTTCGAGCCCGTAGGGCGATCGGTCGCGACCGCCCGGTCCTTCGTCCGAGACACCCTCCAGGGCTGGGGCTTCGCGGACGTCGTCGACGACGCGGTGGTCCTCACCAGCGAACTGGTGACCAACGCGGTGGTGCACGCCGGCACCCATGCCGACGTGCTGTGCCTGCGCGCGGACGACGGAGTGCGCATCGAGGTCTCCGACCGCTACCCGGAACGCGAGGTCCCGCTCCAGGGCTCCGCCGTCAACATGGGCAGCCCCGACCGCGAGGGCGGCCGCGGACTCCAGCTCTGCGCGGCCCTCGCGGCCCGCTGGGGCGTCGAGTACACGTCCACGCACAAGAATGTCTGGTTCCAGCTCGACCTCCCCGAGCGCCCGGTGGGCACCCGCGCCGCCGGACCGTCCCTCCCGGCCGACCTGCTGCCCCTCGCCGACGGCCGGGTCCGGGTCGCGGTCGTCCAGATCGACCGCAAGGGCTCCATCTCGGCCTGGAACGAGGACGCCGAGGAGATCTTCGGCCACACCTCCGGCGAGGTCACCGGCAAGCCCCTCACCGACCTCGCCGCCTGGCCGCACACCCCCGGCACCGGCACCGGGATCGCCGAGGCCCTCCAGCTCTCCCGCTGGGAGGGCAGCTACGGCATCCGCGGCGCCGACGGCCGGGTGACCCCCGTCTACGCCTCGCACCTGAGAGTCCGTGACACCGGCGGCGAGCCCTCCACCGTCTGCCTGCTCGTACGCGACCACGAACGGGCCGTCCTCCAGACCCCGTTGCGCGTCCCCGCCTCCGACGCCGGCGGCGCCTCCGACGGCCAGAGCAGCGACCCCTTCGAGGTGTTCATCGGCTCCCCGGCCCCGGACGACCTCGACGGCCTCCTCCAGCGCACGGTCGAGCGCGCCCGGGACATGCTCGACGGCGACTCCGCGTTCCTGCTCCTCGCCACCGACGACGAGACCGAGCTGGAGGTCCGCGCCTCCACCGGACTCCCGTCCGCCCGTCAGCGCTTCGCCCGCGTGCCCGTGGAAGCCGGCCCCGGCCGCTACGGCTCGGCCCGCATGCCGGCCGTACACGACGATCTGGCGGCCGTTCCGGGCGCGGTCCCCCTCCTCTCAGGCACCGGCATGCGATCGGTCGTCACGGTCCCGCTGAAGGTCGAGGGCCGCCTGACCGGCTCCCTGGGCGTCGCGGCCGAGGCACCGGGCAGATACTCCAACGAGGAGGCGCTGCGCCTCCAGTTCGCCGCCGACCGCATCGCCCTGGCCGTCGAGTCGGCCCGCCTGGGCGAGCTGGAACGGCTGCGCCGCGGCTCGCTCAGCTTCCTCGTCGAGGCCTCCGACCTGCTCGCCGGCACCCTGGACCGCGACCAGACCCTCGCCCTGATGGCCCAGATGACGGTCCCGACCCTCGCTACCTGGTGCGCGGTCTACACCATCGCCGACCAGGCCTCCGAGCCGTACCTGTCGTACGTCCTGCACGAGGACGAGGAACTCATCGACGGCATCAAGTCGTTGCTCTCCAAGGTGCCGCCGCCGGACCCGGTGCCCACACCCGGCGCCCGCGTCTGGACGGCCCCCGGCGAACACGCCCACCAGGCCGCCCTGCGCAGCTCCATGCGGAGCCTCGGCCTGACCGGCGGCCCCACCCGCCAGGTCTCCTCCGGCATCGGTCCGACGCTCGCCACGGCCTCCGCGGTGGGCGGCGAGACAGTGGTCCTCCCCCTGGTCGCCCGCAACCGCGTCATCGGCATGCTCACCCTCGGCAAGCCCACCGACGAACACTTCCGCCAGGAGATCCTGGAACTGGCCGAGGACCTGTCCCGCCGGGCCGCCCTGGCCCTGGACAACGCCCGCCTGTACTCGGAGCGCACGGCCATCAGCCAGGCCCTCCAGCGCAGCCTGCTGCCCCCGGGCACCCCGCACATCGAGGGCATGGAGGTCGAGGTCATCTACCGCGCGGCCGGCGAGGGCAACGAGGTCGGCGGCGACTTCTACGACGTCTTCCCCATCGCCGACAACGCGTACGGCTTCGCCATCGGCGACGTCTGCGGTACGGGCCCCAACGCGGCCGCCGTGACCGGCCTCGCCCGGCACGCGCTCCGCCTCCTGGCCCGCGAGGGCCTCAGCGGCCCGGCCGTCCTGGAACGCCTCAACTCCGCCATCCTGGACGAGGGCGCCCGCAGCCGCTTCCTGACCCTCCTGTACGGCGAGATGCGCCTCCAGGAGGACGGCAGCGCGGAGATGAAGGTGGTCTGCGCCGGCCACCCGCTCCCGTTGCGCCTGCGCCAGGACGGCACCGTGGAGGCGGCCGCCGAGCCGCAGCCCCTCCTCGGCGTCATCGAGGACCTGGAGCTGTACGAGCAGACGGTCACCCTCGACCCGGGCGACGTCCTCCTCTGCGTCACGGACGGCGTGACGGAACGCCGGGAGGGCACGCGCATGCTGGGCGACGACGGCCTCGCGGACGTTCTCACGACCTGCACGGGCCTCACGGCGGGCGCGGTCGCCGCACGCATCATGCGCGCGGTGGAGCGCTTCGCGTCGGACGCCCCGTCGGACGACATGGCGATCCTCGCGATGCGGGTCCCCGGCCTCCAGAAGGATTGAGGGGGACGGGGAAAGAGGGCATGAAAAAGGCCCCGCCCTTACGGGCGGGGCCTTCTGGCTGGAGCCCCCAAACGGAATCGAACCGTTGACCTTCTCCTTACCATGGAGACGCTCTGCCGACTGAGCTATGGGGGCCTGTTGCCTTTTCGGGGTTTCCCCCGCCGCAACGGAATAGATCATACCCCGAACAGGCCCGAGTTCCCAAACTCGTTCAGAAGGCGGCCTGAAGCAGTCCGCCGAGGGCATTGCAGGCGGACACGATCCGCTGCATCTCGCGCTTCGTCAACGAGGCGTCCACGGGCAGCGCCAGCGTCTCGTCCGCGGCCGTCTCCGTCTGCGGCAGCGAGACACAGCGCCGGAATTCCGGCAGTCGGTGCACGGGCGTCTTCACCGGCACCCGGCAGTCAACTCCCCTGCCCCGCAGGGCCCGAGCGAAAGCGTCCCGGTCGGGCCGGCCGTTCCCCGGCACCCGCACCACGTACTGCTGGTAGGTGTGCCCGTCACCGCCGTCGGGCGTCCGCACACCGCGCAGCTTCGCATCGAGATAGGCGGCCCGCTGCCGCCGCTGCGCGATCTCGTCGTACGGGGCCTCGGACTCCCCCTGTTCCAGCACCAGCAGTCCGTGCCGCTGCCCCAGCTCACGCAACTGCCTGATGTCGGCCCACCGCCCAAACCGGTGTACGACAACCACCGCCGCGGAACGGGCGGTTACGGCCGCCTCCACCGCCGTCACGTCGAGGCAGTAGGTCAGCGGATCTATGTCGGCGAACACCGGAAGCGCACCGGCCAGTGTCACGGCCTCGGCGACTTCGACGTTCCCGAAGGCCGGCACGATGACCTCGTCGCCCACTCCGACACCGGCGGCCCTGAGCATTGCAGCAGTACCCATGCTGGGATGCTCGGCGCGGAACGTGAACGACACGTTACGCAAAACAAAAAAGGATTGGACCCGGAACCGAAGTTCCAGATCCAACCCTTTCAATATTTGTTCGGCGGTGTCCTACTCTCCCACAGGGTCCCCCCTGCAGTACCATCGGCGCTGTAAGGCTTAGCTTCCGGGTT